>SLNH01000037.1 GCA_007133195.1 Nannocystineae bacterium | reverse complement strand
GGAGCGAGACGCCGCCCACCACGGTGACGGCGAAGTTCGAGATCGAGCTCACGCGCCCTACGCCGCTGGATCGGGACCTCGTCATCCGCGCACACCCGGCGGAGGTGACGGAAAAGCGCGCCGTGGTCGAGGGGACAATCACCGCGGGCGAGGACGTGACGGCGCGCCTTCGCGGTACGTTCGTGGCAGTCAAGGCCGGACATCCGGCCTTCGCGGCGTGGTAGCGCCCTCGGCGGCGAACGTGGCCACCGGTCGCGCTCGGGCGGGTGGCCGCCGTCGTCGCAAACCGCGGCGACACGTCGCCGCCCTGGCATGCTCCTAAAACGTATACTGAAGGTTCATGCCGACCTGGGGATAAAACAGGCCGGTGACGAGCGCGGCCCCGTCGTCTACGCCGACGCCCAAAACGCGCACGGAAGCCTCCGCCTGAAGATGAAGCGCATCGGAGACGCGATGCTCGAGACCGCCGTAGCCGCCGGTGAGCGTGCCGAAGTCTCCGCTGCCCAGCTCGAAGTCTCCCTCGTAGGTCTCCCGATAGGGGATGAAACCGGTGACCTCGAATCCGCCGTAAAAGATCTGTGGACTCCCTTCGCGCGAGGGTCGCGGCAGGTTGCCGATGCGCATCGTCGAGGTAAAAAATCCGAAGTTATCGGAGCTTACGAGGTCACCGAACGACACCAAGTTGGTGGCGACGGTCCCCTGAAGCGAGATGACGGCGGGATCGAGGTACACGCGCCCGTGCGCGCCCGCGTGACCCGTGAACGCGGAGGTGCCCAGGTGAACTCCGATGTCGCCTCCGCCGACGCCGTGCGTGAGCCCGCCCGAGGCGCGCGGCATGAGCCCGAACCCCGGCAGATCCAGGGAGCCCTGAAGCACGGTCTCGCCCGCGTCGAGCTGGCGCTGCGGCGTGGTGAACGGAAACGAGCACGCGCCGGCGAAGGCGACCGCCGCGGCGAGGGGCAAAGCCCACCCCGTGCGGATAGGCGCGCGCTTTGCGGCGGTGGAGCGGTTCATCGATTTGGACATCATATGCCTTTGACCATGAGCGACCGCGCCTTCCCGCGCTACGGACCGGGTGACGAGGTCGGGCGACCGATGCCGCAGTAGGCGAAGCCCAGCGCGGCGAGCTCGTCGGGGTGCCAAACGTTCCTGCCGTCGAACACGACCGGCCGCTTCATCTCCTCGCGAAGGCGACGAAAATCTGGCCTGCGGAATTCGTGCCACTCGGTGACGAGGACCAGGGCGTCGGCCCCCTGCGCGGCGCTGTACATGTCGCTTGCGAGCTCGAGCGCCTCGCCGAGCGCCTCGCGCGCCGCCCACCCCGCTTCGGGATCGTAGCCCACGACCTCGGCCCCGGCCTCGGCCAGATCCCGCGCCACCTCCAGGGCCGGCGACTCCCTCACGTCGTCGGTCTCGGGCTTGAAAGCGAGCCCCCACAGCGCGACGCGCGCGCCGGCGATCTCTCGGCCGAAGTGCGCGCGCACCCGGGCGCCGAGCACCCGCTTTTGCCGCTCGTTGGCCTCCAGCGCCGCCTCCACCACACGGAGCGAGGAGCCCGCCTCCCGCGCGGTGTGTAGGAGCGCCCGCAAATCCTTGGGGAAGCACGAGCCGCCGAAGCCGGGGCCCGGGAACAGAAACTTCGGCCCGATGCGAGGATCGGCGCCCAGCGCGCGCCTTACGCGCTCGATGTCGGCGCCTACGGTCTCGGCCATGAGAGCGAGCTCGTTCATAAACGAGATGCGGGTGGCGAGCATCGCATTGGCGGCGTACTTCGCGAGCTCCGCGGACCGCGGGTCCATGATTTGAACGCGATCGCTCGTGCGGACGAACGGGGCATAAAGGGCGCGCAGGGTCTCGATGGCGCCTTCGTCGTCGGCTCCGATGAGGATTCGAGCGGGTTTCATGAAGTCGCCGACCGCGTCGCCTTCCTTCAAGAACTCCGGGTTCGACGCCACCGCCACCGGCACGTGCGTCTCCGCACCGATCACGGCGCGGATGCGCTCCGAGGTGCCGACCGGCACCGTGCTCTTGGTCACGACGACCGTGGGCGCGGTGAGCCCCCGAGCGATCTCCGAGGCCGCGCCCAACACCTGATCGATATCGGCGGCATCCGCGCCGCCGGCGCCGGGAGTCCCTACGGCGATGAACACGGCGTCGGCGCCGGCAACCGCCTCGCGCGTATCGGTGGAGAAAGCGAGCCGCCCGCGCCTGGCGTTCCTCTGGACCAAATCCTCGAGCCCCGGCTCGAAAATCGGTACGCTGCCGGCGCGAAGCGCGCGGATGCGCTCGGCATCCCGGTCGACGCACGTCACATCGTTTCCGAAATCCGCAAACCCCGCGCCGGCCACCAAGCCGACGTAGCCCGTTCCGATGACAGCGAGCCTCATAGCACCGCCACGCTACCACAGGATGCGACGCCTGCTCCCGGCGCGGAGCGGCCGGCGTGTCCCCCGTGCGGGGTGCGCCCACCTCGGGGATATGCTGCGCTTTCGCCCCTCGGGTGAGCGGAGACGAAAAGGAGACCCATGACACGCGCGATGATCCTATGCGCCGGCCTGAGCGAGCGACTCGGGCCCCTGTCCCGCGAGCTGCCCAAGCCCCTCCTCCCCGTGTGCGGCGTTCCGATCGTCCGCTACAACATCGAGCTGCTCGTCCGCTACGGGATCCGCGACATCGTCATCAACCTTCACCACCATGGCGAGCTGATCTCGGGGGCGCTCGGCGACGGCGACGAGTTCGGCGCGCGGATCCAGTACACGCGCGAATCGTTCCCCCTCGGCACCGGCGGCGGCCTCAAGCACGCGCTCCCCCTCCTCGATCCGCACGGCGACGACGCGCCGTTCATTTCGGTAAACGGCAAACTCATCTTCGACCTGGATATCGACGCCTTGCTCGCCGCGCATGAGCGCGACCCCGAGGCGCTGGGGACGCTCGCCGTGCGGCGCGATCCGGCCGCCCAGGACTGGGGCGCCCTCAAGGTGCGCGAAGAGGGGGGGCTAACCAGGGTGCGCGACGTCTTCGGAGGCGGCGAGCACATGTTCTGCGGGGTCCACGTCACGCGCCCGTCGGTGGTCCGCCGGCTCCCGGACGGCGAGTCCTGCATGATCCGCCAGGGATACTTGCCGTGGCTGCGCGCCGGCGAGCCCGTCGGCGCTTACGTCGAGGCCGACGCCGCGTACTTCGCCGAGCACTCGACCCCGGCCCGCTACTTCAAGAGCAATCTTGCCCTGCTGCGCGGCGCCTCCGTGCGGTACCCGCCCGAGCCGATCGCGCGGGTGGACGCCACCGCGCACATCGCCAACACCGCTCTCCTTTACCATCCCGTGGACATCGGGCGCCGCGCCTTCATCGGCGAGGGGGCGGTCGTGGGTCCCGACGCCGTCATCGGCGATCACGCTGTGGTCGAGGAAAACACGACCGTCGCGCGAAGCGTGGTGTGGCGCGGCGGCCGCGTGAGCACCCCGGTAGACGGGGCAATCGTCACGCCCCGCCAGATCGTCCCAGTCGGCGAGCCGTGATAGGCGCCCTTTTGCCGGGGTACGCTTCCGGCAGGAGGTTTGGTACTTTGGGGGCGGCGTATGCGGGGAACCAAGGTTGGAAACTACTCCGTCACGAGCGAGCTCGGCGAAGGCGGGATGGGGAAGGTCTACGTCGCCGAGCACGGCTTGATGGAGAAGCGGGCGGCGATCAAGGTGCTGCTCCCCGAGTATTCGAAAAACGACGAGCTGGTCACTCGCTTCTTCAACGAGGCGCGCGCGGCGTCGCGGGTGAGCCACCCGGGTATCGTCGACATCTACGACTTCGGTTATCTGGATGACGGCAGCGCCTACATCGTGATGGAGCTCCTCGAGGGCGAGCCCTTGAAGGCCGTGCTCGATCGCGAAGCGCCGCTCGCCCCAGAACGGGTCGCCCGGCTCGGCGGCCAGATCGCCGACGCCCTGGCCGCCGCCCACGCCACCGGGATCATCCACCGCGATCTCAAGCCGGACAATGTGTTCCTCGTCGCCGACACGGCGGTCGCCGGCGGCGAGCGAGCCAAACTTTTGGACTTCGGCATCGCCAAGCTCGGGGGCGATAACTCGGTCTCCCTGAAGACGCGGACGGGCGCGCTCATGGGCACGCCTACGTATATGTCGCCCGAGCAGTGCCGGGGGTCTGCGGAGCTCGACTGGCGCAGCGACATCTACTCGGCGGGCTGCATCATGTTCGAGATGACCGCGGGCCGACCGCCTTTCACCGAGGGGGGCCTCGGCGAGCTTCTCGCCGCGCACATGATGCAGGAGCCGCCGCGCGTCACCGAGTTTTCGCCGACCGCCCCGGACGAGCTCGCGTCGACCATCGCGTGGATGCTCGCGAAGGATCCGGCCGATCGCCCGCAGTCGATGCGCGAGGTGGTGGAGGTGATGGGCCCGCTCGCCGGCTCCACGATGCCGCCGCGCGTGCCGACGGTGCCGCCGGCCGGGCACACCGAACCGCCACAGGGCCCGACGCCGACCACGCTGGGCGGCGCGGCGGGACAGCGCGGCGACGCGGCAAAGGGCCCGCCTAGGCGCTGGATCACCATCGGGCTGGCGACCGGGGGGACGCTCGCGGCCGCGGCCGTGGTGAGCGCGTTCGTGCTCGCCGGCGGGGAGGAAAGCGGGGACGAAACATCGGCCGCCGCGGACCCTGACGAAGATGTGAGCGCGGCGGCGGCCGCGCCGCCGGACGCCGGCAGCGAGCCGGACGAGGAGGAGCTCGCGGAGGCCGAGGACGCATTCGACGCCGCGCCCGCCCCGCCCGAAACTGTCACCATCGCGATCGACTCGGTTCCCCCCGAGGCGCGGGTGACGGATGCCGACAGCGGCGACGAGCTCGGGCACACGCCGCTCGAGATCGAGCGAGAGCGGGAGGACGGCGAGCTCACCCTCGCGATCGCAAAAGACGCCTATCAGGACGAAGCGCTGTCGGTTTCGCTCGATGAGGACGCGGAGGCGACAGTCGAGCTCGAGGGCGTGCCGCGACCCGCGCGGCAGAGGCCGGCACAAGAGCGCCCTTCCGGCTCGAGCTCCGAACCCCAGCCCGACCCAGAGCCCGATCCCCAGCCCAGCTCCGAAGAGAAGGACCGCGGCTGGGGCGATATCTTGGATTAGAGAGGTACGCGATGAGATACGGCCTATTGGCCCTCGCCTGCGGGCTGGCTGTCGCGGGCGCCCCCGGCGTCTCGCAGGCCGATGACCGACAGCGCGCAGATGAGCACCACGAACAGGCCAGCGCCTTTTTCCGGGTCGAGGCGTACGAAGACGCCATCGAGGAGTGGAAGGCGAGCTACGACCTGTATCCCAACCCGAACCGCCTGTTCAATATCGGCAGGGCTTACGAAGAGCTGGGCGACAAGGACGAGGCCGTTCGCTATTACCGCGAGTACGTGGAGGAAGATCCGCGCGGGCAGGCGGTGTCCGAGGCGAACGCCAGGGCGGTGAGCCTCGAGCGGCAGCTCGAAAGCCAGCGCGCCGAACAGGAGAGGCGCGAGAGCTTGTCCGAAGCGCGCTCGCTGATGTCCGAGCGCGACTACCAGGCCGCCATCGCCGCTTATAAACGCGCCTTCGAGATCAGCGGGGATCCCGCCATCGTCTACGAGATCGCGCAGGCCCGCCGCCTGGACGGCGATCGACGAGCCGCCATCGCCGAGTACGACCGCTACCTCGAGATCGCCCCGGACGGCGATCGCGCGGCTGACGCCCTCGCCCACCAGCAAACTCTCGAATCCGAGCTCGAGGCCGAGCAGGACACCGGCTCCCGCGGCGCCGAGGGGACCACGGAGAGGACCGACCGCGGCGCCGCCGACATGACCACGGAGAAGGCGGCTCCCGGCGGTGGCTGGTCGGGGACCCGCATCGCCGGGGCCAGCACCATGGGAGCCGGCGCGCTCGGGCTCGGCGCCGGCGTGTTCTTCGGCCTCCGGGCTCAATCTGCGCAAAGTACGATCGAGGGTGAGGGCGCGGCGTGGAGCGGCGATCTCGACGACGAGATCGATCGGGGCGAAGCCGCACAGCGCAACATGATCATCGCCACGTCGGTGGGCGGCGCCGCGCTGGCCGCGGGGGCCGCGCTTTACGTTTTGGACATGACCCGGGACGACTCGCCCTCCGCGCTGTCTTTGTCGCCGAGCCTCACCGGATCGTCTTCGGGCGTCGTACTTACGGGGAGCTTCTAATGCAGCGATCCCTTCTCGGAATCCTCGCGCTCGCGGCCGCGGGCGCGGCGGCTTGCTTCAGCCCCACCTACCCGCAGGGGCTCGCGTGCGGAGACGAGGGCGAATGCCCGCCTGGCCAGGAATGCGACCAGGCGAGCGGCACATGCGTGTCGGAGGCGGGCGGGCCCGATGCCGGAATCGATCCGGGGGATCCGGACGCGGCGGGGGATCCGGACGCGGCGGGGGATCCGGACGCGGCGGGGGATCCGGACGCCGGCACCGACCCGGACAGCGGCGCGCCAGACGGGGCCGAGCTCAGCTTCGGCGAACCGCTGGATTTCGGCGATGTGCCCGTGGGCGACGAAGCGATAAGCACCCTGCAGCTGGAAAACGTCGGCGAAGAGGCGACCGGCGAGATCACCTTCGACTTAGTGGGGGACGGCGATGAGGCATTCGAGCTCAGCCAGGCTGCGGTCGAGGAGTGCGCGCCGGGCTTGGACGCCGGTGACGGCTGCGAGCTCGCGATCACCTTCCGTCCGCCCACTGATGAGCCGTGGGAGGCGGAGCTCGAAGCCAGCGCCGATCCCGGGGGCGCCGTGAGTACGCCGATTCAGGGCGAAGGCGCGCCGCTGTCGCTCGAGTTCGAGCAGGTCGAGCCGCCCTGCCAGTTGCCCGCCGACCGTATCGAAGTGGCCTCCTTCGCGAGGGTCCCGACCCTCGTCGGTGTGTTCGCGTCAGAGCGACTCCTTTGGCTTTGCAATACCGAGGAGGGGGACGTGCGCCGTAGTTTCGACGCCCCGCTCATCGACCTCTTCGTCGGCGACGTCACGGGCGGGGAAAACCCAGAGATCGCCGTCGCGAGGATCGACGAAGCCGGCGCGTTTATCCAGGTCGATAATGACCTCGATCTTCAAGTTAACGAATTCGAGGTTCCGCGAAATGCCGATCCCACGTTCGTGACCGGGCACGAGCAGCGGCTCGTTTACGTGAGCGAGTCACTCGTGGTGATGGCGCATGAAGAAGAAGGCGAATTCGAGCCGGAGTTCGAAAATTCGAGCCTCGCGCCGGCCCAAAACGCGAGCTTTGCGAATTTCTCCGGATCTGGCGACCCCGATGTGGTCAAGCTCGAAGGCGAGCGCAGCCCGCTCACCTATGCCCCCGCGCCCTATGACGACGAGAGCGCGATTCCCGTGGAGGTCGGTGGAGGTGCCACCGGCTCTCTCACCCCCATGCGCGCCGACGCGGACTCCCTCGCGGATGTCATCGTCGATACGTTCGAGGGGGCGGCGCTCATCGAAAACGAGGATGGCGAGCTCGGCGAGGCGATCGAGCTGGACATCCCGATCGAGGGGCCGCTCACGGCCGGCGACGTCACCGGAGACGGGCGCGACGAGTTGATCGGCGTGCACCCGAGCGGAGAGGAGGGGGTCGTTTACGTGCGCGATGGGCTCGACTTCGAACTCGCGGGCGTCTTTCGACTCCCAGGCGGAGTCGAGGACCTCGCCGTAGGGGCGCTCACCGGCACCGACATCGACATCGCGGTCGCGCTGGAAAATGAGGAGCTCGCCGTGTTCTCGCAAAGCGACCCGTGACGGGCCGCGCATCGGGCCCCCCTAAAGCCGGGGGCATTCTGCCGGATCGAGGGCCGCCTCGGCCTCGAAGCAGCGCTGGATGATCTGCTGGGCCTGCCGCACGGCGGTCGCGCGATCCCGCGGCTCGAGGTCGCCGCGCGCACCGGCGGTGCCGAGCGTCATCTCCAAAGCCTCGGGACGCGACCGGGCCAGCGCACAGCGCTCGGCGAGGTCGTCGCCCGCGCTTTCGGCCTCGGCGCAGGCGCAAACCCGCTTCGCGTAGCGCTCGCAGGCCTCCATGCCGCGCGCCCGCTCCGCCTCGGGGATGTCCGTTTGCGCGGGCGCAGCGGCGCCCCGATCACCGCCCTCTCGCTCTCCCTCCGCCCCGTCCGCGCAGCCCGCGACCGAGGCGATCGCGACCGACAGGAGCACCGCCATCAACCTGGCGCGCCCGGCGCTCATAGCGACTCGATGCGCGCGAGCACGACGGAGATGTTGTCAACCCCGCCGGCCTCATTGGCGCTCGCGATGAGGACGTCGACGGTGCGGTCGAGATCGCTCTCGCTCTGCATGGTCTTCGCGATCTGCGCGTCGCTGAGCATGTCGGTGAGGCCGTCGGAGCACAGGAGATAACAGTCGCCGACCTGCGGCGCGTCTTGCACCACATCGACCTGGACCGTGTCTTTGTTCCCGAGCGCCCGCACGACCACGTTCTTGTGGGGCCAGTTTTCCGCCTCCTCCGCCGTCACTCGCTTCATCTTGATGTAGTCGTTGATGAGCGAGTGATCCTCGGTGAGCTGCGCGAGCTTGCCGTCGCGGAGGCGGTAGACGCGGCTGTCGCCGACGTGGCCGACGATCATGGTGTCGTCGAGAAAGTGCACCGCGTCGATCGTCGTGCCCATCCCCTTGCAGGAGGCGTCCCGCTGAGCGCGCTCGTAGATCTCGAGGTTCGCCAGCATGACCGAGGTGACCATGCGGTTTTTGTCGGCGCGGGCCTCGCGGTCAACCTTGTACGGCCAGGTGAGCGGCTGGTCGTAGGCGGTGCGGTCGTAATAGTCCGCCACCGTCTCGACGGCGATCCGGCTCGCGATCTCTCCCGAGGCGTGTCCGCCCATGCCGTCTGCGACGATGCCGAGCCTGGTTTCGGTCGGCAGGAAGATCGAGTCCTCATTGTGCTGCCGCGTGCGGCCCACATCGGTGGCTCCGGAGAATCTCACCCGCATGCGATCGAGGGGGAACGACGAGCTCATAGGCGGTTTTCGTGACGGGAGGCCAAAGCGCAGGATACCGCGAATCGCGGGCGCTTTCAGCCCGTCGTCACATCCCCTGTAACGAGATTTCCGTTCCGTGCGGCGCCCGCGGCGAAAGGTCTGCCTCGCGCTTGACTCGCCGCCGCGCCGCCATTCGTTGACAAGTCTCGCTTCCCCTCGCCATGCTCGCTTGCATGACGCCGGCCGCCGCACCGAGCGCTCCGCGCGCTAGGCCAGAGGGTGCCCCGTCCCGGGGAAATCCCACCGCCGCGCTGGCTCACACGCCGGCGTTCCCCGGCACCCCGGCGACGACCAGCGCCGCATAGGCTGATCATGGCACGGAGTCGTCGCGCGCACACCGAAGTCCACAAACGACCGCTGCCGCGCGCCCTGTACGCCCTCGCCGCCGAGCGCTGGACCGGCGTGCTCCGTGCTCATGGGAGCGGGCAAGCGGTCTCGCTCGGCTGGCGCGGAGGCCGCATCGCCCGCGCCGACAGCTCGTTTTCCGCTGATGAGCTCGGCCAGGTAGCCCTGGCGGCGAGATTCGCGAGTCCCGAAGCGGTGCGCGCGGCGCGCGCCGCGGCGCCGGGCGGGTCTTCGCCCGCTGAGCTCTTGGCGTCGCTCGACCGCGTGGCCGGGCTCGGCGAAGAAGGCGCCCGGGCGCTCGCGCAGCGGTGGCTAGCGCAGCGGGCTGCGCGGCTATTCGCGCTCAGCGGGGCCGAGCTCGCGTTCGAGGGCGACGCGGAATGCGAACATCCCCAGGACGAGCTGGGCGCGGCCCCGCTGGATGCTCGCTGGCTCATCACTCGCGGCCTGCTCGGCCACTACACCGAGAAGGCGCTCGAGCAAGAGCTAACGCCCGTGGCCACGGCGCAGCTATCGCTCGCCGCGGACGCCGCGCAAAACCTCAAGGCACTGCGAGTCCCGGAGCGGGAAGCCGTCGTCGTCGATGCGCTGCGCGGGCCGCCTGCCTCGGTGGCGGACATCGAGCACACGGCGATGCGCCACGGCGGCGATCGGCGCCGCGTGCTCGCCGTGCTCTACGCGCTATTGGCCACTGACTGCCTCGACGTAACGTTTCCGCAACGCGAGGCGCCTTCGCCGCGCGCGGACCGAGCCGGCCGGCCAGGAGCCGAACGCGCCGCCGCTCCATCCCGCGGCGCCGGGCCTGGGGGCCGCGCGGGCGCGCCTCGCGGCGTCCCCGCTCGCGCGCGCGAGGCCGAAACGCGCGCGCCCAACAGTGCCCCCGCCCCGAGCGCACATGCGGACGGCTTGAAGGAGCTCATCACGGACAAGCTCGAGGCAGTGAAGGCGGGTGCCAACGCGTTTGCGCTGCTCGGTATCGACCGAACCGCCTCCACCGCGCAGGTTCACAGCGCCTACTTCGCGCTCGCCAAAAAGCTTCACCCCGACAAGCTCGTGGCGGCCGGCGTACCCACCACACAGGCCAGCCAGCGGGTGTTTTCCGCCTTGAATTGGGCGTTCGGCGTGCTTAACGACCCCGCCGCCCGCGCCGCTTACGAACGCGGAATGGGCAGCGGCGGTGCGCCGCCCGACGCGGCGGACGACAGGGCAAAGGCCATCATGGCGGCGGAGGAGCACGCTCGCCGCGGCGAGCGCGCGCTGCGAAACAGCAACTTCGAAGCCGCCGCCCGCGAGCTGGAAAAAGCGCTCGAGCTAAACCCCGAGGAAGGGGAGCATCACGCGCTGGCGGCGTGGGCCGAGTGGTCGCTCGCCCGGGACAAGGATGCGGCAGTGGCCGGCGTGCTACGGCGCCTCACCAAGGCAGCCGAGCTCGCGCCTAACAACCCGCGCGCCCACTATTACCGCGGGCAGATCGCGAAGCGCGCCGGCGATCTCGACACCGCCGCCGACTGCTTCCAAACCGTCCTCCGGCTTCGGCCCGACCACCGAGAGGCTTCGCTCGAGCTTCGCCTGCTCACCGACGGACGCCACAGGCGGACCTCCACCGGCGGGCTCCTCGGTAAGCTCAAGCGAAACTCCTAGCCCGGGCGCGCCCGGTCACTCGGCGCCGGCGGCGTCCGCGTCGGAGTCCGCGTCGCTGGCGGCGCTAGACGAGTCGAACCACTGCTCGATTGCGTCCACGATCGCGCGCGCCTGCTTCTCGCTGGAGATATTGAAGCCGCTTTGCTTGCGGTACTGACCGTTGAACTTCTTGTAGCGGACGATCGCCACCTTGGGCGCTCGCCAGTCCTCGGTCTTCCGGTCGAGCTCCTGGTACAGAAACATCACCGTCGACCATGCCCCCTTGGACAGGATACGGCGATCGAGCTCCTTCCTCACAAGGCGCCCTTCTTCTTCGTAGTCGTAACTGAGCTCGTCGATCGTCTCGGCCATGGCAAGCTCCTCTGTCGGAAGAGCGTAAGCACCTAGCACGCCCCGCGGCGCCGCCACAACCGGCAGCGCCCGTCGCAAGCTGTTTACGAGCGTTCGGTAGCGAACTCTGCGCCTCGGGGGCGTCCGCTGCGAGCTCCCTGCGGCGGCCTCGGAGGGTGAGCCAAAGTCACCCGCAGGGCGCAGGGCATCGCCACTGGACCATTGGACCATCCATGCACCCAATGTGGTGACTTGAGGGTGCCATCAAGGACAGAAAAACCGGCCCTGCCAGTCTTGGTTGAGCCAATCGGCCGCGCTACTGTTCAGCGACACTGCACCCGCTCCCGGCGCGCCTGTCCCCTCGTGCGGGCGCCGGCCCCCACGCTTGGCCGCTCGCGCGGCGCCCGGCACTCCGGATTCCGACTGCTGAGCCAGGGAAAACCCGCTCATGATCAAGCCCATCGAGAAGAACCGCGTCGCCGATGAGATCGTCGAGCAGCTTCGTTCACTCATCCTGTCGGGTGAGTATTCGCCGGGCGCAAAGCTGCCGCCCGAACGGGAGTTGGCCAAGCAGCTGGGCGTAAACCGCGCGTCGCTCCGCGAGGCCCTCAAGAAGCTCGAGCACCTCGGCCTCGTTCGCATCCGCCAGGGCGACGGCACCCGTATCGAGAACTTCATGGAGACGGCGGGCATCGAGATCATCTCTCATCTCATCCCGCTCGCCGCCGGCGGCCGGCACGACATCATCCGCGACGTGCTCGAATTCCGTACGATTTTCGGCCGCGAGGTGGCGCGCCTGGCCGCAGAGCGGGGCAGTGCCGAGGACGCTGCCAAGCTCCGCGAGCTCGCCGAGCGTGGCCGGGCGCCCGACCTTGGCGCCGACGACCTGCTCCAGCTCGATTTCGACTTTTACGTGGTCCTGTCGCACGCGGCCAGTAACCAGATGATGGCCCTGCTCATCAACACCGTGCGAAACGCAGTCCACTCCTACGCCCCGCTCCTCGTCCACTTGAACGGGCCGCGAGACGACGTCATCGACCATCATCGCCGCATCGTGGAGGCGGTCGAGGCCGGTGATCCGCGCGCGGCGTACGTCGCCGCCGACGAGCACCTGACCGCCGGCACCGAGCGGGTCACCGAGCTCATGGCGCGGCCCGGTGGCCGAGTGGACGCGGCGGCCGACGACGAGTAGGCGCGCGCGCTCCTTGTGTGCGCGCGAGTCGCGTCGTAACACCGGAGTGATGAAAACGCTGACCCGCGAGGAGACGCGCGCCGTCGCCGAGCTCGCTCGCCTCCAGCTGTCGGACGCGGAGCTCGACACGATTGGCGCCGAGCTGGGCCAGATTCTCGAGCACATGGAGGCGCTCGCCGAGGTCGATACGGAGGGCGTCGAGCCGATGACACACGCGGTTCCGATGTCGATTCGCCCGCGCTCCGACGAGGTCGAGGCATCGCTGTCCGCCGGTCGCGCCGTCGGCGCCGCCCCGGACGCCGAAGACGATTTCTTTCGCGTGCCGCGGGTCATCGAGTCCCGGGGAGAGGAGTCGTCGTGAGCGATTTGGCGTTCGCGGGGGTGGCGGCGCAGGCCGACAAGGTGCGCCGCAAAGACGTGAGCGCGCGCGAGCTCACCGAGCTCTACCTGGCTCGGGCCGAAGCGCACTCCGAGCTCGGCGCCTATCTCCACCTCGAGCCGGAGGGCGCCTTGACCCGCGCGGGCGCGATCGACCGCGCGCTCGCCGAGGGTGGAGATCCTGGCCCGCTGGCCGGGGTGCCGATCGCGCTCAAAGACATCCTCGTCACCGAAGGGATGACCACGACCGCCGGGTCCAAGATTCTGGATGGTTGGGTGCCGCCCTACGACGGCACGGCGGTGGAGCGGCTCCGGCGCGCGGGCGCGGTGATCCTCGGGAAGCTCAACATGGACGAGTTCGCGATGGGCTCGTCCGGCGAAAATAGCTCGCGCGCCGTGTGCAAAAACCCGTGGGACCCACAGCGCGTGCCCGGCGGCTCCTCGGGAGGTAGCGCCGCGGCGGTGGCCGCGGGGCTTTGCGCTGCCTCGCTCGGCACCGACACCGGCGGCTCGATCCGGCAGCCGGCCTCGTTTTGCGGGATCGTGGGGCTTAGGCCCACCTACGGCCGCGTGTCGCGCTACGGCGTGGTGGCGTTCGCTTCGTCGTTCGATCAGGTCGGGCCGCTGGCGCGAACCACAGAGGACGCCGCGCTCCTCCTCGAAACGATCGCCGGGCCCGACCCCCGCGACGCCACGTCCATCGACGCCCCGGTGCCCCGCTACCGGGACGCGCTAAACGGAGGCGCGAAGGGCCTCACCATCGGAATACCGGACGAATTCTCGGCCGAGCACCTCGGCACCGGTTTCGATCCCGAGGTCGAGCGGGCCGTGGACGAGGCCCGGCGCGTGCTCGAGCGCGAAGGCGCCGCCGTCCGCTCGATCTCGCTGCCGCACTCGCGCTACGCCCTCCCCACCTACTATCTCCTGGCGCCGGCCGAGGCGTCGTCGAACCTCGCCCGCTACGACGGCGTTCGCTACGGGCGCCGGGACGCCGAGCCGGGCGCCGGCCTCGGCGCCGTCTACGGCGAGACCCGTGGACGAAATTTCGGCCCGGAGGTCAAGCGGCGGATCATGCTCGGCACCTACGCGCTCCGCTCGGGCTACTACGACGCCTATTACCTCAAGGCCCAAAAGGTCCGCTCGCTCATCGCCCGCGACTTCGCCCGCGCCTTCGAGGACGTCGATCTCGTGCTGTCGCCCACCGCGCCCACCCCGGCCTTCCCGATCGGGTCGCGGGCCGACTCCCCCCTCGACATGTACATGGCGGACGTCTTAACGCTGAGCTGCAATCTCGCCGGCCTGCCGGGGATCAGCGTGCCATGCGGGTTTACGCAAAACGGCCTCCCCATCGGCATGCAGATGCTCGCGCCGGCGCTCGGTGAAGAGACCCTGCTCCGCGCCGCGTCCGCTTACGAGCGCGCGTCGGGGATCGCCGGCGCCCGTCCCCCGGAGGTTTTCCATGGCTGAGTGGGAAGCGGTGATCGGGCTCGAGGTGCACGTGCAGCTCGCCACCGCCTCGAAGCTGTTTTCGGGGTCGAGCACCGACTTTGGGAGCGAGCCGAACGCGCTCACCGACCCGACGGTCTTGGGGCTTCCGGGCGCGCTGCCCGCGCTGAACGGCCGGGCGCTCGAGCTGGCGATTCAGCTCGGCGCGGCCGTGGGCTCGTCGATTCGGCGGCGATCGCGGTTCGCGCGCAAGCACTACTTCTATCCGGATCTGCCCAAGGGCTACCAGATCTCCCAATACGACCAGCCGCTGTGCGAAGGGGGCGCCGTCGAGCTTCGCGGCAGCGGCGAAGCCCGGACCGTGCGCCTGCGCCGCATCCACATGGAGGAGGACGCCGGCAAGAGCATCCACGGCGCCCGCGGGCATTCGCTGGTGGACCTGAACCGAGCCGGCGTACCGCTTTGCGAGATCGTGAGCGAGCCGGACATCCGGTCGGGCGACGAGGCGGCGGAGTTCATGCGCGCTCTGCGCCAGCTCGTCCGCTACCTCGGCGTCTCCGGGGGCGACATGGAAAAGGGTCAGCTCCGCTGCGACGCCAACGTGTCGGTCCGCCCCGCCGGCAGCGAGCGCTACGGCACGCGCACCGAGCTCAAGAACATCAACTCGTTTCGCTTCGTCAAACAAGCCATCGAAAACGAGATCGGGCGCCAGACTCGCATCCTCGAAGGCGGCGGAACGATCGTGCAAGAGACTCGCCTGTGGGACGCCGACGCCGGCGTCTCGCACCCCATGAGATCGAAGGAAGAGGCCGAGGACTACCGCTATTTCCCCGATCCCGATTTGCCTCCGCTCGAGGTGAGCGACGAATTTCTGGCTCGCGTGGAAGGTTCCCTCCCGGAGCTCCCCGCGGCGCGGTTCGACCGCCTGGTGCGCGACTACGGGCTCTCCGAGGACGACGCGCGCACGCTCACCCAAGAGCGGACGCTCGCCGACTACTTCGATCGGGCGGTGTCTGCCTACGCGGAGAGCAGCACCAAAGCGGCGAGCGGCGCCAAGGCGCTGGCGAACTGGATCCAGTCGGAGCTTTTGCGCGAGCTCGGGCGCGAGGGCCGGGACGCCGCGAGCGCGCCGGTGTCTCCCGAGTCCCTCGCCGGCCTCGTTCGGCTCATCGACGACGGGACGATCAGCGGCAAGATCGCCAAAGATGTATTCGCGAAGATGTACGCGAGCGGCGAGCCGGCCGAGGCCATCGTCGAACGCGAGGGGCTGCGCCAAATCACGGACCAGGGCGAGATCGAAGCCATCGCTCGCGAGGTTGTCGAGGCGAATCCGGGGCAGGTCGAAGCCTACCGGGGCGGCAAGCACAAGATGCTCGGCTTTTTCGTCGGGCAGGTGATGAAACGCACCGGCGGCAAGGCAAACCCGAAAGCCGTCAACGAGATCCTAACCCGCCTCCTCGATGCCCCCGGCTAGTGCCTCGACCCAGGCGTAATGATTTGCTCGGGCGAGCCACATCGCGTGCCTCGCAAGGCGTGAAGAAGGAGCGTATTGACCATACGTGACTGATGAACAACGCAGCGAGGCGCGTGAGGGGGCCGTCAAACGGATCAGAACGCCTGGGTCGAGGCACTAGGGGATGTGCCTAAGAGGCACGCAGATTTTAGGGACACTATCTAGAGCACCGCGTAGTGGCTGAAGCGTTTGTCGAGGGCGCCCACGACGCGTCCGGTGCTGGGATCGCGCTCGATCCCAGCGCCGATGCCGAGCCGGAGCACCGTGCGGACGGGATCGGGATCTCCCACGAAGAGCTGCTCGCGAATTTCGGCCGGCACCATGTCCTCGACGCAAAGCTCCGCCTTCTGGAACTGATGGTGCACCCTCGGCGCGTCGAGCGCTTCGTGGAGCGACTTGCCGTCGATGACCGTTCCGACGATCGCCTGCGTCACCAGCGTCGGAATGGTGGGGCCTCCGGATCCGCCCATGAGGAGCTCCACGGCGGGCCGGTTACTCGAGCGGACGATGGTGGGCGCCATCGAGCCGACGGGGCGCCGGCCCGGCATGAGCTGATTTCTCGGACCATCGATGATCCCGTACCAGTTGGGGATATTCTCCCCGATGCGAAAGTCATCGATGCTGTTATTCAGAAGAAACCCCGCCCCCGAGACCGCCAGCTTCGAGCCGAAGAGCGTATTGAGGCTGTACGTGTTCGACACCCCGTTGCCCTCGGCATCGAGAACGCAATAGTGGGTCGTGTTCTTATCAAGGGATTCGGCGTGCGCCGTTTCCTGGCTCACGATGGTCTCGGTGAAGCGCTCGAGATCCCCCGCCTTGAGTTCCATGGAAAACAGGTTTTCGATCTCTTCGACGTCTTCGGGCGTGAGCGTCTCTGGATCGGCCGCATAGCGGTGTCGTAGCGAGAACGCCACGCGGAAGCATCGCCCGAGGAGGTTGTAGCGCGCCAGGCTCCCCGGCGGGTGCGCGTCTATCCCAGACGCTTCGAGGAGGCGGAGCGTGAGCGCGATGACCATGCCTCCGCCCGACGGGAAGGGCGAGCTGATGACCTCCTTGCCCAAAAATCGCGTCGTGATGGGGTTCCGCCAGTGGGCCTCGTACGCCCTCAGATCGTCGAGATCGAGCACACCTCCGCCGGCCTCGATCTCGTTGGCGATGAGCTCCGCGATGCTGCCCTCGTAAAACTCCTCGGGCCCGCGATCCGCGAGCAGGCGGAGGCAGCGGGTGAGATGGGGCTGCTGGATGAGTGAGCCGGGCAGGTAGTCGGCTCCTTTCGACATGAAGTAATGTCGTGTGGAGTCGAAATAACTGAGATCCTGGGCATACCGCGAGAAGTAGGCCGCCTGTCGCGTGGTGAGCCGAAACCCGTTCTCGGCCAGATCGATGGCGACGCCGATCACGCGATCCCACGACAGCCGGCCGTACCGCTTATGTGCTTCCGCGAAACCGGCGACGGTGCCGGGGACGCCGACCGACAGCGCACCGAACACGCTCGGGGCACGCAGACCGCTCGCCGGCGTGATGAGCTGCTCGGCGTCCAGCTTGCGCGGCGCGGTCTCTCGGTAGTCGAGAAACTCCACGTTGCCGTCGTTCGGGGCGATCATCATGAATCCCCCACCGCCCAAATTTCCGGCCTGCGGATACACGACCGCCAAGGCGAACCCGGTCGCGATCGCCGCATCCACGGCGTTACCGCCCTCGAGGAGCACCCTGCTGCCCATCGCGGACGCGATAGGGTCGTAGGATACGACGGTGCCGTGCTCGTACTTGAGGTTGGGGATGGTGGCGCGAGAGCTCACGAGGACCAGGCGCTGTAAGTTACAGGGCGGATCGGCTTACGCGGTCGTGCATGTGGAGGAGGGTGTGCTCCTTCAACCCGCGGCGGAACGACTCGACCGTCAGCACGTCGTGGGGCAAAATATTGCCGAGGTTGACGTCGGGCCCGAGTTGCTTGATGAGCGAGACCTGTTGCTTCCGCTCGAGCGCCTCGAATATCAGCTTCTCGGCGGGAAATTCGCTGACCATTTGCTCGACCAAATCGGAGCGGAACTCGCCGCTGGCCGGTCCGATCTCTCGGCCTTCGATCACGATCTTTTCGGCCCCTGCCTCGATCTCGTCGGCGATGCGCTGGGTCCAGGGCTGATCGACTTGCTCCGTCTTTCGCCCCACCTCGGAGAGCACGCGGCCATGGGCGGCGAATCGCTCGATCCACGCGAGCTTGTCTCGCCTGGAAATATGGCAAATGCTGTCGGAGAGCTCGATCGAGAGCTTCGCCTCCTTCACGAAATCCAAGAGAGGCTCGACCTGGCCGCGAAGGTGCGCATACTCGAAGAGCGACCCGCCGAGGGTCGGGATCACGTCCCTGGCACGGTAAAGCTCCAGCTTGCGTTCGAGGTCTCGAGTGATGAGCGAGCTGCCCCAGGCGATCTTCGCGTAATCGATGTGATCCGCGGCCACGTCGGTGAGGCTCTCCACCTCGGCCGGCCCGAGCCCCTTGTCCAGCATCATCGTGACGCCGCCTACGCGAGGCTTCGTGGTCCGCGGGACGTCAAGCAGCACAGACCGAAGCCGGTCAATTGCCGAGCCTGTCATGGAGGTATCCTACCATACTCTCTCTGCGGCTCGGAGCGGTGCAGGCAAAAGGGGATGCTCACGGTCTTCCAGAAGCGATGGGGGGCCGGAGCTCGGGATGCGCCTCCCCTTCCGCGTCTATCGCCTCGCGCGGTAGACTGTCGCGCGCGGGCGTACCGCGCCCGGCTGTGGGGCGTCATCGCCGAGCAGGGGGTCATTGAGATGCGGATCGACCGGCTTCACCCAGCAAATATTGGAGATCACGATCTCGACGTGGCCCTCGTGATCGATGTGTTCCGCGCGACATCCACCGCGGCGGCGCTCGCGAGCCGGGTGTCCCCGATCCTCGTCGTCGGCCATCCCGACGCGCTGGGACGGCTCCCCCCCAAGCCCGAGGGATACCTCGTGTTTAGCGAGCTCAGCATCGAGGACAACCCCCACGAGCAGGTCGATAACTCTCCCGCCCTCGCCGCGCGAATCGATCTCGGCGCGCGCACGCCTGTGCTCGTGACGACGAACGGGACAAAGGCGATAAGCGCCGCGCTGTCGGTGACCACGCGCGTTTATTTGGCGTCGTTTACGAACTTGCGCGCCGCGGCGTCGGTCGCCACGGCGTGGGCACGCGACCGCGTCACCGTTCTCCCCGCCGGCCACTTCGACACGGCGGCGGAGCGGGTCGAGGACGAGGCATGCGCGGCCGCGCTCACGCAGCTCATGCGTGGGGAGAGCTTCGACGACGAAACCGCGGCCACGTCCTGCTTTGACAGCGAGCGGGTACAGCGGCGCATCCGCAAAAACCCCGAGTTTCTCGAGGACGCTCGCCATGCCGTGACCGTGGACCGGTACAGCCAGGTGCTCCAGGCCGTGCCGAAACCGGACCAACGCGAGGTGATCGAGCTGAGGCCGGTGACGGATACCGGCGGTGACGCGGGCTCATCAGTGGCGCAGCAACGGTCAACGCGAGCGTAAGGAGCGGGTGCGCCGCCAGCTGAAACGGCGCACGGGGGGCTTGACCGCCCGAGTCTCGCCAGTAAACTACGCCATTCCCACCTCAATGCGGAGCGGAGCGAAGCGATGTACGCTGTGATTCAAACCGGGGGCAAACAGTACCGCGTTCAGCCCGGGCAGACGATCGCGGTCGAAAAGTTGCCGGGTGACAAAGGCGAGGCCGTGGAGTTCGACGACGTGCGCCTCGTGGCCGGTGAGGGAGACGACGCCGTGCAGATCGGCCAGCCGACCGTCCCGGGCGCCAAGGTCACCGGTAAAATCGCCTGGCAGGCGCGCGACAAGAAGATCTCGGTCTACAAGGCTAGGCGCCGCAAGGGCTACCGCCGCCGCTACGGCCACCGCCAGTACTACACTGCCGTTACCATCAGCGACGTCGTCGCTCCATAAGGAGGGAACCATGGCTCATAAGAAGGGACAGGGCTCCACCCGAAACGGGCGGGATTCCCAATCGAAGCGGCGCGGCGTCAAGCGTTTCGACGGCCAGGTCGTGCGGGCCGGCAGCATCTTGGTGCGCCAGCTCGGCACCCGAATCCAGGCCGGCGAAAACGTCGGCGTCGGCAAGGACTGGACGCTATTTGCGCTCAAAGACGGGGTTGTCCAGTTCGAGCCGTTTCGCCGCCACCGTCGGCAGGTTTCCGTCTATCCCCAGACCTCCGAGCAGGCTTCCTAACGGCGTCGGCGCCCCGGCGCCGGCGAGAGCACATACGCGCGGCGAGCGGTGACGTTTTGCCGCGATCGTGAGCGCTTATGGCGAGGCGAGCAGCGCCTTTTCGGCGAGCTGCTCCAGGAGCCTCGCAAAGGTCCCGCCCGCCATGTTCGTCGATGAAGTCAGCATTCGCGTGAAGGCGGGCGACGGCGGAAACGGGTGCGCCGCGTTCCGCCGCGAAGCGTTCGTTCCCCGCGGCGGGCCGTCGGGGGGCGACGGCGGACGAGGGGGTGACGTCGTCCTCACGGCCGACCCCCAGTTGTCCACGCTCATCGAGTTCAAGGGCCGGCGCGAGTATCGCGCGCGGCGCGGCGAGGACGGTCGCGGCAAGGACCAGGCCGGCCGGGGCGGCGAAGACCTCCAGCTTCGGGTCCCCGTCGGGACGATGGTCTACGATGCGGACACGGGCGATCTGCTCGCCGACATGTCCAGCGCCGGAGACACATTCGTGGCCGCGCGCGGAGGCAAGGGCGGGCTCGGCAACATTCACTTCGCCACCCCGTGGAACCAGGCGCCGCGCACCGCCGAGCCCGGCGGCACCGGCGAGGAGCGGGCCCTTCGCCTCGACCTGAAGCTCCTGGCCGACGTCGGCATTATCGGCTTCCCCAGCGTGGGCAAGTCCACGTTCATCGCGAGCGCATCCCGCGCGCGCCCCAAGATCGCCGACTATCCGTTCACCACCCTCACCCCGAACCTGGGGGTGGTCTACCTGGACGACGTGCGCGCGCTCACCCTCGCCGATGTCCCCGGGCTCATCGAAGGCGCCTCCGAAGGCGTGGGCCTCGGCCACCGGTTTTTGCGCCACGTCGAGCGCACGCGGGCGCTCCTTCACCTCGTCCAGGACTCGCCGGGGGAGCCCGAGCGGGATCCGCTCGCCGACTACGACGCTATCATGCGCGAGCTGTCCCAATATTCGCCAGACCTCGCGAGCCGCCCTCAGGTCGTGGCCCTGAACAAGGGGGATCTCACGGAGACGCGGGAAGCGTTCCCGGTCTGGGAGGAGGAGTTCGCCGCGCGCGGGATCGCCCTGCGCAGCGTGTCGGCCGTCACGGGCGACGGCGTGCGGGCGATCCTCGAGGAGCTTTGGGCCCTCGTGTCCGACCCGCCAGCGCCGTAAAGGTGCCTGTCACCACACGTGCCCACCAGCTTGATGGTGAAAAATCGTGGTGTTACAAATGACAGCCAGTCATTGATGCGCGCGGGTACGCTGTCGTTGTTCCGCCCCGCGCTGATCCAGCAGGGGGTTAGGATGCGCTCATTGGACTCCGCCGCGCGCGGCGCCTTGGCTCTCGGCCTCGCGCTCACTCTCGGGCTCGCTTCAAATATTGCGATCGCAGACGACGGCGCAGACGGCGAGGCGAGCCAACGTGACGATGCCGATAACGCGCGGGAAGGCGCCGAAGCGGGCACCGGGGACGCATCTCCGGAACCCGAAACGACGCTCGAAGCGGACGCGCCGGGTGGTGAGGGCGCGCTGCCCGAGGCCGAAGATCCGGCTGACGGCGAGGTGGACGACGCCGCCGAGGTGGACGACGCCGCCGAGGAGGGCGATGCCGCCGGGGTGGACGACGCCGCCGAGGTGGGCGACGCGCCCGCGCTCGACGACGCCTCCGCCCGCGACGACGATGACCTGCCGGCAAACGTGCGCCTGCGCCAGCTTCAGCGCGACGTCCAGGCGCTCAAAGAGCGCGCCTGGCGCTCCAAGGCGCAGGTCGGAATGCTGCAGCAAAGCGTGCTCGGCGGCGGACTCGGCGCGCGCGCATCCATCGTCCACATCGACGACATGGGCCGTGCGTTTCGCCTCGTGCGCCTCGTATACGCGCTCGACGGAACGCAGATCTTCGCCCGCAGCGGCGACGACCTCCACGAGCAGGACCAGTTCGAGATCCTCTCGGGGCCGCTGCCGCCCGGAAACCACACCCTCAGCGTGATCGCGGAGTACGAGGGTCACGGCTACGGCGTGTTTCCCTACGTGGATGACTATCGGTTTACGGTTCGGTCCAGCCACACGTTCAACGCCCGCGAAGGACAGGGAACCGTCGTCGAAGTGCGCGGGCACGAGCGCGGCGGTGCATCGGTGCCGCTCGAGGATCGGCCCGCCCTCGATTTTCACGTCGTGACCGAATCGGCCGGGGAACGAGCAGGCGAGTGAAGATGAGCATTTCGCGCGCGGGGCCCCGGCGCCTCCGCACAGGCGTGGCCACGGCGGCGCTCGCCGTGTTCGCCGCCGGCGCCGCCCAGGTGGCTCGGGCCGATTCGGCCGATTCGCCGGCCGATTCGCCGGCCGATTCGATCGACGAGATCGGCCAGTCGCTCATCGGGCTCGAGGCGGAGGCGCGCGCGCTAGGGCAGGCACTCGAACGCCCCGGACACCTCGGCCAGCTCCACCACACCGAAGAAGGGGAGCGGCGCCTGGTGAGCGCCCGCGTGGCGTTTCGCAGCGGTGACTACGACCACGCCGCCTTGCTGCTCTACGACATCGTCGAAGAGCACCCGGACTCCCCGGGCTACGACACGGCGCTTTACTATCTCGGCGAGTCTTTGTTCAGAAAGGGAGACCACGTCGCCGCGCGCACCTACTTCACGGAAATCGCCGAACAGCGGGGATCGGCCAGTCGCTTTTACGTGCGCGCCCTGCGGCGGCTGGTCGAGCTCAGCCTCGAGCTCGACGACGACGACGCCGACCCCTGGCTGGAGGCGCTCAGCGACCTTTCCGACGACGACCGCGGTGACGTCGTGCCCTACGCGCAGGGCAGGCACGCCTACTTCTCCGAGGATTACTCCGCGGCCATCGAGCATTTCCAGGAAATCCAGCCGGGCGCCGAGCGCTACTTGCAGGCCCAGTACTTCATCGCCGCGAGCTATGTGGCCCTCGGCCAGCTCCCCACGGCCGCCGACGTGTTAACCGATCTCGTAGACCGCGAGCCCACGACCGCCAACGAGGCCCGCGTGATCGAGCTCGGGCACTTGGCGCTCGCGCGGATCCACTACGAGCGCGACGAGCCGATCCAGGCCATCGATCGCTACCTCGAGGTCTCCCGTCACTCGGATCGCTTCGATGACACTTTGTACGAAGCGGCGTGGGTGTACGTGCGAAACGACCAATTCGAACGCGCGTTGCGCGCGCTGGAGCTCCTCGGCCTCACCGATCCGAGCTCGGCGCGCATGCCCGAGGTGCGGATCCTCGAGGGGAATCTGCGCATCCGCAGGGCGCAGCAGCTGGCGGACATCGGCGAGCGTGGAAACAGCGCCGAGCAGTACGCGCGGGCGACCCGAATCTTCGAGTCGACCAAGCGCACCTATGAAGACGCGCACGAGGAGATCGAGAGCGCCGTGCGCGACGACGACGATCCGCTCCGGTTCTTCGGCCAGGTGACCGGCCACGTATCGGACCACGACGCGGACCACGACGCGGACCTCCCCGAGCCCGACGCGCGGCTTTCCGAAATCGCCGTCGCCTGGCTGCGCGAGGAGGCCGACGTCGGCACGCTCGTCGCCATCGGCGAGGAGCTGTCGGCCGTCCGCGCCGAGATCGAAACCGCCGAGCTGTCGGCGGCGCGGGTGGAGGGCGCGGTACGCGGCGAAAATCGCGCGAACGTATTCCCGAAGCTGGCGCAAAAGCGCGCGCGCGCCACGGAGGCCACCGAGCGCGTGCTGGCCATGCGCGCCGATCTCAGCGCGCGCCAGCAGGAGATCGCCGACGAGGCCGGCGTGAGCGGGTCGCGACTGCGCGAGCTCCGCGACGAGCGGCGCGCGATCGCGCGCGAGATTGCCGAGCTCCCCGACGCCGACGCACCGTACGGGGAACGCCGCGCGCGGGCGCGCGAGCGCTACGACGACATAGACGCCGAAGCCAGCCGCGTGCGCGCGCTCGTCCGCAGCGCGGAGGCCGAGCTAACCGCCCTCGTCGCCTACATCGAAGACCACGGTATGCCGGATGCGGATCCGGAAGACGTCGCCGAGATCCGCGAGCGCATCGCCGCGGAGGAGCGCACGATCGAGCAGCTTCGCAGCGAGCTCCGCGCGCTGAGGCGCGAGGCCACCCTCGCGCGCGATCGCGCCGGAAACGAGCGCGAGCGCCGGGCCCGCGAGCTCCACGAAGAGCTGCGGGCGTCGATCGACGCCGAGCACAGGGCGCTCGCCCAGATCGGCGGGCGGATCGGCGAGGACGGGCAGACCGAGTGGCGCCAGATCGCCTCGCTCCACGATCGAGCGGGCTCGATTCTCGGCGAGCTCGAAGGCGTCACGAGTCAGGTGGACGAGCTGGCGTCAGCACTCCTCGTCGACGTGCAGGACGAGCTCGCCGAACAGGTCGCAGAGCTCGAGATCCACCGCGAGGAGCTCGCAGCCTACGAGGCCGCCGCCCGCGAAGTGGGCGCCGAGGTCTTGCGGGGCGGCATGCTCGCCGTGCTCGAGGAGTTCGGGGACATCCTGATCCGCGCCGACGTCGGCGTGGTGGACGTGGCCTGGGCCAAAAAAGAGGAGCTCGATGCGCGCGAGCGGAGCCTCACGCTCGAGCGGGCCCGAGAGCTCAGGACGCTCGACTCGCAGTTTCGCGAGGTGATCGAGGCCGACCGGGCGCGAGAGGCCGAGGATCGAGCGCGAGAGGCCGAAGATCGGGCGCGAGAGGCCGAAGAGGCCGCGAGCGACGCAGGAGGTGACGCGTCTTGACCCGCGTGATGCCCCCTGCGCTCGGCCTGGCGGTGGCGGCGACGCTGGTCGCGCCGTCCGGCGACATCGCCGCGTCGTCCGATAGGGCGGACGACGCCCGCGCGCCCGGCCACGAGGATCTGCGAAGCGGCCCCGACGAAAGCCCGTTGCCGGCGCGTCAGGTCCCCGGACTGAGACCGCCAGACGCGCCCGACCTCACCCCCGAGGAGCAGGGCGCGCTAAACCGCAAACGAGACGCCTTCGAGCGGTTTCGCGAGGTCGCCGACCACCACCACGAACGGATCGGCGAGCTTCTGTCGCGCGAGTACCACATCCGCAGGCAGCGGCTCGTCGAGCGCTACGACAGCCGGATCGACGTCGTCCACGATCAGCGCCGGAACCAACACGTAGAGGCGATCGCGGCGCTCGAGCGGTTTCTCGAGGAACACCCCGACCACGACGAGTACACGCCGGACGCCATGTTCCGTTTGGCGAACCTGTACCTCGACCGCGCCGAATTCGAATTCGAAGACGCCTTCGACGACGACGACGTGCTCGCGGCGCAGGCCGAGGGCGACCCCGACGATCCCGAAGGCGACGAGGGCGGCCTCGCGGACTTTCAGGGGCCGGATTACTCCCCCGCCATCGACATGTGGCGGGAGACGATCACCCGGTTTCCCGACTACCGGCAAAAGCCCGGGACGCTGTATCTGCTCGGCTACTATCTCGGCCAGGTGGGCGAGGAGCGCGAGTCGCTCGCCGTCTATCGCGGCCTCGTTTGCGAAAACCACTTCGACCCGAACGCCGAGCCTCCCGATGAGCCCTCCCCAGGCGATGTGGAGGCGCGCATGCGCGGGGACGAGCCCTTCGACGACCCCTATGCGGGCTGCCAGGGCCTCGGCGACGACCCCCAGCTCATCGAGGAGGGATGGGTCCGGGGCGTGGGCGACGTCCACTTCAATACCCCGGGCGAGCTCGAGGAGGCGATCTCGGCCTACCGGCGCGTGGCCGAAAATCGAGACTCCGAATACTACGACGAGGCGCTGTACAAGCTCGCCTGGTCGTATTACCGCAATGACGACTTCTTGGACGGCATCGAGGCCTTCGATGAAGCGGTGATGTACTCGGACGAGCTCGTCGCCCAGGGCGAGGACCCCCTCGAGCTCAGGCCAGAGGCCATCCAGTACATCGCCGTGTCGTTTACCGACCCCTGGACCCTCGAAGAACAGCCTGACCCGGCGCGCAGCCTCGAGCGCGCGCTCGACTTTTACGGCGATCGCTTGGACGAGCCGCACGTGCGCGACGTGTTCGTCCAGCTCGGAGAGACGTTTCAGATCCTTCAGGCTCACGAACAAGCCATCGACAGCTACCGCATCGGCCTCGAGACGGACCCTCTTCACCCCGACAACCCGGTCGTCCACCAGGAGCTCGTCAACTCGCTCGAGGCGCTCGGCGACGACGACGCTGCCGACGCCGAAGCGGCGCGCCTGTCCACCGCCTACGCGCGCGGCACCGAGTGGTACGCGGCGAACGAGACCAACCGCGAGGCGATGGAAAACGTCCGCCGCATCGGGGAGCGCATGCTGCGCGCCGCCGCGGAAAACCGGCACCGGCGCGCGCAGCTCGCCCGCCGCGACTACGAGCTCGATCCCAGCGACGAAGCGGAACAGCGCTATCTCGATCTCTACCGCGAGGCGAGCGATCTCTACGATCGGTTCGTCCGCGAATACCCCACCGCTCCCGAGGCCTACGAGTTCACCTACCGCCTCGCCGAGACCCGGTTTTTCGCTCGCGACTACCTGGAGGCCGCGGAGCACTACCGGTGGGTGCGCGACCGCCGCGAGCTCAGCGAGGCGCGGTTCGATGATGCGGCGCTCTCGCTCGTGCAGGCCTACGAGGGCGCGATTCGCGAGCGCGCCGAGGCCGGCGAGATCCCGGCGCCCGAGTCGCCCTCGGTCGAAGACCTGAGGGCGATGAGCCAGCCCGTCGAGCCCCGCACGATCCCCGACCTATACCGCCGGCAGCAACAGGCGCTCGATGAGTATCAGGCGATGATCGACGAGCCCACCGGCGACGCGGGCGCCCAGCTCGCCCTGCACGGGGCGCTCATCTCCTATCGGTTCCTCCACCTAGACGACGCCGAGGGGCGCTTCGACACCGTGCTCGACCGGTATTGCGGCGAGGAGGAGGCGGCGCGCGCCAAAGACGGCCTGTTGGCGATCTACGAGGCCCGGGGCGAGACCGAGCGCTTCGAGTCGACGAACGCGCGCTTCATCGAAGACGAGTGCGGCGACGAGGAGGCCATCGAGCTCGCGCTCGCCCAAAACCGCTCGCGGCGGTTTCGCGACGCGGAGGCGCTGTTCCGGGACGAGCGCTACGACGACGCGGGCCAGGCGTTTTACGCCTACTACAAGCAGGCGCCCGAGGAGGATGAGAATCGGCCCGTGGCGCTTTACAACTCGGCGGTCGCCTACGATCGCGACGGCCGCCCGCGCACGGCGGTGAGCCTGTTCGAGGAGTTCACCGACAGCGGCGAAGCTGCGTTTCAGGACAGCGAGTACTACATCGACGCGCTGTACTTGCGCGGCGTCTCGTACCAGCGCGCCTTCGACTACGATCGCGCGGTGGACGCCTACCTCGAGGTGGTGGACGTGGCGGCCGAGCCGGAGCGCCCGGAGCCGCCGGGGGAGCGCTCGCTGAGCGAGATCCGGCTAGACGCCCTGTACAACGCGGCGCTTTTGCGCGAGCTCGATCGGGTTTATCACGATCCGCAGGGCGCGCCGGGCACCGGGGCGATCTCGCTCTACGAGCGCTACCGTGACGAGGAGCCCGATCGCCGCGACTCGGATCGGGCGCAGTGGGCCATCGCGCGCGCCTACGGCGCCGCCGGGGAGCCGCAAAACGCGGCTCGCGCCTACGCGGCGTGGCGGGACGAGTACGGCCGGGACGAGGGTAACGAAACCGACTACGTGTTCAGCTACTACCGCACGGCGGAGCTCTACGACGAGGCAGGGCAGCAAAACCCGGCCGACCGCTACCGGCGACAGACCATCGAGGCCTGGGAGGAGATCGGCGAGCCGCGGGGCACGGACGCCGCGGACATGGCGGCCGAATACGCGTTCGAGCTCGCGGAGCGCGAGTACGCGCGGCGGTTCGAGCCGTATAGCATCGACCAGGTTCCGGCCAGCGAGGAGGCGGCCGAGCGCGTGCTCGACGAGCTCGACCAGCTCACCGCCGACATCCGCGCGTCGTATGAAGACATCGGCCGGTTCGGCTCCGGCATGTGGGGCATGGCCGCGCGCGTGCGGGTCGGCGACACCCTGTTCGAGTCGGGGCAAAAGATCCTAAGAGCGCCGCCGCCGCGGCGGATCGAGCAGCTCGATCGCCAACATCCGGAAGAAGGGGTCCTTTTGCAGTACGAAGAGGCGCTGGAGCAAAACCTCGTGGATCCCAAGCAGCGCGCGGCGCAGAAGGAGTGGGAGGACGTCTTGGACGCGGCCCGGAGCGCCGGCATCAGCAACGAGTGGAGCGAGCTCGCCGAGTCGCGGCTACACGACTTCATCTCTCGGGAGGATTACCCGATCCTCCGCACACCGATCGTGGAGGGGACGATCGAGCCATGACGCCTTCGGTGAGCGCGGCAGGGCGCTTTGCGGCGCCGATTTCGAGGCTCGGGGTCGCGGCATGCGCCGCCTTCTTGTGCGTCGGGCTCGGGGCGTGCGCGGCGGGGAGCGAGCGCGAGCCAAAGGCCCCCGAAGCGGAGGCCGATCCGGGTGACGGCCAGGTCGGCGCGCCTGGGGACACGCTTCCGCCCGACGAGGGTCGGGGCGAGGAGCCCGCCGACGACGTGCCGGATACAGGCGAGGCCCCGGGCGAGGCGCCCGGGACGGAGGATCCTGGCGAGGAGCCTGACGAGGAGCCCGATGAGGATGAAGATCCCCCGCTTCCCCCGGGGGCCGACTTGGAGGGGCGGGCCGCCGAGCGCGCCGCAGCGGAGCACCTCGAGCGCGCCGAGGCGGCGCTCCGCGGGGATACCCGGGATGTGGCGCGCGCGATGGACGAGGCGCGCGAGGCGCTCACGGTCGACGAAGCGAATCTCCGCGCGATGCTGATCCTCGCGTGGGCCCACTACATCGAGGACAACTACGACATGGCCGAGCAGATCCTCGACGCGGCCGGGGAGCGGACGGCCGCGCAGGATCACCCTCGGTATCACTTCATCGCCGGGCTGGTCTACGACGCGACCGATCGCGCAGAGCGCGCAGAGCGAGCCTACGAGCGCGCCGTCGAGCTGGCGCCGGGCTACGGAAACGCGCTCCTCAACCTGGGCGTCCACTACCTCGAAAACCGGCGCTACCCCGAGGCGATTCGCGTCTACGAGCGGCTCACGCGCGGGCTCGACGACGAGCGTCCGGCGGCGTGGACCAATCTGGGCTCGGCCTACCGCGGGCGCGCCTCGGAGCTAGAGGGACCGCGCGGAGATCCGGACCGGCGAGCCGAATATCTGCGGCGCGCCGAACAGGCCTACGAGCGAGCGCTCAGCCGCGATAGCGACTACGCCCCGGCGTATTACAATCTGGGCATCCTGTATCTCGACGCGGACCCCTTCCCCGGCGAAGACGGCGACCTCGAGACGCTCGAGCGATTGCGCCGCGCCGACGAATACTTCGATAATTACCAGCGCACCGCCGGTGCCGACGCCGATCGGGCCGAGGAGCAAGCGAGCGCGGTGAGCGATCTCATCGAGCGCGAGGAGCGGCGAATCGAGCGCGAGGAGCGCCGGCGGGAGCGGGAGCGACGCCGGGAAGAGCGCCAGTGAGCCAGCGAAGGAGAGCGTTTTCGTCATGATCGCCAAGACCACGATGACAACCCTCGCAGCGGCTATCCTGGCCCTGCTCGTGTTCGCGGAGGCGCGAGCACAGTCGAGCGGCGGCGTGCAGGTAGGGGGGGGCGGCGACGCTGACGGGTGCGCCGCGCAGCACGCGCAAAGGGCCGAGGGCGACGATGCCGAGCCGAACTACCGGGTGGTCGAGCGCGACGGCCGGCGCGTGTTCGTGATCGAGCAGGATTTCGTCATCTGCGGGCGCGTGCCGCGGCCGAACGTCATCTACGTGCTTCAGGCCTCCGCGATCAACTATCAGTGGGAGAACCTCAAGCAGGACTTCCTACCGAAGATCCAAGGGGAGGTTCGCCAGGAACCCTTCTGATGGACGGGGCGCGGTCACACAGCGGAGCCGGCGCCGGGACCGCCGGCGCGCAGCGCGAGCAGCGCGCGCTCCGGATCGGCATCGTGCTGAGCGGAACGCTCGTGGAGGAGCGGCTGATCCGGGAGCGGGAGACCGTCTCGGTCGGGCAGTCGATCCAAAACACGTTCTCGGCGCCGATCAGCGGACTCCCGCTCAGGTGGCCCCTGTTCGTGGTCGAGGGAGGCCAGTACACGCTCCACATCAGCGAGCGGATGGATGGCCGAATCTCCGCCGGCGGCGAGGTCCGCACCTTCGATCAGCTCAAGTCGGAGGGGATCGCCCAAAAGCGCGGCGACCACTTTGTCATCCCGCTCAGCGACACCTCGCGCGGCAAGGTGACGGTGGGCGATCTGTCGCTTCTGTTTCAATTCGTCACGCCACCCCCGCTGCAGCCGCGCCCGCACCTGCCGGCCTCGGTGCGCGGGACCCTCACCGATCGCTTCGACACCCGCCTCGCCATCATTCTCGGCGTCTCGATCGCGCTGCACATGTCCGTCGCCGCGGTGGGGCTGTTTCGCGAGCGGGCGGACCAAACGCGGATCCAGCGGCTGGCCGACGAGCAGTACGAGGCCCGGGTGGTCGAGCCGGAGTTCGATCTGCCCGAGGAGCCCGACGAGACTCCAGACGTCGACGAGGCGCCCGAGGTGGAGGACGACCCGGGAGACGAGGTGGCCGAGGCCCCGCCCGAGCCCGAGCACAGCCCCGCCGAGCCCGACGATGAGGGCGGCGAGGAAGATCCGGGCCTGGACGAGGCGCAGCTGCGCGAGGAGATTGCAGACACCGCGTTTTTGGCCGTCGCCACCGGCCGCTCGGCCGAGGACGGCCCCTACCGCGCCATGCAGGAGACCGACCAGGGCGTATCGCTCGACGAGGCGATCGATGATGTACGCGAGCGCGGCAGCGGCGTGGCGGCCGGGGGCTCACCGGGCGACTCGGGAACCCGCGGCCCCGACCGGGGAGACATCGGCACGGGCGATGGCCCCGATGTTGACGGTCCCGGCAACGGCAACGGGCTGGACCGGACGCCGGAAGAAGAGCAGATCGCCTCGCGCGCCGATTTTACGGGCGGCAGCGAGGCCTACGACGACACGACCCTCGACCCCCGCGACGTCGCCCAGCGCATTCGCTCGCGCTACCTGCGGGGGATCCAGCGATGCCACGAGCGCGCGCTTCGCCAGGATCCGACCGCGGGCGGCCGCGTCGAGCTCGACTTCACCGTCGGCCCGGCCGGCCGCGTCGTTCGCGCGGATGTGTTCGGGTTCAACAGTGTCGTCGATGACTGCATCGAGGATCTCACCTCGGGCTGGCGGTTCGGGATTCCCCACGACAGCGGCGGCGACCCGACATCGGCCGACTTCTTGATTCCGCTCGTGCTCGAGCCGGGCGGGTAAGAGCGCGCCGCGGGGTGGTTCCGGCGCAGGCGCCCGGTGAGCGCTGGGCTCGGCGCCCGGTGAGCGCTGGGTGCGGCCCCGGTCCGTGAAACCCGGACCGGGCGCCCGCGCATCTACTACGGTCGGAGCTACCTCCGCCCGCGGCGCGCTGCGGCGGGCGCCGGGACGATGTCCACGACAGCGAGGTCCAATGCCTGAACCGGAGCTCATGCGCGCGGTCGTCCTCACCGAACCTAGGCGGGCCGAAGTCCTCGAGGTGGAACGGCCCATCCCTGGCCCGCGACACGTGCTCGTGCGCGTGAAGGGCTGCGGGCTGTCGGCGGCGAGCGTCCAGCACTGGCAGGGGCGCCCGTGGCTCGGCTACCCGATGCCCGCCGGCGTCCCCGGACACGAGGGCTGGGGGCGCGTGGAGGCGCTGGGCTCCGAGGTCACCCAGGCGCGCGTCGGCGAGCGGGTCGGATTTTTGTCGAATCGCTCGCTCGCCGAATACGACATCGCCGAGGAGAGCCAGCTCGCGCGCATTCCCGAGTCGCTGGGCGACCGTCACGTCCCGGCCGAGGCGCTCGCCGGGGCCGTGGGCGCGTTCAAGCGGGCAGACATCCGCGCCGGCCAAAGCGTCGCGGTGGTGGGCATCGGCTTTTTGGGCGCGCTCATCACCGAGCTCGCCGCGGGCGCCGGCGCCCGGGTCCTTGCCATCTCGCGCCGCGACGAAGCGCTCGAGCACGCCCGGAGCCTCGGCGCCACCGCCACGCTGTCGCTCGATGCCCACGCCGGGCTCGCCCTCGAGGCCAGCCGTCGGATCGGCGAGGGGATCGACCGGCTCGGCTTCGAGCGGGTGGTGGAGGCCGCGGGGCTGCAGCGCACCCTCGACGTAGCATCCGGGCTCATCGGCATCCACGGCCGCCTGGTCATCGCCGGGTTTCACGGCGACGGGCGCCGCTCGGTGGATATGCAGACCTGGAATTACCGCGGGATCGACGTCGTCAGCGCTCACACCCGGGATCCCGAGCTGTTTGTGGACAACATGCGCGCGGCGCTGGGCGCGATCGCCCGCGGCGAGCTCCACCCCGACCCCTTGTGCACCGCGTTCCCGCTCGATCGCATCACCGACGCCTTCGACTGCCTCGAAAGCCGGCCATCCGGATTCATCAAGGCGATCTTAAAGCCCTGATCGCCCCTGCCCGGCCCGCGCGCGCACCCGACCACGCCGCGCCCGCCGGCCCGCGTCACGCGGCTTCACACGCCGGCACCACTTGCGGTGGTGCCCCCGACAGCCTACGCTCCCGGGCACCGCCATTCCACGGCCATGACGAGGCTCACCGCGCTGATTCTGATCGCGCTCGCGGTCCCGCTTGTCGGCGGCTGCGGGGGCTCCACGCCCAGCGATTATCCCACCCAGCCCACGGCAGTGGGGGCCAGCGCGCTAGGCGCAGGGGACTCGTTCGAGGTCCGGGTGTATCGCCAAGAAGAGCTCAGCAACACCTATCGCGTGGGCAGTGGCGGCAGCATCTCGTTTCCCCTGATCGGCAGGGTCGAAGTCGCCGGAAAGTCGCCCGAGGAGATCGAGGCGGAAATCCAGCGCCGCCTCGCCGACGGCTACCTCATCGACCCGCAGGTGTCGGTGGTGGTCGAGGAATTCCAGTCGATGCAGCTGTCGCTGTCGGGTCAGGTGCAAAACCCGGGGACGATCCCCTACGCCGACGGCATGACGATCATCGAGGCGCTGTCTCGCGCCGGTGGCTTTACAGACATGGCGCGACAAAACTCCGTGACCGTGACCCGCGAACGCGAGGACGGCGAAGAGGTCGTGCAATACACCATCCCCGTGGCCGATATTCGCAACGCCGAAGCGCCGGACTTCTTCGTGCGCCCCGGCGACGTCATTCACGTCCCCGAGCGGCTTTTCTAGCTCGGACGCCCGCGCCTCGCCGGTCGCGGCGCCCGGGGCCCGCGAGGCGGGCCGCCCACCGGCGATACACCTCGCCCGCACCGGGGGATTTGGGCATACTGGGCAGACTGCTCAGCGGGAGTCGGGCCCATGAAAGCGCCGCGCACCGTCGCCATCTCCACGTCCTCGTTCGCGAGCCACAGCACCGAGCCCCTCGACAAGCTGCGGGCCGCCGGATTTCAGGCTCGGCTGAATCCGCAGGGTCGCAGGCTCACGGCTAACGAAGCCCAGGACCACATCCGTGACGCCGTGGGCCTGCTCGCCGGTACCGAGCCGCTGTCGCGCGACGTGCTCACATCGGTGTCGAACCTGCGGGTCATCTCTCGCGTCGGCGCCGGCGTGGACAACGTCGATCGCGCCGCCGCGCGCGAGCTCGGTATCGAGGTCAAATCGACCCCGGAGGCGCACATCGACGCCGTGGCCGAGCTCACGGTGGCGGGCCTGCTCGCGGCGCTTCGCCGCATCCCCGAGGCCGATCGGCGCGTGCGCGAGGGCTGGGCCAAGCCGGCCGGCCGGCTGCTTCGGGGCAAAACGGTGGGGATCGTCGGCCTCGGGCGCGTCGGCCGCGCCGTCGCGACGCTCCTCGGCCCGTTCGGCGCCAAGCTTCTGGCCACCGATACGAACGAGGACTTCGCGGCCGCCGAGTGGCTCGGGGTCCACTACCTCGACTTCGACGAGCTCCTCGCAAAGAGCGACGTCGTCACGCTCCATCTGAACCACAGCCAAGCGACCCATCACTTAGTCGGCGCGCGCGAGCTCGCGCGGATGAAGCACGATGCCGCGCTGGTCAATACCTCGCGCGGCGGCCTGATCGACGAGGCCGCGCTCGCCGCTCACCTTCGCGAACATCCCGAAGCCCTGGCCTACATCGACTGCTTCGAGGAAGAGCCCTACACCGGCCCGCTCATCGAGCTCGAAAACGCCGTGCTCACGCCGCACGTCGGCACCTACGCGCGCGAATGCCGGGTCCGCATGGAGCTCGAAGCCGTGGACAATCTCCTTTCCGCCCTCGCCCCGTAGCGGCTGGGGCACAGCAGGCTGGTTCGTTGGCCGCTGGCGCTGCCGCGTGTGCTCCCTCGCGCGGGCGTGTTAGCCTCTCGAGCGTGAATCCCGGCCTCGATGCGATCTTCTTCGACTTCGACGGCGTGATCCTCGAGTCGGCGGATCTCAAGACCGAGGCGATCGCCGACAGCATCCCCGAGCTCACGCCTGAGCAGCGCGACGCCTTCCGCCGCTATCACCTCGAAAACCTCGGGGTGTCGCGCTACGTGAAGTTTGCCTGGGCCTATCGGAACCTGCTGGGCCGAGAAATCAGCGATGCGGAGAGTCGGCGGCTCGGGCAGGAATACAGCCGCGCCGTCTACGACAAGGTAAGATGCGCGCCGTTCGTGCCGGGCATCCCGGGGGCGCTCGAGGACCTCGCCGCCGACCTGACGCTGTTTATCGTCTCGGGCACCCCCACCGAGGAGGTGGTCGCGCTCGCCGAGGACCGCGCGGTGGCCAGCTACTTCGCCGAGATTTGGGGCTCACCGAGCGAAAAACCCGACATCGTGCGCGACGTCGTGGCGCGGCACCGGCTCGCGCCCGCCCGCTCGCTGTTCATCGGCGACGGCCGCACGGACTACGAGGCAGCCGCCGAGACGGGGCTTCATTTCCTCGCCCGCGACACCCCGGATCAGCGCCACGTGTGGGACCGCCTGCCCGTGCAGCGCGTTCCCGATCTCCGCGAGCTCCCGCAGATCGTCCGAGCCTTCGACGGGGACGGCGACTGAGCGGACGGAAACCGCCGCTACGGCGACTCGGTCCTTTCCAGCTCGCCGCCAGATAGCCTATAGCGGTGATCGACGAGCTCGATTTCGAGCTTCTGGCCCCCCGGCGCATCAGTCGCGCGGCACGCCGCCGGGCGCTGGGCGGCGCGGGCGACGGTGAGCTTTAGATCGAGCCCGTCTTCATTCGCCTGGAGCTCGACGCCGCGCACGCGCTCGCCACCCGAACGGCACGGGCGCTCGGGCTGGGCGTAGCGGCCCGTGCGCGCGAGCACGAGCTCGCCGCCCAGGTCCGCGACCACGACGGCCGAGGTGTAAAGCGTGCCCCGGCGGCGCTTTCGCGCCTCACACACGAGCGCCTCGCGATTGTCTCGGTAGGGCTCGAGCGAGACGACCTCACAGTGCTCGGCTTTCGCCTCCGGCACCCGCGCTATCGCCTGCCATGCGGCGTCGGGCGCCCGGCCCTTCTCGCCGGCGTCATTGTCGTCGGCGGCAGCGGCGTCATCGGCGGCGTCTCCGCGCGCCGGCTCAGCCCCGGGCGCGTCGGCCTCCGGGGACAAAACCACCAAGTCGCGACCGTCCCCGTCGCGACATCCGGCGAGCGTCACCGCCACGCTCGCGGGTTCTGCCCCGTGCAGATCGACAGCCGCCGACGCCTCGTTCACGAACCGATCGCCCCCGCCCCCGGCGCCCACGCGCTCACACGAACAGGGGGCGCTCCTCGGGCACAGCGCTTCGAGCGCAGGGCCGGGATCAATGTAGTCGAAAGGACCGGTTAGCCACGCGGGATCTCGCAACACCTCTTTGGCGAGCCGCCTGTGGGCGAGCTCTGCGTCCGGCAGTGCGCCCTCCACCGAAACGACGTACGCGTCGCCGCGCGCCGGGGCGATCGCAATCACCTCCACGCCGATCTCCCCCGGCGACAGCGGCCGGCCGGCGCCGATCTGTTCGATGCGACGGGCGATGCGCCCGGCGTCCTCGGCGCCGAGCTCGCGATCGGCGCGCGCGACGAGCGCTACGGCGGGGCCGGCGCGGACGAGCTCGCCCTCTGGCCTCCACCGATAGGCGTCGTCGATTTGGATCTCATTCACATCGGGCCCCGAATCCGTGAGCGCAGCTTGGAGATCCTCTGCGAGCGCCGCGCGGTGCTCGCGACGTAGCGCGCGGACGCGAGCGCGCTCGGCGGTGGCGAGTTCGCGAAGGCACGTCTCCACCCGCGCGGCCACCTCGCCGAACGCCGTCCGCTGGGGATCGTCCGCGGCGACGGGGGCCACGAAATCCCAGGCGTCCGATAGCCGCGAGAGCGCGTCGCGCTCGGGGCAGCCCTCCTCCGGCAAGCGATCGCGCGCTCTCGCCAGGCGAATCCGGGTATTTTGCCTGCGCACCGTGATCGCTCGCCGCATCATGCGCCATTCGTCGGCCTTGACCGTCTCGGCGATGCCCTCTGGCAGCGGCTCGTCTTGTCGATACCCGCCGTAGGGCGCAAACAGCGCGTCGCGGCGCTTTCGCAGGTCCGGAAGCGTAAACCCCTCCTCGATCTGCCCGATCAGATCGAGGTTGTGGCGATCGCGCATGGTGAGATCATCGCCGCTGTAGCCTCCCGGTTCGTACCAGTCCTGCGCGCGCATGTAGTCGTCGATCCAGCCGCTCAGAAACTCGCGGCCGTGCTGCGCGTGGATGGCGCTGCGAAGAAGCCGCAGCTCGCGAAGCGATCGCCCCTCCACATCCTCCCGGGCCAGGCGCTCTTGCGGAGGCCCCTCGATGTCTCCAACCTCGTAGTTCGCAAGCAGCGCCTGTTCCGGCGAGCGCTCGGCCTGCTCGGGCGCATCGAGCGCCCGGCCGCCCGGATCGAGGAGCTCGGGGCCGGAAAATCCTCGCCGCTCGCCGGGCCGGTCGTCAGCTCGATCCGGTGCGCTCGGCACCTCTGCCCGCCGGTCCTCCCCACCGCCGCACGCCCCGGCGACGATCGAGACGGCGCACACCAGGACGCTGCGCCGGGCCTCGGCGCTTGCCATACGGTCAGCGTTCGACATTCACCGAGCGTACGCCATCGCCGGGGTCGATCTCACCGTCTCACCGCGGCTCACTATGGCTCACCGCGGCTTACTGTGACTTACCGTGGATCGCGAGACGGCGCCCGCGCCGCTGGGCCGGGTCTGCGCCCTCCCGCGCCAGCGGGCCGGTTACGAGGGCTTGTTACAGTTGATCATCCACGGCACTCCAAAACGGTCGACCAGCATGCCGAAGCTTTGCGCCCAAAACGTCTCCTTGAGCGCCATCTGCACCTCGCCCCCCTCGGCGAGCGCGCCGAACACGCGCTCGGCTTCCCCCGGCTCGGCGACCCCGAGCTGAAGGTAAAACCCCTTCATGGGCTCGAAGTGATCCGGCGGCGCGTCTGACGCCTGCAGGGCTTGGTCACCCAGCTTGAGGTAGGCGTGCATGATTTTGCGCTCGAATCCCGGCGGCGTCGGCTCCTCCGTGGGGGCCTCGCCGTAGGTGACCATCGCCTCGATCCGACCGCCGAGGAGCTCGGCGTAGTATTTGAGCGCCTCCTCGCACGTCCCGTTGAAAAACACATACGGCTGTAAGCTCACTTGGTCCTCCTTCGCGAACCGGGAATGGGCAGGTCCCGATTCGCTGCGCGCGGTTCTTCACCTAGTTAGTTAGATTGGCCAAAGCCCCGAAACGGCCCATTCGCCGGCGCGCGAGGCCGCGAGCGGCAGGGCGACCCTCGCCTCCCCCCGAGCCCGGTGCCTAATATTCGCCGCGCGGCGCAGGCGGCCCGCCGGACAGCACGCCGGAGTGCACCGGCCGGCGCCCCCCCGCCCCGTCGCAAGCAGCGGTGAGGGTGGCTCTGTTACCGTCGGCGCCATGCGGCTAGCAATCTTGGTTTCGCTCGCGTTCGCCGCAGCCTGCGCCGGCTCGGGCACGACCACCCCGTGTGCCTCGCCCTGTTCGGGCGAGGCGGCGGCGCCGTCCGACGAGGCGCCGCTTCCGCCGGAAAACGCAAAGGGCGTGGTCGGCGGGCCGAAAAACGAGACCGCGTTCGACTTCGAACCCGAGCCGCCCGATCCCGACGACAGCCCCCCGATCTTAGACGGCGTTCCAGACATCCCTGACGAGCTCGCGGCCGAGCTCGCGCCCTACCTCGCCTCGCGGCGCGCCCAGCTCGCGGGTGTGGGGCCTGCCGGCGCGCCGCTTTACGTGCGCAGCCGCCAAGATGGCGTCACGCAGCTCTTCGTCGTGCGAGAGCCGGGTGGAAAGCTCGACGCGCTCACCACCGGGCGAGATCCGATCACACAAGCCGCGGTCTCGAGGGGCAGCCGCGAACTCGTGCTGCGCCGCGATCGCGGCGGGGACGAAAACTACCAGGTGATTCGGAAAGACCTCGCCACCGGCGAGCTGCGCGCGCTCAGTGAGGCCGGCACGCGGTCGGGGCCGTTCCGGATCGCGCGCGACGGCAAGGTCGCGTTTACCAACAACCGCCGCTCGCCGGCCGACATGGACCTTTACGTCGCGCCAGGCGACGACGCCTCAATGCTCGTTCGCCGCGACGGACAGTGGCTCGCCGGTCCGTGGGCGCGTGACGGTCGCCAACTCCTCCTCCGCCACTACCGCTCCATCGATGAGTCGCAGTTTTTCATCGTCGATACGAAGCGAGAGTCCGTCGAGCCGCTTCCGGTCGACGCGGACGGCGCGGCGTTTCGCAACGCTCGCTTCGTGCCGGGCGAGCAGAGCGTCGGCTTCACCTCCGACTACGGCGGCGACATGCTCGGGCTTTACGAGCTCGATCTCGAGACGCACGCGACGCGCGAGCTCACGCCGGATCTTTCGTGGGACGTCGAGCGCTTCGCCTACTCGAGGGATGGTTCATCTTTGGCCTTCGTCACCAACGAAGACGGCGCCAGCCGCGTGCATCTCCTCGATCGCGACACGGGAGAGTATCGCCGAGCCCGCGGCATCCCCCGCGGCGTGATCAGCTCGCTCTACTTCACCTCACCGACCAGCCTAACGCTCACGCTCGCGACGGCCACGCGACCCAGCGACGCGTACGTCTACGACCTCGAAACGCGCGAGCTCCGCGCGTGGACCGACAGCAGGCTGCCGCAGGCCGAGCAGTTCGTGGAGCCCAAGCTCATCCGCTACGAGAGCTTCGACGGCCTCGAGATCCCAGCCTACGTCTACGCCCCGCCCGGCCCGGGTCCCCACCCGACGATCGTCTGGGTTCACGGAGGACCGGAGGGTCAGCACCGCCCGAGCCTCAACCCGATCATCCAGTACTTCGTCGCCGAACGCGAGATCGCCGTGGTCGCGCCGAACATCCGCGGCTCCAACGGCTACGGCCGTGAGTTTCGGAGCCTCGACGACGGCAAGCGCCGCCCAGACGCTGTGGCCGACATCGGCGCGCTCCTCGACTGGATCAGTTCGAGCGAAAAGCTCGACGGCGACCGGGTCGGCATTCACGGTGCGTCGTACGGCGGCTACATGGTGCTCGCCGCGCTCGTCGAGTACGGCGACCGCATCGCCGCCGGCTCGAACATGGTGGGAATCTCTCACTTCGTCACGTTCCTCGAGAACACGGGCGCCTACCGCCGAGACCAGCGCCGGGCCGAATACGGCGACGAGCGCGATCCAAAGATGCGCGAATTTCTGCACGACATCTCCCCGCTCACCCAAGCCGACCAGATCCGCAGCCCGCTCCTCGTCGCCCACGGCAAAAATGATCCCCGGGTGCCGGTCGGCGAGGCCGAGCAGATCGTCGAGGCGGTGCGCGCCCACGGAAACGCGTCCTGGTATGTCCTCGCCCCCGACGAAGGCCACGGCTTTCGCAAGCGCAAAAACCGGGATGTGTTTTTCGCGGTGATGGCGCTGTTTTTCGAGCGAGAGCTCAATTCCGAGCCCGACTACTGAGACGAAGCGCCCCCCGTTCGCTCCAGACCGGTGGAGCGATGGACGACGTCCCCGCGAGCGGCGCTCACGGCCGCACGAGCCTGCATCGTGCCCACACTCCGACGTCCGCCGGATGTCCTCGCTCTCCGAGTATCCCCACGCGGAAGCTCCCGCTGGCTTCCTCGCTGGGCCCTAGCGCGGAAGGCTCGAACATGTGGCGGTTCACGTCGAGCAGCTCGCCGTCCTCGCTCTTGTAGCCGATGTAAAGCGTGGCGCCATTGCACCGATACGGAGTCTGGTTACGGACGCGCGCGCGCACGCGAGGCGACGCGGTGGGGGTGTCTTCGTCGCGACCGAACTCGTGGTCGAGGATCTCGATCTCGGCCCACGGAGAGCTGGGTTGGCGTAGCCTGCCGGTCTTGGCATCGATGTCGATGCGCGCGAAGTCCTCGACGTGCCGACTCGAAACGGAAAACGGCACGCGAGACCCTGGCGGCAGGGCTCGGTACAGGGACACCTCCTCCGTGTGCACTCGTTTTCCATCCTCGTCGTAATACGTCAGCTCTGGGGATGAGTAGCTAATCACCACGTCGTTGGGGTTTTCGAGGTAGCCCGCGACGCGCGCCCGGTAGCGGTCATTGTAGTGCCCTTCGATATCGACGATCGGCGGCTTTAGGGTGTCGGCGCTCCGCTGTTGTTGTCCGACGAGGTCCTGGGTCATAGGCACGAGATGCTGAACAGCGGCCGCGCTCGTCGCGAACGTCGCGCCGATGACCAGCAGAGCGATGACAGCGGCGCCGCCCCACAGCGCCTTGGCGAGTCGGTGCGCGCGGATAACCTCGTCTAGCGACTTTCTTTCGGCTCGCGCCTTGTCGACAGCCGGGCGGAGATCGACGCCCGCGACGTTATCCGACTGACAGTAACCACACCGAATGACGCCAGCCACCTCGGCGTCGCAGAGCGTACCATGGCATCGCCGGCAGCGAGGCTTGTCACCGGCGTAGGCTGGCTTCAGGGCGCCAAAGCCGAGGGTTAGGACGTGCATGGCAACCCTGTTTACGAGCGCGGCCCGCCCGATCACGCCCGCGCTGATCGCCACCACGGGCGTTACCAGCCAGAGCAGCCATGGATTCAGCCCCCAGACCATTTCCCGAACACGGTATGTGTCGTAAAGGATGAACAGAGCGACACTCGCGGGCATCGACAGGAGCATCAGCAGCCACAGCGCGGCGAGCCGGGCGTTCGTCGGCGTCGATCGCGGCTGACTCATGAGCCTTCGGGTGACTTTCGACAGGTGCTCGCGACTCTCTGCAAGCGCTTCGCTCCCCGCCGCCTGCGCGCGCATCTCCGCATCGACCGGGACCGTTGCCCCGCAGTGTCGGCAAGGCACCGCATCGGCCGTATCCGGGATGGCAGGGGCCCCACACGACGGACACAGGAGCACACGAGCGGGGACAGCGGGCTCTTCCGCGACGTAGCGCCTCGCCCTCGCCGTGGCGACGATCGAGTCGCGTGCCGCCTCCATCGCGCGAGCCTCGACCGCCCGATCGGCCTTCGCGACCAGTCGAGAGGTCTGTCCGCAAACGAGCCACAGGCTCCAGCACTGCGAGCTCGCGAGGCCCAACAGCCGGCCAAGCAGCGGGCGGATGGGACGGAACACCGAAAAGCGCGTGTGGGACCGCGTCTCTACGCGAGCATAGGGGGGCTCGAGCTGTTCCCACGGGACCTTGAGCCCACCTGCCACCCCGCCTTCGACCTCGACGCCATCTGGCGCGAACACGATATCGCTCGCGCGCCTGTTTATGGAGCCGTAGAGGTGAAAGATGCCGTAGGCGACGAGCCAGATCCCCGGAACAGCGAGGACCGCGACCGCTAGCCACAGGGCCCAGTCATCCGCTGAGGCATCCGAGAGTTCGTAATACACGAGCGCAGCGAGCCAACCCGCGCCGAACGTAAGCGGGTGTAACGCTCGTGTGAAGCTCCAGTGCGACGTCACCCCGACGAGGACCGGCAACCGGATCACGGGCTCCGAGCCACGGGCGCTGTGGCTGTGAGATGTAGACCGCCGTCGGATCCCGCGACGCACGATTCAAACGATACCACGCGCTTACGACGGGACGTCAGGTCGTCCACGCCGCCTTGCCATTACTGGGACGACAGCTACTCACAGCTCGGAGTATCACCGCTGCATGCGCGAGCTGGCACGCTCTTCGCTTCGCGTGAGGCGGTGAGCTCGCTCGGCGAGTACCACCGAAAGCGCGACTTCTCCCGCACCCCGGAGCCGGCTGGCGGCGACGCAGCCGAGGACACGGGCGTATTCGCCGTGCAAAAGCACGCCGCGAGACAGCTTCACTACGACCTTCGGCTCGAGGTCGACGGCGCGCTGAAGAGCTGGGCCGTGCCGAAAGGCCCGTCGCTCGATCCGGACGAAAAGCGGCTCGCCGTCGAGGTGGAAGATCATCCGCTCGAATATGCCGACTTCGAGGGAACGATCCCCAAGGGCGAGTACGGCGGCGGGTCGGTGCTGCTCTGGGATCGGGGCGCGTGGTCGCCCCGGGGCGACGCGGCGCGCGCCCTGCGCGCCGGAAAGCTCCGATTCAGGCTCGCCGGCGAAAAGCTGCGCGGCGAGTGGCTGCTCGTGCGCACGAGCAGCGGGGACAAGCCGCAGTGGCTTTTGCGCAAGCTCGCCGACGACGCGGCTCGCCCGGGGACGAAGGACGCGATCGTGCGCGAGCGCCCCGAGAGCGCGCTGTCCGGGCTGCGCATCGAGGAGGTCGGAAAGGCGGGCGGCAGGGTGTGGCGCGCCGAGGCGGCGCCCGATCGGGCCGAAGAGCTGGCTTCGCTGCCCGGCGCGCACGAGGCGGAACCGCCCCTGTTCATACCCCCCCAGCTGGCCAGCCTCGTGACTGCGCCGCCCGAGGGGGCCGGCTGGGTCCACGAGCTCAAGCTAGACGGCTACCGGATCCAGTGCCGCATCGATCGGGGCCGGGCGGTTTTGCGCTCGCGCCGAGGCCACGACTGGACGGGCAGGATGCCGCGCATCGCTGCCGAGGCGGCGCGCCTGCGCGCGAGCTCCGCGATCTTGGACGGCGAGGTGGTCGCGCTCCGCCCAGACGGCACCGCCGACTTTCAAGCGCTGCAAAACTCGATCGGCGAGGGCGACAAGGCGGCGCCGCTTCACTACTACGTGTTCGACCTTCTGCACCTAGACGGTTTCGATCTCACCGGCGCGCCGCTCACCGAGCGAAAGCGAATCGCGCGCCGGCTGCTCGTGCCCGCGCCCGCCGGGGCGGAGCGGCTCCGCTACAGCGATCACGTGGTCGGTCGCGGCTCGGCGTTTTTCGCCCAGGTCTGTCGGCTCGATGTGGAGGGGGTGGTGTCCAAGCGGGCGGACGCGCGCTACCGGCCCGGAAGGGGGCGCGACTGGGTCAAGATCAAGTGCGCCGCGCGCCAAGAGTTCGTCGTGGTCGGCTACACCCGCCCGCGCGGCTCGCGCGCGGGCTTCGGCGCGCTACTTCTCGGCTATCACGACGAGCACGGCCGTCTCGCGTTCGCCGGCCGGGTCGGCACCGGGTTTTCGCAAAAGACGCTCGGCGAGCTTACCCGCCGGCTCGGCGCCTTGCAGCGGCCGGACGCGCCGCTCGAGGTCGGCGCGGACTCGGTGCGAGAGCGCGAGGTGACGTGGACCCAGCCGGAGCTCGTCGCACAAGTCCGGTTTTCTGGCTGGACGCGGGGCGGCGTGATCCGCCAGTCCTCGTTCGAAGGGCTCCGCGAAGACAAGGCGCCCGCCGACATCGGCCGAGAGCAGCCGCAGCCCACGCCACCGGCGAACCCGAAGACGCCTCCGCGCGCGCGCGACGTGGCGCTCACGAACCCCACTCGGGTGTACTTTCGCGACGCTGGCGTCACCAAGCGCGACCTCGCGCGCCACTACGAGCGCGTAGGCGACCTCATGCTTCCACACATCGAGGGCCGGCCGCTCACCCTGCTTCGCTGTCCCGAAGGGACGAGCGGCGAGTGCTTCTATCAAAAACACCTCGCCGAGGGCGTTCCGCGCACGCTGGGCTCGGTCGACGTCCAGGAGCGGGACGGATCCGTGGAGACCTACGTCACCGCCGACAGCGTTGCCGGGCTCGTCACGCTCGCGCAGCTCGGCTGCCTCGAAATCCACCCCTGGGGCTCGAAAACGAGCCACCTTCACGAGCCTGACCGGCTCATCTTCGACCTCGACCCGAGCCCCGAGGTGGGCTGGGACAGCGTCGTGTTCGCTGCCACCGAGCTCAGGGACATTCTGCGCGGCCTCGGGCTCGACAGCTTCGTGCGCCTCACCGGCGGCAAGGGCCTTCACGTGGTGGTGCCGATCGCGCCAGAGCTTTCGTGGCCCGCGGCCAAGGCGCTCACCCGCGCCGTCGCCCGCCTCACATCCGATCGGAACCCTGGCCTGTATACGATAAACCCGCTCAAAGAGCGCAGGGTCGGCCGGATTTTCATCGACTATCTGCGAAACGGGTTCGGCTCGACCGCGATCGCGAGCTACTCGACCCGCGCGCGCCCGGACGCGCCGGTCGCCGTGCCGATCGAATGGGACGAGCTAACCCCCGACGCCCGGCCCGTTTATACGGTGTTCAGCCTACGCGCGCGGCTCGCGACCCAGCCGCGCGATCCATGGGCCGCGATGCTGCAGAGTGAGCAGCGCGTCGATCCGGCCATCCGCGCCCGCCTCACCGGCGGATCCTGACAGGCGCTGGGGCGACCGGCCATGTGCTCAGCCGGTTAACCGATCGGCCGACTTGATCGCGTCGGCGAGCTCGTCCTTGGTCATGCGGCTCCGTCCCCGGATGCCGAGCGCCCGCGCCCGCTCGTAGAGCTCCTCGCGGCTTTGCTCGCGCTCGCTCGCGTCGGCGCGCGCTCGGTCGCCGCCCGCCACCCCCCTCGCTTGGCCGCCGCGCGGGGCGCGCTGCGCCGGCTTCGCCTCCGCGCTCGCGCCCAGGCGCTCTTTGAGCACCTGCATGAGATCGACGACCTCGCCCGGCTCGTCGCTTTCTTCCTCCGCCTCCGGCGCGCGCACCACGTCGGTGCCGCCCGCGTACTTGCGCTCGGCGAGCGCGATGAGCAGGTCCGCCTCGCGGTCGCGCAGCTCGTCGCGGTCGAGCGGGGCCCTCAGCGCGTCGATGTCGCGGCCGATGGCCTGGGTCCGGTGCGGATCGCCGTCACCCGGAGCCGGCAGGCCGATATCCTCGGCGCTTCGCACCTCGTCGGCAAACCGTAGGATTTCGCCGCGGAGCACGCCGCCCTCGGCGGTGATCGCCACCAGGTACTCCTTTTCCCGCATCACGAACGTGGCCACGCCCGCGCGGCCGCTTTGCGCCATGGTTTCGGCGAGCAAGTGATAGGCCTTGGCGGAGCCGCCCGACGGGGCCAAAAAGTAGGACCGCTCGAAGTACAGCGGCGGGATCGCCTCGCGCGGGACGAACCGGCGCAGGCTGATGTCGCGGGACTTGCCTGGCTCGAGCGCCTCGAGCTCCTCGTCGGTCACCGTGACGAAGCGCCCGCGCTGGTACTCGTAACCCCGCACGAGGTCATCGCCGCGCAGCGCGGCGCCGTCTCGCGGGCAGATGTAGCGGCGCCTTAGCGGCGCGCCGTCGGCGGCCAGCATCCGCATGGGCACCCCGCGGCGCGCGGTCGCGCTCAGCACGTCCACCGGAATGCTCACCAGACCGAACGACAGCGTGCCGGACCAAAACGAGCGCGCCGCGGGCCGCTCGCCGCCGTCTCGGCGCTCCCCGTGGTCACGATCCCGGCCGCGCTCGCCCTCCCCGTCCTGGCCCGGGCGCCGGCTTTTTTGGCGGCCGTCACGGGCGCCCTGTCGTTTGCGGCGATCAGCCACCGCGCGCCTCCCGCGCCGCTTCGAGGCCAGCCCGAAGCGCCTCGGTGAGCGGCGGCACCGGCGCGCGCGCCTCGGCCTGTGGCTCGATCGAAACATCCTCACCGCTCGCCCGCCGCGCGACGAGCTCCCGCACCCGGTCGCGGTGCTGGTCTCGCCAAACCGACGGCTCGAAGTCGCCGGCGAGCGCGGCGACGAGCTGCTCGGCCAGCGCGGCCTCCTCGGGCGCCGGCTTTTCGGCCTCGGCGGGCTCGATGGACGAAAGCTCCACCACCTCGTCCGCGCGGCGCATCGCGATGAGCGCGAGGTGACCCCTGTGTGATCGCAAAGAGCCGACGTAGCGCTTTTTGCGCATGGTCCAATGCGCCACACCCTCCACGCCGCGCGCCGCGAGCGCTTCCGCGAGCGAAAAATACCCTTCGTCGTCGCCATCGGGGCCCAGGTAGTACGGTCGCGCGTACCAGGCGTCTCCGATCTCGGCCGGCTCCACGAAGCGGGTGACCCGAATCGTGCGATCGGCCTCGGGCGTAAGCGCCTCGAGCTCCTCCGGTCGCATGATGACGAATCGGCCGCGCTCGACTTCGATTCCGCGGTGAATCTCCTCGGTCGCGACGGGCTGTCCCGTGAGCGAGTGGACCATCTTCTGCTCGACCGGGACGCCGTCGGCCGCGTGAAGCAGGCGGAAGTGAACGCGCTGCTCGGTGGCGGCCGAGTACACCTTCACCGCAACCGCCGTGTCGCCGAACGCGATCGTCCCTTTCCACATCGCGCGCGCGGGCATGTGGCGAAGGGTTTATGCAAGACCCACACCGCCCGCTCTCCACGATGGTCGTTCGCGGATTCGGCGTCACCGGCCGCGGAGCTTCGCCGAATCCGGGCCCGCGCCGTCGGGCCTCCCTGATCTACGTCGCCACGGGTTCGAACTTCGCCGTGAAGTGCCGGAGCGCCGGGGGCTCCTCGGTGATTCGGTAGCCGCCGAGCTCGCTGGCCCGGCCGGCCACCTCGGCGCACACGTCGATCACGTAATCGATGTGGCTTTGAGTGTACGTGCGCCGGGGCACGGCGAGGCGCACGAGATCGAGCGGTGCGGGCTTTTCGCTCCCGTCGGTTTGGCGGCCGAACATGACGGTGCCGATCTCGCCGCTGCGGATGCCGCCGGCCTCGTAGAGCGCCAAGGCGAGAGCGTGCCCCGGGTACTGCAGGGGCGGGACGTGAGGGAGCAAGGCGCGCGCATCGAGATACACGGCGTGTCCCCCCACCGGCCGCACCACCGGAACGCCCGCGCGATGGAGGCCCTCGCCGAGGTACCAGGTCGAGCGCATCCGGTAGCGCAGGTATTCGTGCTGAACGACTTCGGTGAGTCCTTGCGCGATGGCGTCCAAGTCCCGCCCCGCGAGCCCGCCGTAGGTGGGAAATCCCTCGGTGAGGATCAAGAGGTTCCGGCAGCGCGCGGCGAGCTCGTCGTCGTTTAGCGCGAGCCAGCCGCCGATGTTGGCCAAACCGTCCTTCTTCGCGCTCATGGTCATGCCGTCGGCGAGCGACGCGATGTCGCGCACGATGTCGGCGACCTCGCGCTCGCCCTGCCCTTGTTCGCGCTCGCGGATGAACCAGGCGTTCTCGGCGAACCGGCAGGCGTCCAGGTAAAGCGGGACGCCGTAGCGATCGCAAAGCTCGCGCACGCCGCGCAGATTTTCGAGCGACACGGGCTGTCCGCCGCCCGAGTTGTTGGTGATGGTGACGAACACGAGCGGCACGTCGCTACCGCGCTCGCGAAGCAGCGCCTCGAGCTTTCCCAGGTCCATGTTCCCCTTGAAGGGGTGATCGAGGCTGGGATCATGGCCCTCGGCGATGACCAGGTCGAGGGCCTCGGCGCCGGCGGCCTCCACGTTGGCGCGCGTGGTATCGAAGTGGGTGTTGTTCGGGACCACGCGGCCCGGCGCGCCGAGGGCCGTCATGAGGATCTTCTCGGCGGCGCGTCCCTGGTGGGTGGGGATCACGTGGGAAAACGGGAAGAGCTGTTTGACCGCCGACTCGAATCGATACCACGACGGGCTGCCGGCGTAGGACTCATCGCCCCGCTGGATGTCGGCCCACTGCTCGCTGGACATCGCGCCGGTGCCGGAGTCGGTGAGAAGGTCGATGAGGACATCCTCGCTGCGCAACGCGAACAAGTTGTATCCGGCTCGGCCGATCGCCTCACGGCGCTCGGCCTCGGTGGTCATGCGGAGCGGCGCGACCGAGTGGATGCGAAAGGGCTCGATGATCGTGCGCGGGGGCATGGGTGGACTATCGCGCCCCACGTGCGCACGGACAAGGGCGGCGCGCGCCTCCCCGATCCGCGGAGGGAGCCGCTCGGAACAGGGCGCCGCCCCTGAGGCACCGGGCGGCGCACGAGACGGTTTCGCCGCGGCGCCCGCCGACGCCCATTCGGGGGGGGGCTAGTCGAGCATGTGGACGAACAGCCCGCTGCGCAGCTTGGGCTCGAACCAGGTGGACTTCGGCGGCATGCTGACGTTTTCGTCGGACACGGCCATGAGCTGCTCCACCGTGGTGGGGTACATGGAGAAGGCGACTTTCGCCGCGCCGCCGTCCACCAGGCGCTCTAGCTCGTCCGGGCCGCGGATGCCGCCGACGAAGTCGATGCGCTTGTCTGTGCGCGGGTCGTCGATGCCGAGGATCGGCGCGAGGACCAGGCTTTGCAAAAGCGCGACGTCGAGCGAGGCGACGGGATCCGTTCGGTCGATGCGCGCGGGATCGAACCGCAGGGTGTGCCACGAGCCGCCTAGGTAGACGCACACGGCCCCCGGTCCGGGCGGCTGTTTGGCGCCGGCTGCGCGCTCGAGGGCTCCTACCCGCGCCAGCCTGTCCAAAAGCGCGTCGTCGTCCAGCCCGTTCAGATCTTTGACCACGCGGTTGTAGGGCATGATGTGGAGCTGATCGTGCGGAAACAGCACGGTCATGAACCAGTTGTATTCCTCGTCCCCCGTGTGGTTGGGGTCGGCCTGCCGCCGCTCGGCGCCGGCGCGCGCGGCGCTGGCGGAACGGTGATGGCCGTCGGCGATGTAGGCGCACTCCACCGCCGCGAACGCCCGCGCATAGGCTTCGGGATCGGCAACCCGCCACACCGTGTGCAAAACGCCGTCGTCCGCCCGAAAGTCGAACAGCGGGGCCTCGCTCGCGTCCGCGTCCATGAGCCTCGTGATCTCACCCTGCGCCTCGTAGGTGAGAAACACGGGCTCCGGGTTGGCGTTTAGGGCAAGGACGTGCCGCGTGCGGTCGTCTTCCTTGTCCTGCCGCGTGGTTTCGTGCTTCTTGATGACGTCGGCGAGATAGTCGTCGATGTGGCAGCAGGCGACGAGTCCCACCTGAGAGCGATCGCCCATCACCTGGCGGTACAGGAACATGGTCGGCGCGCGGTCTTCGGTGAGGATCCCGTCCTCAACGAAGCGGCGCAGGTTTTCGCGCGCCTTTTCGTAGACCGCGGCGTCGTAGGGATCGATCGTCTCGGGCAGATCGATCTCGGACCGAACGATGTGGAGAAAGCTGTACGGGTTCCCTTCGGCCATGTTCCTGGCCTCGGCGCCGTCGATGACGTCGTAGGGGACGGAGGCCACCATGGCGGCCTTAGCTTGATCCGGAACGAGAGCCTGAAACGGGCGAACGCGCACCATGACAAAATCCTCACTGCTGGGGGTCGGGACGGCCGGACTGTACTCGTAGGCAGCGGACAGCGGAGGGTAGACTAGTACAGCTCTTCGGGGTGAGCAGCCTCGATCGGACCTCCCGGTCGGGCGGTTCGGGCCTCGCCCCGCGCGGCATACCCGGGGCTTTCGCCACCGGCGCTCCCTCGCTCACGCGCGAGCCTGCTTGCGGTAGATACTCACGTTCGCGAGGTGGCCGCCGTCGGGGAAGATCACCACCTGGGTGACGCGCATCGCGCCCCCGGTCTCGTCGAGCTGTAGCTGCGTGATCATGCGCTCTTTGCCCCTGTAGAGCGCGGATTTGCGCAAGTCCCGCGCCGAGACCGCCTCGACGCGGAGCTCGTCGGCCAGATCGCCCCCGGCGAACGGGATCGGCGCGCCGTCGGGCCGCCCCCGAAATGTCGCCGCATCGCGCCTCCCCTCCGCGTCGGTCCACCGGATATCGAAAACCAGCTCGTCGCCGGACGCGGCGATGCGGTAGGTGCCCTCCTGCGGGGGATCGCCCTGCTCGTACTCGCAGCTCCCCGGAACCAGCATCCAGGTCCCCAGGAATCCGGCGTATCGCGGCGCGCCGTCGGCCATGGCTCTCCCCTAACACGAAAGCGGTCGCGGATCCCGCGCCCGCGAGCCGCCGAAAAGCCGCCGAGGCACCGCCTCGCCCGCGCCGAATCCGCGCCGCCCGGCTGATAAGCTCCGCCCGCGACTGGCGTTCCGGCGCGGTTCGCAGTAGGGGGGAGGGCATGTTCTCTCCGCTCTTCGACGCGAGCGCCTGGCACGAGGTTCCGGGCCTGGACCTTTCCGATATAACCTATCACCGCGCCCGGGACACCGGCGCCGTGCGGGTGGCGTTCAACCGACCCGAGGTCCGAAATGCGTTCCGGCCACAGACGGTAGACGAGCTCTACCGCGCCCTCGAGCACGCGCGTACGAGCTCCGACGTGGGCTGCGTCGTGCTCACGGGCAATGGCCCGTCGCCGAAAGACGGCGGCTGGGCGTTTTGCTCGGGCGGCGATCAGCGGATTCGCGGCCGGGACGGTTACCGCTACGCCGACGGCGACACCGCCCAGACCATCGACCCGGCCAAGATGGGGCGCCTGCATATCCTCGAGGTGCAGCGGCTCATCCGGTTCATGCCCAAGGTGGTGATTTGCGCGGTCCCGGGCTGGGCGGCCGGCGGAGGCCACAGCCTCCATGTGGTGTGCGACCTGTCGATCGCCAGCCGCGAGCACGCCCGGTTCAAACAAACCGACGCCGACGTCGCCTCGTTCGACGGCGGCTTCGGCTCGGCTTACCTGGCGCGGCAGGTAGGCCAAAAATTCGCCCGCGAGATCTTCTTCCTCGGGGACGAGTACAGCGCCGAGGACGCCCACCGCATGGGCATGGTCAACGCGGTCGTCCCACACGAGGAGCTCGAGACCGTGGCGCTCGACTGGGCGCGCCGGGTGTGCGGCAAGAGCCCCACCGCCCAGCGCATGCTCAAGTTCGCGATGAACGCGGTCGACGACGGCATCGTGGGCCAGCAGATGTTCGCGGGGGAGGCCACCCGGCTCGCCTACATGACCGACGAGGCACAGGAGGGGCGCGACGCGTTCTTGGACAGGCGCCCGCCCGATTGGTCCAAGTTCCCCTGGTACTACTGACCTGGCCGCCGGCTTACAGGTCGGCGCGCGGCGGCTCGAAGTCCGGCGAAAGGTCCGACAAGGGCGCCGCCTCCGGTGCGTGCGCGGCCGTGCCGGTCTTCGTCTCGTACCAGGTCTTCCCCGTACCCAGGTCCACCGCGAGCGGCACGGACAGATCGGCGACGCGTTCCATCTCGAGGGCGATAAGCGCCCCCGCATCCCCCGCCGCGTGCCGGTCCACCTCGAACAGAAGCTCGTCGTGCACCTGGAGCAGCATCCGACACGGCACACGCTCGGCCCGAAGGCGGGCGTGGATCCGGATCATCGCCAGCTTGATGAGGTCGGCCGCCGACCCCTGGATCGGCGTATTCCGCGCCACGCGCTCCCCGAAGTTGTGCACCCGCGGCGCGCTGGAGCGGAGCTCGGGCACGTAGCGGCGGCGGCCGAAGATCGTCTCCACGAATCCGCGCTCCCGGGCGAGGCGGATCTGCCGCTCGAGATAGGCGCGAACGTGTCCGAAGCGCGAAAAGTAGTCGGCGTGAAACGCGGCCGCCTCGTCCTCGCCGATATCGAGCCGGCGCGCCAGCGCGCGCGCTCCCTGGCCGTACAGAGTCGCGTAGTTCACCATCTTGGCGGTCTCGCGCATCCGCGGCGTGACCCCGTCCGCGGGCACGTCGAACACGCGCGCGGCGGTCTGGGCGTGGATGTCCTCCCCCATGCGAAACGCCTCCACGAACGCCGGATCTCGGGCCAGGTGGGCGAACACCCGAAGTTCGATCTGCGAATAGTCCGCGGTGAGCAGCAGGCGGCCTGGCCCGGCTGTAAACGCCTCCCGGAGCCTTGCGCCAAGCTGCGTCCTCACCGGGATGTTCTGCAGGTTCGGCTCGGAGCTCGAAAGCCGCCCGGTGATCGCCACCGCCTGATGAAACGAGGTGTGAAGGCGGCCGGTGTGCGAATCGACCTTCGCCCGGAGCCCGTCCACGAAGGTGGACTTGAGCACGGCGAGCTCGCGGTAGGCGAGCACGCGCGCCGGGAACGGATGCTCGGCCGACAGCTCCGCGAGCACGTCGGCGTCGGTGGACGGGCCGGTCTTCGTGCGCTTGATGACCCGCAGGCCGAGCTCCTGAAACAACACCTGGCGCAGCTGCACAGGCGAATCCAAATTCAGCTCGTCGCGCCCGGCCGCCGCGAGCGCCCGCCGGCGCGCGCCGGCGATCGAGGTTTCGAGCTCGCGCCCGATGGACTCGAGGAGCCCCTCGTCGATGCCGATGCCCTCCCACTCCATGTCGGCCAAAACCGGGACGAGAGGCATCTCGATGTCGTCGAGGAGCTGCCGCTGGCCGCTTTCGCCCAGCTGGGGCAACAGCCGATCGGCGAGCCTTATCGCGGTGTCCGCCCGCTCGCCGGCGATGTTCGCGAGCTCGGCCGGGCGGCGTTCGAACAGCGGCCCGCTGTCGGATCCCGACCGCATGCGGTAGCCGAGCTGCTCGACGGCCAGCGCCTCGATGTCGTACTGCCTGCGTGACGGGTCGAGACAGTAGGCCGCGAGCATCACGTCGACGAGCGGCCCGTCGAGCGAGCTGCCGGCAGCGCGAAGCGACAGGAGCGCCGGCTTGAGATCGTGGCCGACTTTCTGGACGTCTTTCGCCGCGAGGAGCTCGCGCACCGCCGTGGGGATCTCTCCGCCCGCCTCGAGCGGCACATACGTGGCCTCGCCCGGCGCGGGTGCGAGCGCGATCCCGAGCGGGGCGGAGCCGCGCGACGACCCCGGAGGCGCGATCACCGCCAGCCCGACGCGTCCGCCCGCCCGCGCTCGCTTTGCTGCGCGCGCCGCCGCAACCTGCCCGCGAGCCACCTCGTAGGCGTCCGGCTCGGCGCCCTCCGGCGCGAGCTCGCGCAAAAGCGTGTGAAATTCGAGCTCCACGAACACATCGCGCAGGCGCTCGCGATCCGGCGCGCGCACCGCGAGCGCGTCTGGCTCCACGGAAACCGGCACGTCGGTCCGAATCGTGACGAGCTGTCTGGATAGCCGGGCATCGCCGGCGCCGGTTACGAGCCCCTCACGAGCGCGTTTTTGCCGCACCTCACCCGCGCGCGCGAGCGCCGCGTCCAGGGAACCGAACGAGCCGATGAGCTGGATCGCGGTTTTCGGGCCGATGCCGCGCACCCCGGGCACGCCGTCCGAGCGATCGCCCACGAGCCCGAGGTAATCCACCACCTGCGCCGGCGGCACACCGATGCGCTCGGTGGCCGCGTTGCCGTCGATCCAGCGCGCCTCGATGAACGAGCGCCCGCCGCGCCCCGGCTCGATGACCGCCACGTGCGGGCCGATGAGCTGGTAAAAGTCCGTGTCACCCGACACGATCGCCACGTCGAACCCGCGCCGGGTCGCGCGCGCGGCGAGCGTACCGATCACGTCATCTGCCTCGTAACCCGGCACCTCCACGGCCGGAACCCGAAGCGCCTCGAGGATCTGCCTAAGCCGCCTCATCGAGCTCGTGAGCTCATCGGCCTGCGCGTCGGCGAGCTTGTCACGCGTCGCCTTGTATCCGGGGTAAAGCTCGCCCCTAAAGCTCTTTCCCGCGTCGAACACGAAGGCGGCGTGCGTCGGGGCGTGGTCGGCCACGAGCTTGCGAAATAGCCGCGTCACGCCCCACGGCACCGAGGTGTTCTCGCCCCGGGAGGTCCGGAGCGGCCGGTCGAGGAAGGCGTAAAACGCGCGGTACGCGAGGCCGTGGCCGTCGAGGAGCATGAGGTTCGGCCGGGGCGCTCCAGTCACGCTGACTAGATGCGCCCGGGAATGGCCGCCGGTGCGCAAGATCGGCCGCGCGCTCCGAGGCGTGGTATGAACGCTGCACATCGCGCAGCGATGCGGATTTCGAATGCGGCCTCACAGGCGCTCGGCGAACCGGACGAAGGCGTCGGCGAGCTCGGTGAAGACCGCGTCGGCGGTGCGGCCAGAGCGCTTGAGCACGGCGAACGAGTGGTCGCCGCCGTCTATGACGTGAAGCGTCGCGCGGCGGCCGAGGCCGCCCGTGACCTCACGCATGAGCTCCAAGTCGGCGAGGCGATCGCGCGTTCCCTGGAGAAACAGCATCGGGACGTCGATCGAGTCCAGATGCTCGGCCCGCGCGATGCCGGGCTTGCCCGGCTGGTGGAGCGGAAAGCCGAAAAACGCGAGCCCGCGCACGCCGGGAAGCGGCCGTTCCGCGTGGCGGAGGGAGGTCATCCGGCCCCCCATCGATTTTCCACCGGCCACGAGCGGAAGGCTCTGGTCGAGCTCGCGGGCTTCGGTCACGGCGGCCTCCACCGCGTCCATCAGCACCGCGGGCCGATCGGGGCGCTTGCGGCCGGCCTCGGCATAGGGGAACTGATAGCGCAGCGTGGCGACGTCGCGCGCCGCGAGCTCCGCGGCCGCGCGCTCCATGAACGCGTGGCGCATGCCCGCCCCCGCGCCGTGGGCGAAGACATACAGAAACCGCGGCCGCGCGGGCCGAACGAACAGCCCGGACACGCGCCCGCCGCCCGTCTCGATCGCGACCTCGCGCTCGCTGGTTTCGCCCGTCATGGCAGCCCGGCTCACCCGGCGGCTGGGACCTCCACCCCGAGCCGCCTGGAGATCGCCTCGGCCTCGTCGAGCCAGCGGCCGACGCTGCCCTCGATTCCGCCGCGCCAAAACGACGGCTCCCGCGGATCGAGGCCGAATGGCTCCATGAGACCCACGGCGTCCTTGGTGCCGCCGGCCCGGAGCAGGTCCAGATACATGGCCTCGAAGTCGGCGCCGAACCGATCCTGGATGGCGAACAGCGACTGCGTGAACAGCTCGCCGAACGCGTATGCGTACACGTAAAACGGTCGCAAAAAGTGGTGGACGTAAGACCAGAGGTTTTCCACGTCGCGATAGGTGAACAGGTCGCCCTCGTCGCCGTAAAATTCCCGCGTCACCTCCATCCACGTCCGGCTATAGTCCTCGACGGAGAGCTTGCCGGCCCGCCTTGCCGCGTGGATGCGCTGCTCGAAGTTGGAAAACGAGATCTGGCGGACCACCGTGTTTATGTGGTCGGCGCTCTTGCTCATGAGCAGCGCGAGCCGCTCCTCGTCGGAGGTGGCGCGCTGCACGAGGAATCGGAAGGTGGTCATCTCGCCGAAGATCGACGCGGTCTCGGCGTAGGCCATCGGCGCCCGAAACATGAGCGAGCCCTGAGCCTCGGCGGCGAGCAGGCCGTGGGCGCCGTGTCCGGCCTCGTGGGCCACCGTCATCACGTCGCGGGTCGAGCCGAGATAGTTTAAAAAGTTGTAGGCGCGAGGCTCTCCCGAGGGTAGCAACAGCGCCAGGTTGAACGCGCCGCCGGTTTTGCCGGACGCAGGCGGGGCGTCGACCCACTTGCTGTCGATCATGCGGGCCACGAGATCGCGAAGGCGCGGGCTGAACGACTCGTAGGCACCGAGGACGGTGTCCACGCACTCTCGCCACGGGACGGTGCGCTGGTCGGAAAACGGAAGCGGCGCGTTGCGATCGGACCACCTCAGCGGCCGAACACCCAGGTGCGCGGACAACAGGCGGTAGTACCTACGGCATTGCGCGGCGCCGTACTCGGCCACGGCGTCGTGGAGTGCCTTGACCGTGTCGTCGTCCACGCGATTGCCGATGTTGCGCGCGGTCATGGGCGTGGGGTAACCGCGCTCGTCGTCCTCGATACGCTTGGCGCCGATGACCACGTTCAGGGTGCGCGCCATCAGCCGGTCGAAGCGCTGCGCAGAAAGCCCCTCGGAAAACACCGACAGCGCCCGCGCCCGCCGGTCGCCGTCGGGGTCGTCGTTGATGATGTGAAGGATTCCGGGCAGGCCATGCTCCTCGCCGTCCATTTCGAAGCGAAGCTCGGCCTCCATCTCGTCGATGTAGGACTGCCACTCCGAGGGCCCGAAAGGCGACCTCAGGGTGAGCGCGCGCTCGACGTTTTCCTCGAGCAGGTAGTCGCGATTCGCCCGAATGTGATCCAGATACGGGCGGTGTCTCGCCGCCTCCGAGTCGCGGGCGACAGCGGCCTCGTAATCGCTGTCAGCCATCGCGCCGAGCTCGTGCTCGAAGAAATTGAGGTGATCGGCCTCGGCGCGGCTCAGCGCCTCTTGAACCTGACCGAGCCGCTTTTGAATGGCCTCATTGGTGGCGTCGGTGCTTCGGCGCAAAAACAAGTAGCCGAACAGCTTGTCCCCGAGCGCGGATATCGCCGCCTGGTCGCGGAGCGCGTCGCCTAGGGCCTCGCTCAGGCGGCCGCGGTAGGCGTCATCGAAGGCCTTTGCCTTCCCGACGAGCGCCTGCAGATCTTCGTCGAGGTTCGGATCGTCCAGGCCGCCGTAAAGGTCGTCTAGATCCCACCGCACGTCCTCGGCGCCGGTCGAGGTCGCCCCGTTCGAGCTCGGTGTCGGTTCGCTCATAGGGTGCTCGTGTAGCACGGCGCGCGGTAGGCCGCCGCAGCCGGCGCGTGCGGGAGCGACTGAGCGGGGACCGGCGGCTATGCGCGGACGGAAATCCGGTCGCGACCCGGCGCAGGACCGGCGACGGCGCGCTTTGCGCCGCCCCCCGAGCGGGCCCCGTCGCGCCTTTTTCCGCCGCGCCCGGGGAGTGGCGAAGGCCCCGAACGTCGGCTAGGTTGCCCCGGACATGCCCAAGCCAGATGCGTCCTCCTCGCCCAGCGCTCGCTCGCTGTTTGCACTCGCGGCCGTGGGCGTCGCCGCCGCCTTGTGGTCGCTGTTTCAGTGGTCGGAGCTCCTCGTCGTTCGCAGCGGAGGCTCCGCGTTTTGCGGCATCGGCGACGCATTTGACTGCGCGACCGTGTGGGACACGGGCTTTGCAAGCACCGTCCACGCCGTAACCGGCGTCCCCGTCGCCGGCTGGGGCCTCGTGTGGAGCGTCGTCGCGCTCGGGCTGCCGCTTTTCGCTCTGTTCCGAAAAGTGGAGGGCCGGCCCGTAGCCAGCCTCGTCTCCGCCATCCGCGTGACCGCCGCCGCAGGAGCTGTGTCGGTTGTGGTCCTCGCGTCGGTCAGCCTCACCGCAGGCGCCGTGTGCCTGTCCTGCGTGGGCACATACGTCCTCGTGGGCGCCTATGCCGCCATCGCGCTGTACGGCTGGCGCGGCGCCGGGTTCCCGTCGGCGAAGCCCGGCGTGCTGGGAGCGGCCGGCGTGTCCCTGGCCGCGTTTTTGCTCCTGCTCTATCCGGGCATCCGCACCCCCACCCCGGAGGTGACCTCGGGCCAGGCCGCGCTGTCGCAGGCGGGCGCCGAGCACCACGGACAGCCGGGCCACCACGGCCAGCACGGCGAGGCGGGGTTCGCGCAGGGCGGGGGAACGAGCGACGAGGCGACGGACGCCCGGCTCGCCGACTTCGTCTCCGATCTCGGCCGCGCCGAGCGCCAGGGACTCGCCGACTCCCTGCTGATCTACCAGCGCTCCCCCGACGTCCCGCTGCGCGAACCGCGGGCGGTCATGGGTCAGCCCTCGCCCGTGCACATCACCGAGTTTTCCGACGTGCAGTGCGGCCACTGCGCTCGCCTGCACGCCACCATGAGCCAGCTCAAGGAGTTTTTCCCGGAGGGCTGGTTTTCTGTCGATGCCCGCAACTACCCGCTCGACGGCTCGTGTAACCCCCACGTGGAGCGGCACAGCGAAGACGCCGCGTCCTGCCACGCGGCGCGCGCGCGCATCTGCCTCGAGGATCACGACCACGCCTTCGACTTCAGCGGGCGACTGTTCGAAAACGCCAGGAACCTGAGCGCCGACCGCATCGTTTCGCTGGCAGAATCCTATATGGAGCCGAGCGAGCTGCGCGCCTGCATGGACAGCGAAGAGACCGAAGAAAAGCTCCGCGCCGACATCGAGTACGCCGCGCAGCACGACGCCCACGGCACGCCGATCGTGCTCGTAAACGGACGCCAGGGAACGAGCTTCGGCCCGTTTCTCTACGCCATGATCCTCACGGGCGGCGTGGGCGAGCACCCGGCCTTCTCCGAGCTCCCCAGGCCCAACCCCGACGCGCACATGCATTAGGAGGCCCGGCGGGAATTCCGGCGACCAAGCGCGCGTTACCCGTGCCTTCGCCGTGCCGGCTTCGTGAGATTTTCGCGTTCGGATCCCAGCCTGCGCGCACCGTCGCCAGCGCAGGACGGGGCGGCGCTCGCGGACGGCGCGGCGCTCCGGACGGCGCGGCGTTAGGCTGCGAAAGCCTCGTTGCCGAGGCCCACCGCGGCGGCCTCGCCGCCGTCTCGAAAGGAGCAGCCCATGTCGATCGTGTTTTACGCAGCCCCGTACTCCAGCGCGACCCCCGTGTCCGCCGCCCTCGCCGAGCTCGAGGTCGAGCACGAGCGCGTGCCCGTCGACCTGGCGGCTGGAGAGCAGAAAGATCCGGCGTTTTTGAAGCTCAACCCAAACGGCAAGGTGCCCACCTTGGTCGCGGACGGCACGCCCATGTTCGAGGGCCTCGCCATCATCCTGTGGCTCGGCGACCGGTTCGGCATCGCGCGCGGGGTGTGGCCCGCCACGGACGCCCCCGCGCGCATGCAAGCGCTGTCGTGGTCGGTGTTCGCCTACGTGTCCTATCTAACGGCCCTCCGGCGCTGGCACTTCGCGGCCAGCGAGTACACCGCCCCGGAGCTGCGAAACGAAGCGCACGCAGCGCACGCCGCCGACGAGCTCGAGACGTTAAAGCGCGTCCTCGATGGCCACCTGAGCGGGCGCGACTACCTGCTCGGCGAGACGTTTTCACTCGCCGACCTCGTGGCGGCGAGCGTGGTCGGCTACGGCGTGTGGACCGGCAGCGCCGTGGACGACCACGCCCACGTCGCTGCTTGGCTCGCGCGTTGCCAGGCGCGCCCGAGCATGCAGGTCGCCTGAGCTCCGCGCACGATCGGGGCTTTCGGCCGCGTCGAGTGTCGAAAGCCGCGCCATCGATTACGACCGGCCCGACACGCTCCGCGCCGCGCTCGACGGAGTGCGCGAAAAAACGCCCGCGGGGTAACCGCGGGCGGGCAAGGAGGGAAACATGGTGGAGGCGCCGGGAGTCGAGGAAGACGCCGCGCGCGGATACCGCGACGGGAGTTGCGGCAAGGCGTAGCGCGTCCCGCTGATTTTTTCGGCACCCGGTGCGCTTCACCTGGAGCAGCCCCATCCCGGATTACGTGTCTTCATCCTCGTCATCCTGGGTGGCATCGTTAACGACAGCTCCATCGCCAGGGTCGATCGCTTCAAGCCGATCAATGGCATCCGCGTAGATCTTCAGCACCTCATCGAGGCGCGGCAGCAGCTCGGCTGCTGACATCGGTGGGCAGATCTGGTCTTTACCCGGGTTGATTTCCAATTGCGGATACAGCCCCCGGAGCTGTTTCGCGATGCGGAGCACCTCGGCGTCACCGAAGCCCAACTTGTTGAGAACGATCTTCAGCCGGGGTGGCGTCACTCGGACCGTGCCGCTCCTGAACATACGAAGCAGGATCAGTCCGCCGCGCGCCGGCAGGTCGCCTCCAATTCCTCGAAGCCAAGCTTCGACAACCTGGCGGCGTAATCGAGGATCTGGGCCAGCACCCTGCGCGTCGCCTGCGGATTTCGCCAAAGCTTGGTCTCCACCACGGTCAGGCGTCCGGCTGGCGAGATGAACAGGTTATCGATGCCCATGATCTCCCGGCCGAGGGAGGCCAGCGGCCCGAAATGTTCATCAAAGCTCGCCACCGGCAACAGCGCGGGGCTTTCGTGTAAGAGCTCTTGAAGGAACCCTTCCTTCATCTTGGCGTCAACAAACTTCACGCGCTCTAGCGCTATCGCGCTGCCCGATCCGCCAACCATGTGGGGAGTTCCGCTCGTTCGCATGTACTCAGGCCCTCTCGACTATCGCCGACAGCATACGCTCGGGGAGCCGGCGCTTGTGGGTCGCGGACTCCTGCGCCAAGGCGACTTCCGACAGCTAGGCGACCTGCTGGTCGTATAGCGGCTGTACGACTCGTTCAGGTTTCCCGCCCCATCGGCTCGCCCTTTTAATAGGCCAAGATTTCAGACCTTTCGCGGTGGTTCTGCGATCCGCGCCTAACGTCCAACGCTCCCCCGCCTACCCCTCAGCTTCCTGGCCGCCTCTCAGCCAGTGCCTATTCCCGGCGCTCACGCCCCAAATCGGCGCTTATCCTCGGCGGCGTATCGCCCTACCGCGTCGTCCGCCTCTTGGACCGCGACGAGCGCGTTGACGACTTCGGGGAGACGCGCTGCGGGAATCGCGCAGGTTAGCTCCGAGATGGCCATGCCCGTACGAACACGGCTGAGCATGCAACCGACGCTAATCGCTACCTGGCCCTGCTCCTTGGCGATCGGCACAATGTGGCACTGCGGCTTGCCTTCAAAGCGGAGATCGGGAAGCGCGGCGTGCAGCATCATGGCTTGCTTGGCGTTGAGTCGAAGGAACACCACATCCGGGTCGAAGGTCGTCTCGGAGAGCGGCCCGTACGTGATCGCGCCCGGTCGCTCGGCCACCGTCGGGATCGCTGGAAACATGTCGGGCGTCACCCACCCGGCCTCGACCAGCGCCGCTACGTCCTCGCCTTGAGCGGCCTGCTCCAGAGTGCGAAGGCCGTGGGTGAGGCTCCCCACATTACAGTTACCGTGATCCTCCGGCGCGGTTGCGAACGTGCGGCGCGTACCATGCGCCCAGAAGGCACATCCGGCGGGCACGCGACCGGTGCGACCGTCGGCAGTCGGCTCGGGCATCGGTTCATCGAATGCGGGTACGCCTTGAGGCGCCTCTGCAGTGAACGTGATCGCGAGCGGAGGCTCTGCGAGTTTGAGGATCTCGCTGAGGGCTTTCGAATGGGCCTCGTAGTCAGTCACCATGGCCGGCAACCTACCAGCAGATCCGAGCCCTCGCGCTCCATTCTCGAGGGCCGAGTCGGCGCGCGCGATCGGCTCGGATAGGGCCCCTACCCTTGGCCGCCGGCGAGGCCAGAAGCCTAACTCGCCAGGCGATTCGCGCCCTTACGCATTCCCTGGTAGAGCCTTGGTGCAGTTCTCAGGGAAAAACCCGCGAATTTCGCGGACTTAAAATGCCGAGAGATTGCACGCGGCACGCAAAGGGCGCTGTCGTCGTGGCGGGGGTCGCGAGGCCTGGACCGTTTCGGATTGGCGCGCGGCTCTACTCGCCCCGGCCGTCATAAGGGAGATCCGGGACGGTCCGGAGAACCAGGCACCTCGGCGCCGGTAAGGCCAAAGTATCGTCGAAGAGCTTGTACCGGCAGTGCAGGAGATCGGTGATGAGCACGAGTACACGTGCGCTTAGTGCGGCGGCACGCGCCCCGGTTCTTCGTCGCGGACCAGGACCACGTTGCAAGCATGCAGGGTGTCCTGGGGCTTTCGGTGGCGGTGATGTTTCCGTGCTCGCTTTGAGAACGGCTGAAAATGGTGACGAAAAATGGTGGAGGCGCCGGGAGTCGAACCCGGGTCCGAAGATGATTCTGAACAGGCGTCTACGTGTGTAGCCGACATATTTGAGTTTCGCCCGGGGAAGCGGCTGTCGGCAGCCTCCGCCGCGGGCTAGGCGCTCTGAGGTTCGCCAGTCGGGGCGAGCACCGCTCCCCTATGGCTAGCCTGATTGTTT
>SLNH01000316.1 GCA_007133195.1 Nannocystineae bacterium | reverse complement strand
CCACTATACCAGAGCGCCCCGGCGCTGCCGGGCCGCCGGAGCTGGCCGAAACGCAAACGCGGCGCGCGGTAGGGGCCGCGCGCCGCGAGATGGTGACGTTCGTCGTCGCGCCTCAGTCGCGGGTGAGCGACATGAGGAAGTAAAGGATGTAGTAGAACAGCATCGCGACCGACGAAAACAGCTTGAGCGCGGCGGCCACGTGCTGGGTCGGCCTGTAGTGGGCGAGGACCTGCGAGGTGTCGTAGAGGATCCAGCCCGAGAACAGGACGATCATGGCGCCGGCGAACAGCGTGCCGAGCTCGAAGCCGAACGCGATGGCCGCCACGATGATTCCGAGCGCGGCGAACGAGCCGATGACGAGCGCGCCGCGCATGAACGAAAAGTCCTTCTTCGTCGTGAACACGGTGAGCGTGAGCCCGCCGAACACGAGAAGGGTGAGCATCGCGGCGCTCGGGATGAGCGGATAGTCGGCGAACGCCGGGTGATAGGCCGCGATGTAAAGCAGCGGCGTCATGATCGCCGCCATCGCGACCACGTATATGCCCAGCCCCAGGTACTGGAGCCCCGGAGAGGTGTCGGAGTTGGCCCATTTGTCGGCCAGGAAACCGACCCCGATGAACAGGCCCATGAGGATCAACCAGTTCCACTGCCCCTGGCCGATCCACGCGTACATGCTGTCCGCAAAGCCCGAAGTCACGAGCCCGGCGGCGACGAGGACGAACGCGAACACGGCCCCGGCCAGGTGGCCGTAGGTCCGGCGGATAAAGGCCATGCGCTCGTCGACGCCCGCGGTGGCGACGGCGCCTGGGATGGGACGACGCATTTCAGCAGCCTGCATCATGGTATCGATTCTCCTCCGGCTCCTCTATACAGGGTGAGCGAACGCGAGGGCCGCTATGCAACCTAGGTTCGATCGCGGGTCACCGCAACCGGTGCCGCCTGTGGACAGGGACAGCGCCCAATCCGCTTCAGAATGTAGCATTTCCCCGCTCTTTGCCAAGTGGTCGCGACACAAGGTGGCTCCATGCTCGCCTGGCGACCGCGCTGCGCTGCGAGGGGGGATCGGCACGACCGGCACCCGGGGCGACTGTGCGGCACGCCGCGCGGGGTGACCGGGTCTCAATCGGGTGGCCGCGCGCCCCGGGCCGGGCGGCGCCGGGGCGCGCGCGGCAGGCGGTTATCCCTCGGATTTCACCTTGCTTATGGCCTCGGTGAGCTGGGGGACCGCCTCTTCCCACGTGGCCACGAGACCGTAATCCGCCACCTGGAAGATCGGCGCTTCCGCGTCCTTGTTGACGGCGACGATCGTCTTGGAGTTCTTCATGCCGGCGAGGTGCTGGATCGCGCCGGAGATGGCGATGGCGAAGTACAGGTTGGGGGCCACGATCTTACCGGTCTGACCGACCTGCCAATCGGCGGGGACCATGCCCGCGTCGGTCGCCGCGCGGGAGGCGCCCATCGCGGCTCCCATCGTGTCGGCGAGCTTCTCGAGCACGGCGAAGTTGTCACCGCTTTTCATCCCGCGGCCGCCGGATACGACCACATCGGCGTCGTTGAGGTCGGGGCGATCCGATGCGGTGGTCTCGATGCGCAACACCTCGGCGCCGAGCGAGTCGCTGTCACCGGCTTCAGCGGGTTCGACCTTGCCGGCAGCGTCCAGCGGGGTCGCGGCGTCGAAGGCGCTCTGCCTGGCGGTCACGAGCAGCGGCTTGGATGTGACCTCCACGGTGCTGAACGCGTTGCCGGCGAGCACGGGGCGCTTGAACTGAGTCTCTCCCACCACCTCGGCGACGTCCGAGGCCACCGCGACGCCGAGCAGGGCCGCCACCCTGGGCATCAAATCCTTACCCACGCCGGTCGCCGTCGCGACCGCGGCGCTCGCAGACTCGGACTCGATCGTCCGCTTGACGATCGGCGCGATCGACTCGGCGAGGTCGTATTCCATGCTCGGATCATCGACGGCGATGACCCGTGGGGCGTAACGGGCGGCGTCCTGCGCGGCGGCGCCGGCGCCCTTGCCCACGAGCAGAACGACGACCTCGCCGCCTTGCGCCTTCGCGACGTCTCGCGCACAGGCGATCCCCGGCAGGGCCGCGGTGCGCAGGCTCTCGCCGGTGAACTCACAGTACGTGATCACATTTCCCATCGTGGCTTCTCCTTAGAACACGTCTGGCAAAAGCTGCGCGCCCGCGGCCTCAGAGCGCTTTCGCCTCGTTTTTCAGCTTCTCGACGAGCTCCTCGACGCTGCCGACCATCTGTCCGGGGGGACGCTCGGGCGGCAGCTCGACCGACAGCTCGCGGATCACCGGCGCCGCCTGGACACCGAAGTCCGCGAGCGCCTTTTCGTCCATGGGCTTTTTCTTGGCCTTCATGATGCCCTTGAGCGAGGCGTAGCGCGGTCCGTCTTGATACTCGTAGCCGTCCGGGGTGACGTTATTCTTTACCGCCTTGGGCCCGACGATGCGAAGATCGACGGTGAGCACGCCGGGGAGGGGAATCTTCTTGTGCTCGACGCCGGCGTCTACTTCGCGGCCTACGGTGAGGCTCTTCTTGTCGGGCGCGAGCTCCACGTTGGCGGCGAACGTCGCTTGCGGCAGCCCGCGCTTGCCGGCGAGCATTTGCCCCACGAGGTTCGAGTCCCCGTCGACGGCCTGCTTGCCCATGCAAACCAGGTCCGGCTTTTCCTCGTCGACGAGCTTGTCGAGCACATCGACGACGGTGGTGGCGTCGATGTCCTTGTCCTCGGCTTCGACGCGGATCGCCCGATCGGCGCCCATCGCGAGGGCGCTGCGCAGCTGTTGCGCCGCGTCGGACGGCCCGATGGTCACGACGACGACCTCGCCGTCGCGCGAGCCGTCGTCCGCATTTTCGATAAGCCGCAGCGCCGTCTCCACGGCGTACTCGTCGAATGGATTCACGACCCAGCTCACGTTCGACAGGTCGAGCGCGCCGTCCTTGATCTTCGTCTTTAGCTCCGGATCCGGAACGCGTTTGAGCGGAACGAGGATTTTCACGAATTCCTCCTTTCGAGGCCTCTCAGTGTCATCGCGCCGACCCAGTCGGCAGCGCGGACGATATCGAACTTGTTGTGGCCGCCCAAGAGCCACGCGAGGGCGAGCTCATCGAGGACGCCGAAAATCGCCCGGGCCGCGATGGGCGCCGGGATCTCGTCGTCGAGCTCGCCTCGCGACTGTCCTTCGCTGATGATCCCCGCGAGCAGTTTCAGAAATTCACCGAACCGGGGGTTTGAATACTCTTTCATGAACTTCGAGCTCTGCCGGAGCTCTACCGTGAGCACCTCGGCGATCTGGGGCCGATCGCGGATGAGGCGCAGATAGGCGCTTATGAAGGCGGAGAGCCTCAGGGGCGCCGCGCCGTCCGGAGGAACGGCGGTCTCGAGCTCGCGAATGACGTCCTTCATCCGGGTCTCGAACAGCGAGATGAGAAGGTCGTCCTTGCTTTTGAAGTAAAGGTAGATGGTCCCGTCTGCGACCCCTGCGGCCCGCGCGATCTCGGAGACGCGCGCGTTGTAAAAGCCGCGCCGGGCAAACACCTCCTCGGCGGCGGCGAGTATCCGGGCGCGCTTGTCGCCAGCGCTTGCGGGCGCGGAGCGGTCACCGGAACTCGTCGCTTCCGGCCCAGGTTCGCTGCCTGGCGGCGCGTCGCCGGGGCCAGGGCCATCGTGGGAGGCTGAATGAGCCATCATTCAGGGGTGCCTTGTAGCTGCGATGACGCGCGGAGTCAAGACGGGAGTGAGCGGCGCTGCGATTCGTGGCCCGGCTGGGATGGCGCGGAGGGGGGTGTCGATTTGCGTTCGGTTTCGGACTGCCGGCCGCGCCGTCCCCGCCTTGGGCGACGGAGGCCAACATCTGGGGCCTAGCCGCGGGCGATGGCGAAGATCTCCCGCTGTTGAAATGGGGTGATCCGCGAGCTAAAACTCGCCCCGTGACAACGCGAACTCTGTACACGAAACTGGCGATCTCCTCTGTCGTCTCGGCGCTGGCCGTGCTCGCGCTCGCCTGCGATCGGCAGTCCGGCGGAGACACCGATGACCCTTCGGCCGCGGGCGAAAGTGCGCAGAAGACGGGCGAGGGGGAGGCGGCCGATCGGGAGCCGCTGCCCGGCGTGGATGTCGACGATCTCGGACCGGGCCAGCTGGACAGCTTCCACTCGCTGGTGGACGCGGTGTCGTCGCCGTGCGGCGAGGCGCACAGCCTGCGGACGAGCGTCGTCGAGGACGACGACTGCCACCGCGCCGGCCATGCGGCCGAGTACGTGGCCCAGCTCGTGAGAGACGGGGCGTCGGAGCACGACGCGCGGCAAATGTACGAGGCGCGCTACCGCGAGGATCCGACGGTCGAGGAATTTTCCCACGACGATGTGCCGAGGAAGGGCCCGTCGGACGCGCGCGTGGAGATCGTCGAATTTCTGGACTACGGGTGTCCCGCCTGCAAGCACTTCGGTGAGGTGAGCGAGCGCGCGCAGCAGGCTTGGCCGAACGATGTGGCCGTGTACTACCGATTCTTTCCGCTGCCGAGCAATCCCACCGGGGAAGAGGCGGCGCGCGCGGCCGTGGCCGCAAAGCGCCAGGGCAAGTTCGAAGACATGCACGAGATGCTGTTCCGCTACCAGGGGCAGCACCACGAGGCGAGCCTGCGTGGTTACGCCGAAGAGATCGGCCTGGACATGGACCAGTTCGACGAGGACTTCGAAGCTTCGGGCGAGATTGTGTCCCGCGATCAGTCGCGCGGGCGTGAGGCCGGTGTAAGCGCGACTCCGACCGTTTACATCAACGGGCGAGAGTTCACGGACCCCAAGCGCTTCGAATATGTAAAAATGTGGATCGAGGAGGAGCTCGCGTTGAATTAGAGCGCGAGCGCGCGTCTAACTCGTCATGAGGGGGATCCACGCCATGATGTCATTGCCACGTTTTCGCCCTGGCGCGGGGGTCGCCGCGACCTCGGCCGTCGTCGCGCTCGCGCTTTTCGCGCCGCCCGCCGCCGCCGAGGTGAGTGTGGGAGATCGCGCGACGGAGTTTCGCCAGGTCCAAGATGGCGACGGCGACGCCGTCTCGCTGCGCGAACAGCGGGGCGATGTCGTGGTGGTGACGTTTGGTGCGAGCTGGTGCGCACCGTGCGAGGCCGAGCTTCCGGCGCTCGAGTCGCTGGCGTCGCACTACGCCGAACGCGACGCAGACGTCGCGTTCTTCGCGGTCAATGTGGACCGGGAGCTCGCCAAGGGCAGGGCATTTATGAACGGGTTCGATTTCGAGCACGTCGAGCCCGTATTCGACCCGCGCAGTGCGACGGCGCGCCTTTACGCGCCGCCTGCGATGCCGAGCACCTACATCATCGATCAGCGCGGACTCGTGCGCGTCGTGCACCAGGGCTACGAGCGCGGCGACGAGCGGCGCATTCGCCGCGCAGTCGACAGTCTTTTGTAAGACTCGCGTTGCCGGCGGAAGGGGGGCGGCCGGCGGAGCGATGCGCGCTGGAAGTTCTTGGGCGCGCACCGCGCTCGCCGAGCGCGCGGAGCCGGGACCCGCAGGTCCCGGCGGGAAAGAGACTACCTAGACGCCGATCGGTTTGAACGTCAAACCGTTCGCCGTTCTAGTAGCCGCCCTCGTCGTCGAAGCCATCGTCGAAGTCGTCGTCGAGGTCCTCGTCGAGATCATCGTCGAAGTCGTCGTCGATCTCACCGAGGCCGTCGTCCTCGGCGCCCTCGTCGAGGTCGTCCATATCGCCGGCCGGGTCGCCCATATCGTCGGCCGGGTCGCCCATATCGTCGGCAGGCTCTCCGAACTCGTCGGCCGGATCGTCCAGATCGTCAACCGGGTCGCCGGGCTCCTCGGTGGTGGGCGAGGGATCGCCGGCGGGATCGCCCTCCGCCGCGTCGTCGGCATCGCAGGCGCCCACGCTCATGGACAGGGCAAAGAGTCCGGCGCTCGTGAGAGCACCGATCTTGAGGCGGCTGGCTGGGTTACGGGCTTTGCTTCGCTTGATCGCCATCGGTTTTCCTTCTGCAATTTCGCGTTCGAAGTGCGATGAGGGACTCGTCGCAGTGGTCCCGGGGCTGGATCTCGTTCAAGCAGCTCCTGTGCCAGCCGAGCAGCTCGTCGGCGAGATTGCCAGGTCGCTGAAATGATTGAACGGCTGGGTTGCCGTCAAGCGGGTGCGGCTCCGCTTGCGGACAGTCTCGGTGTCCCTATTTGGAACATGTCCAGGCTCGCGACATCCAGTCGTGTCTCGCCGCGCGACAACCAGCGCGCGCAGGGCGCGACCCCTGGAAAGCAGGCGTGCGGCAGCATCCCTGCCCGCGGGTCGCGCACGCGGGGCCCCGGTGGCGCGGCGTCGCGCCCGAGGTCCGCGCCGCCTTACTGCTTCGCCGCGTTTAGCGCCTCGGCTTGGTAGTGGCGCTGCAGGGCATTGACGACATCGTCTAGCGAGCCCCCCAAGATGGACGACAGGCCGTGGGCGGTGTAGCCGATGCGGTGATCGGTCATGCGATCCTGTGGGAAGTTGTAGGTGCGCACCTTCTCGGAGCGGTCGCCGGTCTTGACGAGCGCCCGGCGCTGGTCGCGCTCTTCGGCTTCCTTCTTCGCGACCTCAAGATCGAGCAGGCGCGAGCGGAGGATGCGGAGCGCTTTGGCCTTGTTTTTGTGCTGGGACTTTTCGTCCTGGCAAATGACCACGAGCCCGGTCTCGATGTGGGTGATGCGCACGGCCGAGTCGGTGGTGTTGACGGACTGCCCGCCGGGACCCCCGGCGCGCATCACATCGATGCGCAAATCCTTGTCATCCAGGCGCACATCGACTTCTTCGGCCTCGGGGAGGACGACGACCGTCGCCGCGGACGTGTGGATGCGGCCGGACGACTCCGTGGCCGGCACGCGCTGCACGCGGTGCACCCCCGACTCGTATTTGAGCTGGGAATAGACGTCTTTGCCCTCGATGAGCACGACGACTTCCTTGATCCCACCGGAGGGCCCCTCGTGCATGGTGAGGACCTCGGTCTTCCATCCCCGGCTCTCGGCGTAGCGCATGTACATGCGAAACAGATCGCCGCCGAACAGGGCCGCCTCGTCGCCGCCGGTCCCGGCGCGGATCTCGAGGATGATGTTCTTGCCGTCGTTGGGATCCTTGGGGAGGAGCAGGATGCGGATGCGCTCCTCGAGCTCCTGCTGCCGACGCCTTAGCGAGGTGAGCTCGTCGCGCGCGAGCGCTCTCATCTCGTCGTCGGCGTCGCCATCCCGCTCGAGCGCCTCGGCGTCGGCGATTTCGCCCGCGAGCGCTCCGTACGCGCGCCACGCCTCGACGAGGCCTTCGAGCTCGGCGTGCTCCTTGGAGAGCTTGGCGAACTCGTCGCGCTTTTGGATGACGTCGGGTTGGCCGAGGAGGCTCCCGAGCTCTTCGTACCGACGCTCGAGCGCCTTCAGCTTGCCGACGAATGCATCGTCTTCGAACATGCGCTCGTGCGCCGGGAGCGCCGTTTACGACTTACCCGTTCGCCGCGTCTGGCCGAACTTGCGCTTGAACCGCTCCACGCGGCCTGCGGTGTCGACCAGCTTTTGCTTGCCCGTGAAGAACGGATGGCAGCTCGAGCACACGTCGATTTGATAATCGCCGGCGGTGGAAAAGGTTTCGTGGGTGGCGCCGCAGGCGCACGTGATGGTGGCCGGGCGATAGTGGGGGTGTTGAGCGGTCGCTTTCATGGCTATTCCCCGAAAAACTCAGAGGTGCGGAGCTATAGCAGATCTCGCCCGGGCGATCCAGGGCAGCGCCGCGGAACCAGCGGGCCGCCGCGCGCGGGCCTAGGCGCCGAGCGAGGCGATGAGCGCGTCGTTCGTCTCGCTGGCGACCAGCTTGTCGCGCAGGGCCTCCGCCGCCTCCACGGAGCCGAGGGGGTGCAAAAGCTGGCGCAACCTCGTCACGCGCTCCAAGACGTGGCGCGGTAAGAGCAGCTCTTCTCGGGTGGTCCCCGAGCGACCGACGTCGATACAGGGAGCCAGCCGGTTTTCCCAAAGGCGCCGGTCTAGGCGGATCTCGGCGTTTTGCGCGCCCCGGCATTCTTCGTAGACCACCTCGTCCGCGGGTGAGCCCGATCCCGCGAGGACCGTGGCCACCATGGTGAGCGAACCGCCCTCGTCGAGTTTTCGCGCCGCGCCGAAGCAGCGCTTCGTGCGGTGGACGGCGCCCGCGTCGAGGCCGCCGGGGAGGTGTCGGCCAGCCGGTGGGAGGGCCACGTTGTAGGCCCGGGCGAGCTTGGTGAGCGAGTCGAGCATGACCGCGACGTCTCGTCCCTGCTCGGCGAGGCGCTTGGCCTTTTCCGTGACGATCTCGGCGACCTGGACGTGGTGCTGGGGGGGCTCGGCGACCGTGGACGCGATCACCTCACCGCGCAGCGCGCGCTTCATGTCGGTGACTTCCTCGGGGCGCGCATCGACGAGGAGCACCATCACGTGCACATCCGGGTGGTTTCGTTCGATCCCGCGGGCGATGTCTTTGAGGAGCGCGGTCTTGCCGGTCCGCGGCGGCGACGCGACGAGGCAGCGCTGGCCGCGCCCGATCGGCGCCAGTAGGTCGATGGCGCGGGTGGATAGGTCGGCGGGATCGTGTTCGAGGGTCATGCGCTCGCGGGGGTGCGATGCGGCGAGCTCCTCGAAGACGGCCGGAGCCGTCCTATCCTCGGGCGACAGGCCGTTAACGCTCTCGACTTTGAGCAGGGCGAAGTAGCGCTCGGACTCTTTGGGCGGGCGGATGCGTCCGGATAAGGTGTCCCCCGTTCGCAAGTGAAAGCGGCGAATCTGCGAGGGCGATACGTAGACATCGTCGGGCCCGGGCAGGTAGCCCGAGTCCGGAGCGCGCAAAAACCCGAAGCCGTCCGGGAGGGTCTCGAGCACGCCCTCCGCCGTGATGTCCCCGCGACCTTCGCCCTCGGCCTTGAGGAGGGCGAAGATGAGCTCGTGGCGCTTCATAGCCCCCACCCCGGTGAGGCGGTACTCGGCGGCGAGCTCTGAGAGATCGAAGGTGGTTTTGCGCTTGAGTTCGGTGAGGTTCATCATGGCGCCCCCGCGGCGGCGGCCAGGCGCGCGCGGCGCAAGCTCCCGCCGGAGCATCGCAACAGGGGGGCGAAAGCCCTCGGAAACGCGAGGGAAGGTGAGGCCACGGTACAGTTAGAAACGCCCTTTCGCCCTTGTCAAGGCGAATTCCATACGGGAAGGTAGGAGCCCGATGACGGATCATCCAGACGGGAGCCGGCAGCTCGTGCGGCGCAGGCTGCGCGTGCGGGGCCGCGTCCAAGGTGTGAACTTCCGGGCGGCGACCTGTGATCGCGCCGAGTCACTCGGGCTCGTCGGCTGGGTTCGTAACCGCGAGGATGGGTCGGTGGAGATCGAGGCGGAGGGCCCGTCCCCCGCGGTGGCGGAGCTCGTCACGTGGGCCGAGCGTGGCCCACCGGCGGCGCGGGTGGACGATGTGAGCGCGGAAGAGGCCGAGCCGCTCGAGGCGGAGGCCGCGTTTCGACTCCGCGCTTGAACGAGACGCGTGCGCGCATAGGATCGGGGCCCGCCCACACGATCATGGACGAACGACACGACATGTCCTCAGGCCGCGACAAGGCCGTCACACCCGCGCTCGGGCGCCTCGCCGGGTACGTCTACCTCGCCGATCTCGCGGAGGGCCGCCGCGTGCTCGAGGTCGGCTGCGGCGATGGTCGTGGAGCCGAGTTTTTGGCTTCGCGCGGCGCTCGGCGCGTGATCAGCGTCGATCCGTCGGCGAGCGCCATCGAGGCCGCGCGCAGGGCCGCGGGCGGCCCGGCCATCGAGTACCGCCACGAGTCGCTCACGGGCCTCGGCCTCGAAACCGCCAGCGTCGAGTGCATCTTCGTCCCCGAGGGGGAATCCGTGCTCGGATCGAGCGAGGCGCTCGGCGAGCTGCGGCGCGTATTGCGCGAAGACGGCCAGCTCGTCGTTCAAACGGCGAACGCGGACAGGCCCGGGGCGACGGGCGGAGCCTCCTTTCACGCGATCATCGATGCGCTCGAGCCGTTGTTTTCGCCCGTCCGCATGATCGCGCAGGCGCCGTTCGTGGCGCTGTCGTTGGTCGAGTATGCGGGGGCCCAGGACGCGGAAGTCGAGCGTGCGGGCGCGGGTGGGCCTGGGCCAGAAATTGAGCCCGACGTGGAGCTGGACGCGTCGCTGCGCGAGCTCGACGATGCGGCCGAGGGGGCGCCCGATGCCACGGGCTACATCGCGCTGTGCGGGGCGCCCGCGGCCCGGGCGCGGCCGTTTGCGATCGTGCAGGTCCCGACCGACCCGGGCCTTTCGTGGGCGGCCGAGGCGCGGGGAGGGCGCGAGCTCCGCGGACGCCCGGAGGAGGTCGCGCGCGGGGAGGACGATCGGGAGGCGCTCGCGCGCGCCCGCGCCGAGGCCGAGCGCGCGCGAGAGGCGCGGGCGCGGAGTGAGGCGGAGCTCGAACGCCTGCGCACCGAGCTGGAGCGGCGCGAGACCGAGGCGGCGCGAAGCGATCAGGTTTGGGACGACAAACTGGCTCGCGAGCGCGAGCGCGCCGAGGGACTGGCGAGCGAGGTCGAAAGGCTCGAGGCACAGCTCAAGGCGCATGACGAGACGCCGGCCGCCGCGGGTGACGCCGCCGCGCGCGCCGGCCTCGCCGGCGAGGACCTCGCCGCCACCACGCCGGCGGAGCCAACGATCTCCGAGCGGATCGCCGAGGCGATGGTTCGTCACGCCGACCGAGTGCGCGATCTCGAGACGGCCATCGAGGAGCGGCAGGCCCTGGCCGACGAGCTCGCCGACGAGCTCGAGCGTGCTTCGGCGCGGAGTAAGGCGTACGAGGCGCGGTCGCGTCGCGCCGAGGACCGCGTGCGCGAGCTCGAAGAGCTGCTCGGCAGATTTCGCACCCGCGCCGCGATCGCGGAAGGGGCGCTCCTCGGCCAGCGGCCGCACGGCGAGCGGGTCGAAAACGGCGCCGCGCAAGACCCGGGCCCGGCGCAGGCCGCGGGCGAGACGCCTCCGCGCGCCGGCGCAAAGGATCGGGACGGCGGCGCCGAGCGAGCTGCCGAGCGGTCCTCGGAGCACGACATCGCGGGCGCGCAGGCGTGCCTCACCCGCGCTGCCGAGCGCCTTTACGACTTGGAGCGAAAGCTCAGGGCCGAGAGCTCGATCGTCGGGGAGCTCGAGTCCGGACTCCGCGAGATCCACACAGCGCTCGCCCAGGGCGAAAGCGCAGACCGCGCCGGCGGCGAGGCCTCGCAGCTCGCGACCTTTTCGCGTGAGCTCGGCAAAAAGGACGCGGAGCTGGCGGTGTTGCACGTCGGCCTGTCAGCGCTTCGCCAGCGACTCCGCGAGGTGGTCGGCCACGTTCGGGACGCCCGACAGGAGATGCAAGGGCGGCCGGCGACCGAGATGGTCGCGGTCATGGACCGCCTCTCGACGCGGCTCGAGGCATACGAAGAGATGGCCGCGGAAGCGACCGGCGCCGCTGGGCAGCGGGCCGGGACCGACGGCACGTTAGGTGGGCAGTCGTAGGGCTGCGGGCGCAGGCTCCGAGCGCAAAGAGGCGCGAGGGCGCACCAAGAGGCGATCAGCGAGGCGGTGGCGGCGGCAAGAGCGCCCGAAGGCGGTCCCAGCTCTCGACGCGGGGCTTGCTTTCGTGCTCGATGGTGAGCCCGCCGAGGAGCTCTTCGGCGCCGAGGGCGCGGGCGAGCGCGCGCAGGTAATCGTCCTCCGCGAGATCGATCTCTTCGTCGGTTTCGTGGAGCGACGCGACGAGCTCGAGGAGATCGCGCTTCGCGTCGTTCGAGTGCCGCGCGAAGGGAGCCGCCGAGGCCGCCAAATCAAAGCTCGCGGGATCGAAGCGATCGATTCGGGTCGCGAGGTCGCGCGGCAGCTCGCCGCCGCACAGCGCGACCAGATGCGCGCGAACGAAATCTCTTTCGCGCTCGTGAAAGTAATCGTCAGCGTAAGCCGCCCCGAGGAGGATATCGCACAGGGCGCGGGCGGGATCGTGGTTGCTCATCCAGGCTCCTGGGTCAGCCGCTTGCAAAGGCGGGGCGCGCCGCACCACACCACCCCTTTTTGGGGGTGGGGGGGACCAGACGGTGGTGACGCAGCGGCTCATCGCGTTTGTGTGGCGCATGCTCAAGCCCCGGCGGTTTAGGGACGGCCAAACGAAAGGCTGCGAAGAGCTCAGTGTAATCGGCGCCGGCGGTGGCGTCATCACCCTCCAGAGCGCCTGTCGGTTTTCGCCGCCGGCGCGAGCCCGAGGCGACCGCCCCTGGCAGCCGTGCCCCCCCCGAGACACTGGGGCGCCTTCTATGCCACACTCGGCGTCACATCGTCTGAAAACGGCTACGGGAAGTCGTGTGTATGAGCTGCGCCGCTCGCGCGCAGGACCGATATTTCGGCCATGTGTGACCATCGAGGAGCCCGCGCCGCCGCAGCCGTGGCGCTCGCCGCGGCGTGGACGGGCGCCGCGGGCTGTGGGAGCGCGGACGATCCGGTCGTAGGGGATGTGCCGCGGGGGGTGGCCGCCCTCGGCGGAGATGGTTTCATTCACGTTCGCTACGCACCCGTGCCGGGCGCCGAGCACGCGGTGCTCGCCGACAGGGACGGATCGTTCGAGCGCGCCACGGAGCTCGAGCACATCGAGCCCGGCGTGGCGATCCACGAAGACGTGGAGCCCGGCCAAACGTGGTTTTACATGGTCGTCGCCGACCGCGGCGAGGGCGCGGTGGCGGCCGAGCCGGTATCGGCTGAGACGGTGCCAAACGAGCTCCCCTCGCTCTACGTAGAGATGGACGCGAGCGACGTCGACGAGCTCTACGATCGGGATCCGCACAAAAACGATCGCCTGCCCGCCGAGGTGTTCGTCGGGGATCCCGAGGGGCCGGCGCTCGACGTGGACGGCCTGCGGTTTCGCGGCGCGACCACGCGGTTTTACGACAAGAAGAATTTCAATATCCGCCTGGGTGCGCCGCCGGCGCTGCCCGATTTCCCGGAGTTCAATTTTCGCAAAGACGGGGAGCGACGTGCCGGGACGCGCCTCATTTTGAACGCGCTGTGGACCGACCCCTCCGCCATGCGCGAGGCGCTCAGTCTCGAGATGTTTCGCGCGCTCGGGCTCGTCACCCCGTCTTACGAGTTCACCGAGCTGCACCTAAACGGCGCGTTCGAGGGCCTTTATTTGTCGATCGAGCGTATCGACCGGGAGCTTTTGCGCGGGGCGGGGCTAAACCCCACGCCCGGAGAGCACACGCTCGTACGCGATGAAGCCAAGGCAAACCGCGGCCGCGAGGAGATTTCGAGGCGCTCTGTGTTCGGCAATCCGCTGCCCGAGGACGACGGCGAGGCCATCGATCTCCTGCAGGCGATCTTCCGCTACCGCGGCGACACCGAGGACCACGACTGGGACGGCCTTTTGGACCTCATCAGGTGGGTCAACGGGACGCCGGCGGGATCCGCGTTCGAGGCTGGCTTTCGCGAGCGGTTCGACGCGGATCGCTTCATCGACTTCTTGGCGATCCACGCGCTCACCCACGACCGCGACGTGCTCGATATCGATTACTGGCTCTACCGCGACGAGGCCGCCGGCGGCCCCTGGCGCCTGATTCCGTGGGACAAGAACCTGACGTTCGGCGCTCACTATCACGCCGGCGTGCAAGGGGTGAACGACTTCTTCGACTACTACCGCGACTTCATCCAGCCCCAGCAAAACGCGCTCGTGGAGAAGTTCTTGGATACGCCGGGCCTGCGGGCCGACTTCGACGCGCGTCTCGTCGACCTCGCCACCGAGGTGTTCGACGACGCGTGGTACCGGGAGGTCATGGAGGAGATGGCGGGCGAGATCGCGCCGGCCCTGGCGCGGCCGCCGGGGGGCGGCGCCTACCGGATCCATCCCGGCCAGCACCACGGCGCCCTCGGTTGGTGGAAAGAGCACAAGCAGACGCTTTTGGACTTCGTGCGGCTTCGGCGCGCGTTCCTCCTCGCGGCGCTCGATCGGGAGGACGAGGCGGTGGCGCGCGGGCGCCGGGTTGTCGACGACGAGGGCTGGGTGGTGGCGGAATTTCGGCCCGACGGCGACGTCGAGGTCGACCTGTCGGTCGATGCGCAGTCGATCGAGGAGCCCGGGTGGCGCGGTATCGATCGCGAATACCGGGTCGAGGTGTCCGAGCCGGTCACGGGACAGCTCGTTTTGTACTGGCGTCACAACCCGGTGGCGAGCTGGTATGAGGAGCTCGAGATCCCGGGCACCCAGTGGTACATGGACGGCTACCGGCGCGGGGACGGCGGACACTGGGAGCGCCTGCCCAGTCGGGTTTGGCCCTTTTCCAACAAGATCGAGCTCGAAGCGGACCTCGGCGGGCCGACCCGCTTTCGCGTCGGCTACGTCCCGGAGTCGGAGTCATACGCGACGGGCGCTCACCCCTGATGCGCGGCGGGCCCCGGTCGCGCGCGGGCCCGCCGCGCGTTTGGCGCCTTCGCTCAGGGCTGCTCGAGGTTGAGATCGCCCAGGTAGAGCCGGCGTGACTCGTCCTCGGCGAACGCGTCGTCGCGCACGCGGACGCTGAACCGGACCGCCCCGGTGTCGCTCGGATAATGCTCCGGCTCCAGCCGGAAATCGGGCGAAGGGGCGTTGTCGGTGGAGGCGGTGGCGTGAAACCACTCGCCTGGCTCGGCTCCGGCGCTTTCGAGCCGAACGTCCCAATCTTCGTTGTACCACGCGCCGAGCTCCTCGAGCCGATTTTCCGTCGAGTCGACGAGCACGTCGTCCTCGCAGCCGAGCACGTTTTCGTAAAAGTTGGGATTGACGCGCACGCGAAGGTCGTCGGTGATCTCGTCGACGGCGGCGTAGACGTGGTAGTCGAATGACAGGGGGAGCGCCGGATCGAGGGAAACGCACTGATCGAGGCGGCTGTGGCGGAAACCGGGCTCGTCCTCGAAGGCCGAAAAGTAAAGCACGTTGTCGCCGCGGTGGGGCGCGATGCCTTCATCTTCGGCCGCGGCGACCACCGCTTCATCGACCGCGCGAAGCACCGTGAAGTCGCCGAGGGTGTCGCCGGAGGCGTAGGCGCCGGCGTGATCCGAGAAGTCCTCAGAGATGAGAACCTGGCCTCCGCCCGCATCCGCCCCCGAGCCGCCGGCGTCGATGTTCCCGCCGGGCTCGGTGGGGCTGCCGCAGCCCGCGACCAGCATCGCGGCGAGCGCGGCGCAGAGCGTCGCCCAGCGCGCAGCCCCGACCCTTCCGGCGCGCAGGCCGCCGGGGCACGTGCGATCGCGCACGAGAAGCAACGCGCGACGGGCGCGCGAGACGCCGGCCCCGTGTTCGCCGGCGGCAAAGCGGCTGGCCTCGGCGCGGCCCGCGAGGCCTTGGAGTCTCTCGGTCGAGCGTACATTCATGGCTGCCTCTTTCGTCCGATCCGCTCCTCGGGCTATCCGGAAGGAGGTTGGGCATGTTCGACTCTGCGAGCGCGGGGGCGTGACGGCTTTTTCGGATTCGGGCGAAGTTTGCCACGGCGTGCGCGCGCGCCGCCACGCGTAGCCCGCTCGCGGGGGGACGTGATCCGCGGCGTAGACTTGAAAATCCGCCGTCTTTTCCGCAGGATCCCGCAGGTGACGCAGAGGTTACAATTGGGTGTGGTGTCGCCAGCGGGTGACGAACGTCGCATGACGTCCGCGCCCGCGGACGTCGCCGCGTCCGTTGGCCCGCTCCGCGGCGCGCGGCGCGCGGCGATCGCGCCGGGCTCGTCCGGCTCAGGGTCGTCGGGGGCGAGGTCGACGGCGGCGGGCGGGGCAGGCCTTCGCGAGCTGCTTTTCGATTTTTCGAGCGCGCCCGCCTCGCTCGTCGCGAACCGAGCGCTCTTGCGCCGCACCGACACCAAGTTCTTGGTCCCGGAGCGGCTCCTCGGCCCGCTTTTGTCGAGCCTAAAGGGCGATTACCTCCTCCTCGGCGAGGGGGGGCCGAGCGCATATCAAACCCTCTATCTGGACACGCCCGATCTGCAAAGCTTTCACGATCACCGGCGCGGGCGCCGACTCCGGGACAAGGTGCGCGTGCGCGACTACCTCGAGCACGCGGTGAGCTTCTTGGAGGTCAAGAGCCGCCGGAGTGAGCTTCTCACGGTCAAGCGCCGGCGCGAGCGGCCGCGCGGCGCCGAGGAGCTCGGCGAGGGCGAGCGCGCGTTTTTGGCCGCGAGCTGCCGCATGCCCACCGCGGACCTGCGCCCCGCGGCGCGAGTCGACTATCACCGGGCCACGCTCGTCGCCGCACGCGATACCGAGCGTGTCACCGTCGACGTCGACCTCGCGGTGGGCCGACATGACGCGCGCGAACGGCTGGCGGGCATCGCCATCGTCGAAGTGAAACAACCAGCCTTTTCCGTGAGCACCCCGGCGATGCGCGCGCTGCGCAGGCTCGGGCTCCGGTGGCTCTCAGTAAGCAAATATTGCACGGCCGTCGCCCTCACCAGGGACGTGCCCTGCCACCGGTTTTTGCCGGCGCTGCGCAAGATCGAAGGGATGAGGACATGACGGAGCTTTTGGGCGCCAGCGAGCTCGTCGACAAGGATGAGCTCCTACAGCTCTTCGCGTGGCTCAGCATCAACCTCGCGTTCGCCTCCGTCGTGATCCACGGCGTCTACTACAGGCTGTACCGAAACGAAGATTATATCTTCGCCTATTACGTGATCAACGTGATCACGTTCTCCCTCGCGCTGCTGCTCAGCCGCGTCGGGATCGAGCTGGGGTTCGCAATCGGGCTGTTCGCGATATTCAGCATTCTGCGCTACCGAACCGAACCGATCCTCCTCCGCAACCTCACCTACTTGTTCCTCGTCATCGGCCTGGGCATTCTGAACGCGCTCGCCCCCCTGGAGATCAGCGTCGTCGAGCTGTTGGCCGTCAACACCGTCATCGTGGCGATCACGGCGATTTTGGAGCTGCGGCCGTCGAACCGCACGCTCCGCACGACCCCCGCGGTCTACGACAAGCTCGAGCTCCTGCGCCCGGGCGCGGAGGCGGACCTATCGCGCGACGTGGCGGAGCGCACCGGCCTCGACGTCGTCTCGGTGGACGTTCGCCGAATCGACATGTTGCGCGATTCGGCGGATATCACCGTCACCTATCGCATCTCGAAGCCATGATCGCGAAGCCCGCCTTTGCCATCGTCTGCGCGCTCGGGGGGAGCCTCGCGCTCGCGATGACGGCGGGCGCCGCTCGGGCGGAGGTCCAGCTGTGGGGCGAGGCAGGCGCCGGGCTGGAGGTGATGGACGACCTGGAGGCCACGGCGGAAGCGAGCGTTCGCTTCGACGAAAACGTCACCCGGCTCGCCGGGCTGGTGCCGGACATCGGGCTCGAATATCAGCCCTGGTGGTCCCTGCGCGTTGGCGGCGGCTATCGCTTGTCCTACGAGCGCCGGCGGCGCGGCGACCTCGAGCTCCGCCACCGGGCTGAGTTCGACACGCGCGCCCGGCACGACGTGGGCGACGTGCGGCTGCGTCACCGGGTGCGGTTTCAAAGTCGCTACCGGCCTCGCGACGGCCACACCCCCGCGGTTCGAAATCGCGTGGGCGTGGGCTGGCGGGGCGTCGAGCCGTGGGTGCCGCGCATCACGCTCGAGAGCTGGCACCGGTTAGGCGTCGAGCGCGAGGACGGCGAGGGGGGCGGCGCGCGGGCGTTTCACTTTCACAAGTGGCGGCTCGAGGCGCGGGTGCGCTACGATTTCGGCTCGCGTTCCGTTTATCCGTTTTACCAACTCGAGGTGAGCCGGACCCACGCGGACGACCCGCCGTTTCACATTTTCGGGCTAAACGTGTTCCAGGGCTTTTGACCCTGGACGCCCCAGGGCGCGCGTGTTTACAGCCCGAGGACGTCGCGCACGGCGTAGCGGCCCGCGGGCCTGTGCGCGAGCCACGGCGCCGCCTTCACGGCGCCGGCCGCGAAGATCTGGGGAGGGACCGATGAACTTCGAGGATAGACTCGCTCACGACCTCGAGCTGCCGCAGCCAGCGGTCGCCGCGACCGTGGCGCTCCTCGGCGAGGGCGCGAGCGTGCCCTTCATCGCCCGCTACCGCAAAGAGCGCACCGGCGGCCTCGACGAAGTTCAGATCCGGGCCATTGAAGAGCGCCACGGGTACCTGAGGGAGCTCGAGGCGCGGCGGCGCACCGTCCTCGAGGCGGTCGAAGCACAAGGAGCGCTCACGCCCGACCGGCGCCGGGCGATTGAGGCCGCGACGACGAAGTCCGAGCTCGAGGATCTCTACCTCCCGTTCAAGAAGAAGCGGCGCACCCGCGCGCAGAAGGCGCGCGAGCGGGGGCTTGCGGCGCTCGCCGAGCGCATCCTCGCCCAGCCCCGTGGCGGTGACCCCCGGGGCGAGGCGCGCGCGTTCGTCGACGCCGCGCAGGGGCCCGCGCAGGGGATCGGCGACGAGGACGAGGCGCTGGCGGGGGCTCGCGACATCGTCGCCGAGTCCGTAAGCGAGCGGGCCGATGTCCGCGCGTCCGCCCGCGGCGCCTATCGCGCGGGTTGGATCACGGTCGCGCGGGCCCGGGGCGCCAAGGCGGAGCGCACGAAGTTCGAGCACTACTACGACCACCGCGAGCGCGCGCGCGATATCCCCTCGCACCGCTACCTCGCGATCCGCCGGGGCGAAGAGGAGGGTGTCCTGCGCGTTCGCGTCGCGGTCGACGACGAAGGCCTCCTCGCCGACATCGAGCGCCGCGCGGGGCGCCGCGCGGACAGTCCGTTTTCGGGCGAGCTCCGCGCCGCGATTCGTGACGCGCTCCGGCGGCTCATCGCCCCGAGCGTGGAGAGCGAGGTGCGGGCTGAGCTCAAAGAGCGCTCGGATCGCGCGGCGGTGGCCGTGTTCGCCGACAATCTCCGCCACGTGCTGCTCGCGGCGCCGCTGGGCGAGGTGCGGGTGGTCGGCGTCGATCCCGGTCTGCGCACGGGTTGCAAGTGCGCGGCGGTGACCGAAACCGGACAGTATGTGGGCTCGACGACGTTTTTTCTCCCCGGGGCGAACGCTAGGGCGAAGGCTAGGGCGGAGCGCGGGGCGCACGAACTCGTCGATTTCGTGCGGGCGCATCGGCCCCGCGCTGTCGCCGTCGGGGACGGCACGGGAGGACGCGACGCCGAGGACTTCGCGCGGCGCGCGCTCGCGGACGCCGGGCTGAGTGATGTGATCGTCGCGTCGGTGAGTGAAGCCGGCGCCAGCGTCTATAGCGCCTCGGAGGTCGCGCGCGAGGAGTTTCCCGACCTTGATATCACGGTGCGCGGCGCCATCTCCATCGCTCGGCGGCTGCAGGATCCGCTGGCCGAGCTCGTCAAGATCGACCCGCACGCGATCGGGGTCGGGCAGTATCAGCACGACGTCCACCAACCGCTCCTCCGGCAGAAGCTCGCCGAGGTCGTCGAGGATTGCGTAGGCCAGGTCGGCGTCTCCCTCAACACGGCGAGCGCTTCGCTCCTTTCCTACGTCGCCGGGGTGGGCCCTCGCCTCGCGCAGCGCATCGTCGCGCACCGAAACGAGCGAGGGTCGTTTCGCTCGCGCCGGGAGCTCTTCGCGGTCCCAGGCCTCGGGCCTCGCGCCTTCGAGCAGGCGGCCGGGTTCTTGCGGATTCGCGGCGGCGAAAATCCGATCGACGCCTCCGCCGTCCACCCCGAGCGCTATCCGCTCGTCGAGCGGATCGCCGCCGATCTCGATGTGACCGTCGCGGAGCTCGTCGGGGGAGCCGAGCTCGCCCGACGCATCGACCCGGCGCGCTACGCCGGGGACGACGTCGGCGAGCTGACGCTGCGCGACATCGTTTCGGAGCTCGAAAAGCCGGGGCGCGATCCGCGCGAGTCCTTCTCGCCGCCCCGCTTTCGCGACGATGTGCGCGAGCTCGAAGACCTGCGGCCCGGGATGCAACTCGAGGGCGCGGTCACGAACGTCACCGCCTTCGGCGCATTCGTGGATGTGGGCGTTCACCAGGACGGGCTCGTGCACATCTCGAAGCTCGCCGATCGCTTCGTCCGCGACCCGGCCGACATCGTCAAGGTCGGCCAGAAGATCGATGTGCGCGTGTTGGAGGTCGATCTCGAGCGCCGGCGGATTTCGTTGAGCGCGCGCAGCGAGGAGGCCGCGCCGCACGGGGCGTCGGAGGGTGGGCAAAAGGCGCGCCGCGCAGGCAGCGGGTCGTTCAAAAATGAGCCCTTCGCCGATCTCAAAAAGCGCTAGGAGGTGACCCCGGGCCCACCGGCCGTCACCCCTGCTCTCCGTTTTCGCCTTCGCCCTCGTCGCCGCCCTCATCTCTTCGCGACGCGGCGTGCTCGGACTCGAGCACGATCTCGTCATCCTCTACCGTGACCGACTCGACCTCCTCTTCGAGGTCCGGACGGTCCCAGCCCGCTTTTTCGGCTGCGCACAAGTCGCCGTCGTGCTCTTCGGGGACGTCGAGCTCGGCGCGGCCGATTTCGAGCTCGAGCGAGGCGCGCTCCGGGGTCACTTCGACGAGGCGAAGCCCGCGCAGCGCCTCATCCCGAAGCTCGTCGCCGGGAACGCGGCACACGCCCGCGAGCTCGGAATACGTCTCGCCCACCCGGACGAGCGCGAACTCGCCGTCCACGTAGGCCAAGGCGGCCCCGTGGGTTTTCAATTGGCCCATATGCGTGCGGCCAGTGGCGCAGCCCAGGGCCTCGCGGCCGCCGCCGATGTCGTGGGGCTCGCAGCTGCCGAGGCGATAGACGAGGGGGAGCTCGACCGGGCGCCAGCCCGAATCGGTCTGAGGATCCGGCGTGAAGACGAGCGTCTGGCCCTCGAGGTCGTGGCCACAGCCCGCGATGGAGACGAGGAGATCGGGCTGGCGCGGGTCGCTCAAAAACGCGTATTGCCAGTCTGAGACCTCGAATTCGCCCGGCGCTCGGAGGTAATCGGGGCAAGGGCAGGGCTCGTCGCCCTCTGGGCAGATCTCGGCGAGCGCGGACTCGGGCTCCCCCGGCTCCCGGAGGTAGCCGGGCACGTGCTCTCGGATGGCTCCCAGATACCAGCGCCTTTCCTCGTCCGCTCCGAACACCGGGCTCAGGGCGTGACCCATGCCCGACGCCACGTGTTTTCCGGAAAGGGGCGCGCACCCCCTCCTGCCCTCGCGCAACATCGTTCCGTCGTGCTCGTCGACCGAGAACGCGTCCTTCAAGGGGTGGACTTCATCAAAGGGGACCTTTTCCAGCTCGTCTTCCGAGAGCTCGCCGCCTTCGGAGTAGACCACGCCCTGCCCGACGAGCGGATCGGCCACGTGCTCCATGACCGCGTCGAAGTCGCCTGCATCGAAGCCGCGCGCGATTCCTTCGAGGGTGCGCGCGAAACCGTCCTCAGGACCGCACGGCCGGCCGGGATCAGCCGGCCTCAATAGCATCGCCGGGCCGGCCTCTTCGGGCTTGACGAGGTAGCCGAGCTCCAAGACGCGATCGTCGGCGCGCCAGATGGGCTCGTCGTGGGGCGGCCAGGCGCTGTGGACGGCGCGCTCGTCGGGCTCGCCGAAAATCGCCGTTAGCTGGCGCTCGAAGCTCTCGACATGGATCTCGGACTCGATGGGCCGCCCGTCGTGGGGGTGGTGAAACTCTCCCGCGGCGACATCCGCGACCTCTCCGCCTTCCTCGCGCACGCCGACCTCGAGGTCGGCGTCGAGAAACTCGATCGTCTCTTGGCGCCGGGAAAACGCGTGCTCCAAGTCGTCGGGCTTGGGATCGCCGAGCTCGATTCCGCCGAGATCGCGCGGCAGGGGGCGCGTCGCGCCCTCGTCGAAGAGCGGATCGGGCGGGTGGGGGCGCTCGAGCGCCTCGGCTAAGAGCCTGGCCTCGATGCGACTTTCGATATCGCGCTGCCAAGGCTCCGGCCAATGCCAGGGCTCATCGCCCGGCGGCTCCTCGCCGAGATCATCCCAGAGCGCATTCCACCGCTCCTTTCGCTCCGCTTCGGTCATCCCCGCTTCAAACGCCCGGACCTGCCGGCTGTTGGCCGCCTCCAGCTCGGTGACCGCATCCTCGTCGAAATCGCCCGGCTCGTAGACCTTCGGATCGCGCCAGAAGTAGGCCGCGAGCCACGGCGTGCGAAACTCCTGGCCGGCCCGCGCGAACGGCGCGTTTCGCAGAATCGAGAGCTCCCGCAGCGAGAGCTCCTCGAGGATCTCCTTTGCCAGCCAGCGATCCTTGACGAGCTCCATCGCCGCCTCGGGCTCGCTCAAGGTCTCGACATCCTCCGGCGCGGCCGGCTCGGCGTCTTTCGCGGCCGCGGGCGGCTCTTCTTTGATGTCGCCGGGCTCTTCGCGCTCGGCGAGGTCGGAAGCGCCCTCGTCTGCTTCCTTTTCGTCGGCGCGATCATCCGAGGCGCGCTCCTCGATGAGCTCGTCGGCGACCTCGCCGGTCGCGACGTCGTCGTCTTCACAGCCGGCGCCGAGCGAAAAGAGCGCGCTGAGGGCGGCATAGGTGGCGATCCGCATGGACATTTCCTCTGCTCCGGCGCCGACGAGGCGCGCTCGCCCGAGCGCCGGTGCGCTTCCCTTTTAACGTCGACTGAGCGGGAACGGGCGACGCTACGCCGCTTGCCAGTCCTCCACGCGCAAGCCCGTCACGCGCACGAACTCATAAATGTCGTTCGTGACCACGGTCCAGTCGTAGTGGCGCGCGATGGCCGCGATCATGAGGTCGTTGGCGCCGATCGGTGTACCCGCCGCCGCGAGGTCGGCGCGGATGCGGCCGTACTCCTCTGCGCAGGCATCGTCAAAGGAGACGCTCGTCAGCGGGGCGAAAAACTGGCTCAGCCGGGTGAGCGCCATCGCCACCGAGCGACTCTTGCGCGCCCCGTACAAGAGTTCGGCCTTGACGATGGAGCAAAGCCGGATGGTGGCTGGCGACTCCGCCTTGAACCGTTCGATCAGTGCGCGTGACGTGCCATTGAGCACCTGGATGCAGGCGTTCGTGTCGAGTAGGTACACGACGACCTCCCGTTACACGCTCGCGTCGGGCTCGTCGAGCGGGAGGTCGGAAGGCTCCTCGAGTGGCGCGTCGGCAAACGCCCCCACGACGCGGTCGAGGTACCCGTTCGGCCACTCTGACGGCGCCTCACGGGCAACCAACGTGGCGATGTACCTAGACAAGCTGAGCCCGCGCGCCTCCGCTTCCCGGGCAAGCCGCGCAATCGACTCGTCGTCGAGGGAGAAGTGAACCTGCGGCATTTACTATAAATACATTTAGTACATGCCGGTGTCAAGGCCGCATGCGCGCCCCGAGGCGGGCGGCGGTCCTTGTCGCGTGTTTTAGCGCTGAGGCCTGTTGCGCCAGCGACCTTCCTCGCGCGCCGCGCGCTTCGTCTACCCCGGCGACCCTTGGGTGCTCGCGAAAGATGACCCGGGTGTGGTTGGGAAAATGGACCCGGGTTCGGGGCAAGCTCAGGGCGCGAGTGTCACAGCCCGAGGACGTCGCGCATGGCGTAGCGGCCCGCGGGCCTTTGCGCGAGCCACAGCGCCGCCTTCACGGCGCCGGCCGCGAAGATCTGGCGCGACTCCGCCCGGTGCGTGATCTCCACGCGCTCGCTCGGGCCGAGAAAGTGTGCGGTGTGATCACCGACGACGCTGCCGCCGCGCAGCGCGTGCACGCCGATCTCGTCGCGAGGGCGGGCGCCGACGTCGCCCTGCCGGCCGCCAAGCGACGCTTCGCCGGCATCTAGGCCGCGCCCGGCGGCCACGGCTTCGGCGAGCGCCCGCGCGGTGCCCGAGGGGGCGTCTCGCTTGTGGCGATGGTGGGCCTCCACGATCTCGAGGTCGAACTCGTGGCCCAGTGCCCGGGCGGCGCTCTCGGCGAGCTCGAGCACGAGATTGACGCCCAAGGAGAAGTTCGGGGCCTGTAACACGGGCGCCGCCACGGCGAGCTCGGCGAGCGCCGCCTCGGCCTCCGCGCTAAGCCCCGTGGTGCCGATCACCGCGGCGACGCCGCGCGCGCTCGCTTCCCGGGCGGCGCGGCGGGTCGCCTCCGGCGACGTGAAGTCGATGTAGACGTCGCACGCGGCGAGGGCCTCGGCGAGGTCGTCACCCACCCGCACGCCCGGCGCGATCTCGCGGCCGACGGCGTCGCTGCCGGGCCGATCGCAAGCGGCGGCGAGGATCCCGGCGGCGCCCTCGCGGGCGAGCTCGGACGCGACGGCGCGCCCCATGCGCCCGCCGGCGCCCAGCACGGCGATCCTCGTCACAAAAGCCCCTTTTTGCGCAGGTGGGCCTCGAGCTTCGCTGTGAGCTCGGGGGACGCCTCGTACAAGGGGGGCCTGATTTCTGGCGACATCCGGCCCATGAGGGAAAGCGCCGCTTTGGCCGGCGTGGGGCTGCTCTCGGCGAACAGGAGCTCGGCGAGGGGGAAGAGCTCGTCGTGAAGCTGTCTGCCGCGCTCCCAATCGCCGCTCCGCGCGGCGTCCCACATCTCGGCCATCGCGTCGGGCCTCACATTCGAGACCACCGAGATCACGCCGCGCCCGCCCACCGCGTACAGGGGAAAGGTCGTGAAGTCGTCACCGGACAAAAGCGTGATGCGATCGCCGCACAGCTTCCTGATCTCGCTCGCGCGCTTCAGGCTGGCGGTCGCCTCCTTGATCGCGACGACGCGCGGGTGGTCGCACAGCCTCGCCACGGTCTCCGGCTGCATGTCGCAACCGGTGCGACCGGGAACGTTGTACAAAACGATGGGCAGCGAGGCCTCGTCCGCGAGTGTGGTGAAGTGACGGTAGAGCCCGTCTTGCGTCGGCTTGTTGTAGTACGGCGTGACCTGAAGGAGGGCGTCGGCGCCGGCCTCCTCGCTCGCGCGCTGGAGCTCGATCGCTTCTCGCGTGGAGTTGGCGCCGGCGCCCGCGATGACGGGGACGCGGCCGCGCGCCGCCTTCGCCGTCTTGGCGATGACCTCGATGTGCTCGCGCACGTTCAGGGTCGCGGACTCGCCGGTCGTGCCCACGGATACCAGGCCGTCGATACCGGCCTCGATCTGCCATTCGACGAGCGCTGCGAGCGCGTCGTAATCGACGCCGCCGTCGCGCATCGGCGTGACGAGGGCGGTCATTGCGCCTTCGAGGACCATGACTTGCTTTCCTGTGTTCTGGTTATGGCTAGCCCGGGGGGGCATGCTCGTGTCGCTTCTTTCCTCGATCACCCATGACCCGGGCGCTCCTCACCCGGGCCTCGCCGCGCGCCGAGGATGGCGCGAGCCTGACGTACGTCTTCCCGCATCTGGGCGACGAGGCTGTCTACGCCCTGGTATCGGTGCTCCGGCCGGAGCCGCTCGGCGAACCCGACCCGGAGCCGCCGGCCGTAGAGGTCGCCGTCCCAGTCGAGGATGTGGACCTCGACGGTGAGCTTTCCTTCGGTTTCGAACGTGGGGTTCGTGCCGATGTTGGCGGCGCCGAGAAGCTCGCGCTCCGCGGCCCCTCCGTCCATGATGCGCACCGTCACGGCGTACACGCCGGAGGCCGGGAGGAGCTCGGTTTCTGGCTCGATGTTCGCCGTGGGGAAGCCGATGTCCTTGCCGCGCGCAGCGCCTCGGACGACCTGTCCTTCGACCTCGAAGTCGCGGTCGAGGAGCAGGCGCGCGCCCGGCATGTTGCCCGCGCGCACGAACTCGCGGATCTTCGTGCTCGAGGCCACGAGCCCGCGCACGGCCACCGGCTGGACGACGCGCGTGCCGATGCCGTGCCGCTCGCCGAACTCGCGCAAGGTGTCGGCGTTCCCGCGCCGGCCTTGCCCGAAGCCGAAATCGTAGCCCACGACGAGTTGGGCGGGGCGAAGCGCGCCGAGCACCACCTCGTCCAAGAACGACTCCGCGGGCATGTCCGCGAGCTCGCGCGTGAACGGCTCGAGCACGCACACGTCGATGCCTCGAGCGGCGATGAGCTCGAGCTTTCGCGCCGGCGTGGTGAGGAGCGCGGGCGCGAGCTCCGGGGCCAAAACGCGAGCCGGGTGCGGCTCGAACGTGTACACGACGGCCTCGCCGCCTCGGGTGCTGGCCGCCTGGGTGGCTTCGGCGAGGAGCGCTTGGTGGCCACGGTGCAGGCCGTCGAAATTTCCGAGAACCACGGTGGGGTGGGAGAGCTCGCGTCGCAAGTCCCGATATCCGTGGATGATCTCCATGTCCCACGGGACCCTACGTAGGTCCGGGCGCGCGCGCAACCGCGCCGCGACATTGCGCTCGCGAGGCGTGCTCCGTAACGTGAGAGCCTCGTCCATGGACGCGGCTCGGACATGGCTTCCGCGCGCGCTCGCACTGGTTGCCTTCGCGGTCTTCGCGGCGTCACTCCCGAGCGGGCCGCACTGGGGCGCGGCAGCGGAGGCGGCTGCTGAAGGCGCCTCGCTCGGCGGGCCGCCGGCGCAGCCCTATCCGCTCGGGCTCCCCCTGGCGGCGGCGGCGGGGCTCGTGCCGATCGGCGAGCTCGCGTTTCGCGTGCACCTCGTGAGCGCCGCGTTCGGCGCGCTCGCTGTGTTTTGGCTCGCTCGCCTGGTTTTGGAGTTCGGGCGGGACGAGCCCGGGGCGCTGGTGGGGGCCGCCGTGTCGGGCGCGGCGCTCTGCGTCTCGATGCCGTTTTATCGCGAGGCTACGGTTGCGGGCGGGGGCGCGCTCGCCGCGGCACTCGGTGCGCTCGCCCTGGTTCTGCTCGTGCGCGTGGCGCGCGGCGAAGGGGCGCAAACCGGACTGGGGCTCGCCCTGGTGACCGGCCTGGGCGTCGCTGCCAACCTGGCGTTCGTCGCGCTGTTGCCGGTGGTCTTCGCCCTCATTTGGCTGAGGCTTCGCCGGGGCGCGCGCTGGGCCCTCGCCGCGCCGCTCGTCACCGCAGTGGGGGCGACGTCGGCGCTGTCGTACCTGCCCGTGCGCGGCGCGGCCGCCGGTGACCATGACGCCGCCAAGCTCTCCGAGCTTTGGCATCACCTGGTGCCGGGCTGGTCTTCCGCCGCGCCCGACCGCGCGATCGGAATCGCGCGCGCGATGGCCGAGTCGCTGGGGCCGGGCCTGGTCCTGGCGGCGCTGGGCGGCGCACTGGTGCTCGCGCTGTCCGGCCGGGAGCGCTGGCTTCTCGCCGCGTTGACGGCGCTCGGCGTCGGCGAGCTTGTGCTTGTCGCCCTCGCGCACGGCGGGGCGGAGCTCCGTGGTGGGGGCGCGCTCGGGCCGCT
>SLNH01000145.1 GCA_007133195.1 Nannocystineae bacterium | reverse complement strand
GCTGCGCCGCGGCGCTCGAGGCCCTTCGGTGTGCGCGCCCCTCCCACCACGGGCCGCCGGGCCGCCGGCGGGTTCGCCGGGTATTACTCCGGACCCGGGGTTCCGCGTTAGGATGCGACCACCCCCATGAGCCTGTCGTCACCCAGCAAGATGAGCTCGAGCGTCCGCGATCTGGTGGGCGCCGAGGTCCTCGTCGTCGACAAAGACGAGCGCGTGCAGCGCGGCATTACGCAGGTTTTGTCGGCGGCGAAGCTCCACGTCACGTGCACCGCCGTGCCGACCGAGGCCCTCGATCTGCTCCGCAAGCACTTTTACTCGGTCGTGGTCGTCGATCTCGACACGCCCGAGCCCGGCGGTGGACTAGACGTGGTATCGCGCGTGAGCGAGGCCTCGCCCACCTCGACGATCGTCGTGCTGTCGGCGCGCAAAGCGTTCGAGGAGGCGATGTCGGCGATGCGCGCCGGCGCGCTCGACGTCATCGTCAAATCGCCCGAATCCGTACAGTATCTGCGCGATCGCATTCTCGAGGCCGCCGGCCACTCCGCGGGCCAGCGCGAGGTGCATTCCCTTCTGTCCGAGGTTCGCGACGCCCATGAGGCGTTTTTGAAGCGGCTCATGGACAGCGAGCGGCGCGCGCTGGACTTAGACGATCGCGTGCACGACCGCGATCCGGACCGCGAGGCGATGCCGGACGCGATCCGGGTGCTCATCGCGTCCCAGGACCGGCAGGTCTACGACGCGCTGTCCACGGCGCAGGCGGCGCAGTTCAGTTTCGAGATGGCGATGACCGGCGGCGAGGCGCTCGACCGGTGCGGCTCGTCGCGGTTCGACATCGTCATGGTCTCCGACGATCTCCCCGACCTGCCCGAGTCCATGGTGTTTCGCAGCATCAAGACGCAAAGCCCGGATCTCGTGCTCCTCGCGATCTCGCCGCCCGGCATCGGCGGCAAGGTCGCCATCGTGGAGTCCGAGTCCCGGCAGACGCTGATCAGCGATTTCAAGGACACCTCACAGCTCGTGGGCCGCCTCGACGAACTGGCCAAGGCGTTTATCGAAAAAGCGCGCGAGCGGCGCTACGTGCAGTCGTTCCGCGAGCAGAACTACGACTTTTTGCGCCGCTACGTCGAGCTCAAGATGAAGATCGACCGCGCGCTCAACAGCTGAGCTCGCATCGCGGGCTCAGTCGAGCGGGTCGGCGACCTCCTCGCCGGCCGGCGCCTGATGGCGCCGCTCTTCGTAGCTCGATCGCACGTAGCGCACCAGATTTTCGACGTAGGTGTCGAACGCCGGGCACGTGACGCCGTGCTCGGACAGCAGCGACATCGCCTGGCGACAGTTGTAAAACACCTGCCCGTCGAACGAGTCGAGAAAGGCGACCGGCGCGCGGGCGAGCTTCTCGAGCCCGGGGGTCCTGAGCACGGTGCGGGCCAGGCCGGTGGGGATGAAGCCGCGCGGGGACTTCGCTTGCGAGTGCTCGGCGACGAGCTCGTAGACGCGCCGCGCGGACAGCGGGTTCGGGTCGGTGAGGTGGAAGGTTCGTCCCGCCGCGCGCTCGTCGCGCGATAGGGCGTAGGCCGCGTCGATGACGTAGTCGATGGGCACGAGGTGCATCGGCGCCGACCCCCGGCCGGGCAGGGGCACGCGGACGTTCAGCGCGTTCGTGGCGATGAGGACCATCAGGTAGTAGGGGCCGTCGAACTTGTCGATCTCGCCGGTCTTCGAGTCGCCGACGATCATCCCAGGCCGGAACACGGTGATGGGCAAGTGCTTACTCGCCTTGCCGGCCAGGACTTCGGCCTCGAACTTGGTCTCCTCGTAGATGTTGTGAAAGGACTGGTCTTCGTCGAGCTCCTCTTCGAGGACCACGCCCTTGCGCTTACCCGACACATGCGCGGTCGAGTAGTGGCACAGGCGGCGGAGGCGGCCGGCGTCGTGCGCGAACTCGAGGATGCCGCGGGTGCCATCGATGTTGACGTGCCGGGCGGTCCGCTTGTCTACGCCCTGATAGTAGATGCCCGCCAGGTGATGGATCGTGGTGACCTCCTCGCACAGGCGCCGGTACTCCGAGCCGGCGAGCCCGAGGTCCATGTCGCAGACGTCGCCGACCAAGAGCTCGGTGCGCGCGGCGCGACCGTCGCCGAGCGAGCCGAGGTATGCGCTCGCGGCCTGCTCGAACTTCGGGCGCGCGAGGACGAGTACCTTGGCCTCCTCGTCCGAGGCCAGTATTTTGGCTATCATGCGCTTTGCCATGAAGCCCGGGAACCCGGTGACGAGGACCACCTCGGGGACACTCGCCTCCTCGTCTCCGAGGGCGCCGCCGGCTCCGGCGGCGGTGGGCTCAGCTGGCGCTCCGCTCATCGACGACCCTCCTCGCTTTGGGTACCCTCCTGGCCTTCGGCGCTGCCGGCGCTCGAGCTGCCCTCGCCGGAGCCGCTCGGTCCGGTGGCGCGCGCCCACACCTTCCGCACCTGCTCGCGCGTATCCGCGAGCTCGCCCCCGTTGTCGATCACGAAATCGGCGGCGGCGACCTTGTCGGAAAGCGGCAGTTGCGCTGCGATGCGCGCCCGCGCGGCCTGTTCGCTAAGCCCGTCGCGCTGGCGGATGCGCTCGAGTTGCGCCGCCTCCGGCGCGGCGACCACGATCAGCCCATCGAGTCCGCGGTGGATCCCGTTTTCGACCAAGAGCGCCGCCTCGTACAAGACGACCTTCTCCCCCGCGGCGGCGTGCGCGGCGATCGCCTCCCGGCTCGCCTCCGCGACGCGGGGATGCACCACCGCGTTGAGCAGCCGGCGCGCGCCGTCATCGCTAAACACGATGTCTCCCATCTTCGCGCGATCGAGGCGCCCGTCTTCGGTGAGCACTTGTGGGCCGAATCGATCCCGGATCTCTTCGAGGGCGGGCTGGCCGGGCTCGACCACCTCGCGTGCAAGCTCGTCGGCATCGACGATGGCCGCGCCGAGCTCGCGAAACATAGCGGCGACGGTGCTCTTGCCGCACGCGATACCGCCGGTTAGGCCGAAGACACGAGGCACGCGGCATCATTACCACGACTGTCCGGCGGCCGGCAGCCCCGCGGAGCCGGATGCGGGCCACGGCGCACCGGCGGGGTGATCCCTGCACCGGGCTGAGCTACGCTCGGGCCATGCTCCCGGGACTGCCGACAGCGGCGCTTTTCGCGGCCAGCTCGCTCGCGCTGCCCGCCACGGACAACGTGACCGGCGAGGTCGAGGAGGCGGGCGGTGACTATGAGCTCGTGGAAATCGAGGTACCCGAGGGTACGGTCGAGCTCGAGATCGTGCACGAGACGCTGTCGGGCGACAGCATTCTCGACTGGGGCGTGTGGGACGGTAGCGGCTTTCGCGGCTGGAGCGGTGGCCTCGTCGATCCCATCGTGATCGGCGAGGAGTCCGCATCCCGAGGATATCTGCCCGGCCCGATCGAGCCGGGCACGTGGACCATCGTGATCGGTAAGGCGAGGCTCGAGGATCCGCCGGTGGGCTACGAGATCGAGGTCGAATACCGGGACGAGGCCACGTTGGAGCCCCGGGAAAGGGAGCCGTTCGAAGCGGTGGTGCTCGACGACGACGCGCGGTGGTATCGCGGGGATTTTCACGTTCATTCTCTCGAGAGCGGCGACGCCACCGCCGAGCTCGAGGAGATCGTGGAGCTCGCGCGCGAGCGCGGGCTGGACTTCGTGGTGGTCACCGATCACAACACGGTATCTCAGGTGGAGCGCCTGGCCGCGGTGCAGCGGGACGTAGACGACGTGCTGCTCATGCGGGGCATCGAGGTGACGACCTACGCCGGGCACGGCAACGCGCTGGGCGTGGGTGAGTACGTCGATCATCGCGTGGGCCTGGACGGCCGCACGATCGGCGACGTGATCGGCGACGTCCGCGATCAGGGCGGGTTGTTTTCGATAAGTCACCCGTCGCTCACGCTCGGCGATTTGTGCATCGGATGCGCCTGGGAGTACGAGGACACGCCGTGGGAGCTGGTAGATGCGATCGAGATCCACACCGGGCCCTACGACATCGCGCCGATCTTCGTGCGCACCACCATGGAGCTTTGGGAGGACCTCGCGGATTCGGGGCACGCGCTCGCGGCGATCGGCGGCAGCGACGATCATCGCGCCGGCGTGGAGCTCACGGAGACCCAGGCGCCCATCGGCGAGCCGACGACGCTCGTGTGGGCGGAGGAGCTCAGCGAGGCCGCCATCCTCGAGGGGGTGAATGCCGGACGAACGATCGTCAACCTGTCGGGCCCGAGCGATCCCGAGCTCGGCTTCGAGGTCGAATCGGACGCGGCGCGAGCGGAGATCGGCGAGACCATCGCGGCCGGGACGGTGGAGGTGCGGGCTCGCGCGCGCGGCGCTGACGGCCTAAGGCTCGCGCTGCACCGAAACGGCCGCGTCGAGGAGACGGTGGCGATCGAGGGCGACGACCACGAGGAGGTGTGGAGTTTCGAGACGTCGCCCGAGGGAGAGCGGTATCGCGTGGAGCTCCGCGATGGTTCGCTGCCCCGCGTGGCGTCGAGTCACATCTTCGTAGACGCGGCTCCGGGTGGGTGCGGCGGGTGCGGGGCGGCCGGTTTGGCGGGCGGGGCGCCGGCGCTCGTGCTCGTTTTGGGCGCGCTGGTGCGAGTCGGGCGCGGCGGCCGCGCCCGCGCCCAGAGGTCCCCGAATTGACTGCCTTGGCGGCGGTGTGGTAGGCGCCGCGGGTGCGAGCTGGGATCATCGCAGCGGCCTGCGCCGCCCTGTCCGCCGGGGCGGGTGCGCCACCTGCCGGCGCCGACACGGGTGAGTTCGTCGGCTCGGCCACCTGCGGGGCCTGCCACGAGCGGGAGTACGAACTTTGGCGGGACACGCCGCACGCGCGGGCCTACGCCACCCTCGGCGACGACGCCCGGCGCGCCGAGTGCCGAACCTGCCACGCCACCGGGGACGCCCCGCTCGGGCGGGCCTATTTTCCCGGGGTGGGGTGCGAGTCCTGCCATGGGGCGGGTGCGGCGTACGCCCCAGCCGATATCATGAAAAATGTACCGCTCGCTCGCGCGCTGGGACTTCGGGAGCTCGGCACCGCCGAGGCCCGAGCGGCGGTGTGCGACCGGTGCCACGCGGAGTCCAAAACCCGAATTCGCCCGTTCGAGACCGAGGAGGCGTGGGAGCGGATCGCCCACTAAGGCCCTGATTCCATCATGCGCGCGCGCAGAGCCACCTTCATCAAATCCGCCACCGAGCGAGCCGGATTCCCGGACCACCCGTACCCGGAGATCGCGTTCGCGGGCCGGTCGAACGTCGGCAAGTCCACGCTCATCAACACGCTGGTCGGCGTTTCGAACCTCGCCCGTGCGTCCAACACCCCCGGGCGCACGCGGCTCATCAACTGGTTTTGCGTCGAGCCGGCCAAAGGGCCGCCGCTTGCCTTCGTGGATCTTCCCGGCTTCGGGTACGCCCGGGTGTCCAAATCCATGCGTGCCGCGTGGCGCCCCCTCGTCGAGTCCTACCTGTCGAGCTCGGCGGCGCTGCGCGGGATCGTCGTGCTCCTAGACGCCCGCCGGGGCGCCGAGTCCGAGGAGGCCGAGCTGCTCGAGTGGCTGCGCGCCGAGTACCTCGAGCCCATCGTGGTCGTCACCAAGGCAGACAAACTGCCCAAGTCCAAGCGAAAGCCGGCGGCGGCCGCCGCAGGGCGCGCGCTTGGGCTGTCCCGGCCGCCGCTCGTCGTATCGGCGCAGACCGGTGATGGGCTGGCCGAGCTTTGGAAGGCGATTCTGCGTGCGACGAGCGAGCCTGGGGGCAAGCCGTGAGCATCCAGCCAGTGGGAGCGCCGGTACACGGAGAAGCCCCGGTGAGGACGGGTAGTTCGCGAGAGATGTGGCGGGTGGACGCCATGCGGCCGGGCGACGTAGACGCCGCGGCCGAGGTCGAGCAGACCGCGTACGCCTCGCCCGACGGCGCCGGCGAACTCCGCCGCGAGCTCGAGCGCGAGGTGTCGCGCATCGACGTGCTTCGGCGCCACCACCGGGGCGTGGAGCAGGTGGTGGCGCTCTGTAATTACTGGCTCATCTGCGACGAAATCCACCTCCTTAGCCTCGCGACGCACGCCGCGTTTCGCCGCCGGGGCTGCGCCGCGCGGCTTCTTCGCCACCTCGTGGCGATGGGCCGACAGGGGGGCTATGCCCGAATTACGCTAGAGGTTCGGCCATCGAACGCCCCGGCGCTTTCGCTCTACCGGCGCTACGGTTTCCGCGACGCCGGCCGCCGTCGCGGTTACTACGCCGACGGCGAAGATGCCCTCGTCTTGGTGCGCGAGCTAACGCCCTCCGGACGCGGAGGCGCGTAACCGGACGGGGCGGACCCGCGGACCGTTCGGGTGCGGTGGAACGGAGTTAGGATCGGCGCGATGGGGTTCATGATCGGCCGGCGCGACAGCGGCGCCACGACAGGGACCAGTTGAGCTATGCTCACGCGCCCACCCATGGCCACGGCCGGCGACACGAGTGACCGCGGAGACGGGAGTGAATCCGCGCTGCCCCGCGCTTTCGGGCGCTACCTCCTCATGGAGCGCCTCAGTCAGGGCGGCATGGGCGAGCTGTTCGTGGCGCGTCACGGGCTTTCCGGGTTCGAAAAGCTCGTGGTGATCAAGAAGGTCCTCCCGGATCTCGTGGCCGACGAGGGGTTCATCCGCCGCTTCATCGACGAGGCCCAGGTCGCGGTGGTGCTCCAGCACGCGAACATCGCGCAGGTCTTCGAAGTAGGGCGGGTCGGACAGGAGTACTTTTTGGCGATGGAGTACGTCGAGGGCCGCGATTTGCGTCGCACCCTCGATGCGCTGCACGCCTCCGGAGAGCGCATGCCGACCGACGCGGCGCTCTACGTCGCCCGGGAGGTCGCCACCGGCCTGTCGTACGCGCACCGGCGCACCGACAGCGCGGGCGAGCCGCTCAAGCTCGTCCATTGCGATGTCTCGCCACCGAACGTGATGATGTCGTTCGAGGGCGAGACGAAGGTCATCGATTTCGGGATCGCCTCGAGCGTGCTGCGAAGCGGCTATTCCGGCGAGGGCGGTACCGACGGGGAGTCTCAGGGCAAGGGGTTTGGCAAGTACGGGTACATGGCGCCCGAGCAGATCATCAAGGGGCGCGCGATCGATCACCGCACCGACCTGTACGCGCTCGGCGTGATCCTGTTCGAGATGCTCACCGGCGAGCGCCTGTACACCCCCGCGAGCCAGCCAGACTTTCGCGAACTGGCGCGCAAGGTGGCCCGCGGTGAGCACGCGCTGCCCTCCGATATCGACGCTTCGCTCGCCGAGTTCGACGACCTCGTGCGGCGCGCGCTCGAGCCCGACCCCGCCGATCGCTATCAGAGCGCAGCCGAGTTTCGAGATGCCCTTCAGCACGCCCTCGTCAGCCTGTCGCCGACCTACACCCAGGATCAGCTGGGCGGCTACCTGAGGGGCGTGTTCGCCGAAGAGGCGGCCAGGCAGCGGCGGGTGCGCGATGAGCTCGAGCACACCGACATCGGGGAGTGGGCGCCCGAGCTCAGAACCGCCTCGCCGTCCACGGTGTCGTTTGCGCTCGCGAGCTTGCCGGAGTGGGTGGCGGCTGCGGAGTCCGGACGGCGTGAGGACCACGCGACGCGCATCGTCGATCCGGCATCTGGCCCGCCCGCCGGGCGCGGCAGCTGGGCGCTTCTGGGCGGCGTGGTGGGAGCGGCGATCGCGGTGCTCGCGGTCGTGCTGTGGAGCTTGGTTTCCGGCGGGTAGGTACAGTAGCGCGATCCATCACCGCCAGCGGCGTTGCTCCTCAGTCACGGGCTTCAGCCCGCTCCTTCGTCGCGCCTTGCTGGCGGCGCGCCTCACACGCCGGGCTCGGTCCGATTGTTGAGATGGGCTCTAGCGCGCAAAAAGCCCACCGCAGGCCGAGGCCCGGTGAGCTCTGTTACGCCGGCTCCAGGCAACGTCCAGCCGGCTCCAACATACCACCGGCCGAGTCGGACGCCTCATGGGCCGTGGGTGGTGCGCAGCGAAGAGCCGCGCTGGGTTCTGTTGCGGTCGTCATCTCGCAACGTCGTCGGGTGAGGGACCCGTGCGGAAATGATGGTGGGGAAGGTTTACGTTGGCTGGCGCGTAGGAGACAGTGTACGTGGTGCGCTGAACGAGGGGAGCGGATGGCACTGGATGTTCGGAAGCGCCGCAGGGGTCGAGGCGGCCAAACGAAGGAGCCGCGTGAGGCCAAAGGGCTGGCCCCGGGCAAAAGGACGCTCGTGCAGTCGGGGCGCGGGGGGCCGAGAAGCCGGACTCCCGTGGCGGCCGGGCGCGGCGGGACGCAAAGCCGGGCGCCGACCGCGGCTGGCCGAGGGCGACCGGGCGAGCAGGCCGCAGGCGGCGAGACCGCGGCAGCAGGCTCGAAAGGGGGCCCTTCGCTTTTCGGTCGTGACCTCATGGACGACGCGCCGTCCCGGCCGAGTCGGGATCAGGTTTACGGGCCGGACGAGGCGGCGAAGGAATCGCCCGGAAAGGTCGCTGGCAGCGAGGCGCACGGGCCGGCGGCTCCGCTTTTGGACGGGGACGACCTGGACAAAGCGACGCGGAACAACCCGATCTACCAGCGGCGTGTCGGGTTCGATCCCGATGTCTTCGCGAGCGGCGTCGACGTAGACAGCCCCGAGCTCGCCCAGGCGGTCGCCGACTATCAAAAGCAACACGGCCTGCACGTCGATGGCATGGCGGGGCCGAAAACCTGTGATCATCTGGACGAGCAGGCGGGCGAGGGAGGCGGCGGCGCCGCGGTGGCGGACGGGCCCGGGGCCGGCAGCTCCGCCGGCGCGGAAGCAGAGTCGGTGTCGCCGGGGCCCGGGGCGCGCGTCGCGGCGGAGATGTCCCCGGAGGGCGCCCGGGGTGCGGGAGGCGCGGGGGGCGCGAGCAGCGCACCGACGCGCGAGACGGAGGCCGACGCGGACGAACGC
>SLNH01000067.1 GCA_007133195.1 Nannocystineae bacterium | reverse complement strand
GTCGCGGGCAAGGGCCCCGGCCCACGGGCGCCGGGCCGGGGGCTCGTCGCGCCCGTCGCTGGGGCGGAGGCGCTGCCGAGGGCGCTCGCGGACGAGCTGGGCGAGCGCGTAACGCTCGGCGCACGCGTCGAAGGGATTCGGCGCCATGGCGACGGCCTGGTGCTCGAGGTAAACGGCCAGGAGCGCGGGCCCTACGCCGCGGTGGTCTCGGCGCTTCCGGCGCCGGCCGCGGCGAGCATCACGAAAGGCGGCCTCGGGGAGCTTTCGTCGGCGCTCGCGGCGATCCCCCATGCGCCGATCGCCGCCGTTCATCTCGGATACCGCCGCCAGGATATCGCCCATCCGCTCGACGGTTTCGGCTTCCTCGTCGCGCCGGGTGAGGCGCCGAGCATCCTCGGCGCGGTATTCGAGAGCGCCGTGTTTCCAAACCGGGCGCCCGAGGGGCACGCGCTCGTTCGCGTCATGGTGGGCGGGGCGCGGCGGCCGGAGCTGGCCGAAACCCCGCACGACGAGCTCGTCGAGCTCGCGGCGCGGGAGATCGCGCCGCTTTTGCGGATCCGCGGAGAGCCGGCGCTCGCGCGCGCCACGCGCTACAGCCCGGGGATTCCGCAGTACACCCCGGGGCACGCCGAGCGGCTGGCGCGGGCCGAAAATGCGGCCTCACGCGCCGGGCTCGTGCTCGCGGGCAGCGCTTTTCGCGGCGTGTCGGTCAACAAGCTCGTCGCCGATGGCGCGCGCGTGGCCGGGGACGTGATGCGGCGCCTGCCGGCGCTCGCAGCGGCGGCCGCGGTCGTCGGCGTTTTGGCTTGGCCGGCGACCGGGTGTTCGGGTGGAAAGCGCGCGTCGACGGGCGCAGAGGACGACGCCAGCGAGCGCGTCGAGCCGCCCCCCTACGAGTCCCTGGATCCGGAGGCCGAGGAGCTGGACGACGCCGGGGCGATCGAGGTGTCAGTCGCGTGGCTGCCGCCGCCGCCGGCGCTCACGCGGTCTTCGGGGGTAAACCCGTGCGGCGCCGAAACCAGGCCGGCGCTGCACGTACACACGACGGGAGGCGTCGAGGGCGCCGTGGCGACTTTGGAGGGGATCGAGCGAGGGCGCGCGCCCGGAGTGGAGCCGGACGCGACGGTGGTCATCGAAGACTGCCGTGCCGCGCCGCGGGTCGCGCTGGCGCCCGATCCCAGCGCCGGGATCGAGATCGAAAGCCGCGCCGAGCGTCGCCACCGAGTCGAGGTGAGCTACCTGGGCGGGCTCGACGCCGAGTGGGCCGGCGAGCCCGAGCCGATCGCCGAATTCGCCTTGCCCCTCGTCGGCCAGCGGTTTCGCGTGCCGGCCACGGCGCCGGGCGTGTACGCCGCGCGCGCGGCGGCATCGGCGGGCGAGCGCGCGTACGTGGTGATCCCGCCGCATCCTTACGCGGCGGTTACGGACTCGATGGGCCGAGCTCGTCTCGAGGGTGTACCGGCCGGGCGCTACGAGCTCAAAATCTGGCATCCGCCGGTGGAGGCCGGGGGCGCTCCGCTCGTGCGATCGACGCCCGTGGTGGTGAAAGACGGCGAGGTGGCATCGGCCTCGGTGTCGCTCGCGGCTGGCGACGCGGTGGCCGATGGGGAGACGGCGACGGTGCGCGAGGGTGAAGGTGGCGGCGGGTGAGCGAGGGCTTTTCGCGTCGCCTGCGGTGGAGGCGGCGCTGTGGTCGGCCGCGGGGGCGGTCGCCGGTGAAGGCGCGCTAGACCGCCGGGCGCTGGCTGCGGCGATTCGCGCGCGCTCTCGGCGCTACACGAGCGAACGGCAGGACATGGGGGCTCCGTCCGCGCAGCGGCGACGCCTCGCCGATCTCGCGGCGCGCGCCGTGTTCTTCTCGGTGTGCGATAGCCCGAAGCTCGCGGTGCCGATCTTCGAGCTCGCCGGGCGGGCGGCGCTGCCCGCTACTGGGCCGGTTCGAATCCTCGACCTGGGCGCCGGGTGCGGCGGAACGGCGCTCGGTGCGCTCGACGCCCTGTCCGCGGGTGGCGTCCTTCGCCGTGGCGGACTGAGGGCCGAAATATTGGCTGTCGATCGCGACCGGGAGGCGCTCTCCGTCGCGCGCGCCGCGCTGTCCGCGGCGCCGTGGCGCGAGCTATCCGCGGTGGAGACCCTCGCGGCGGACGCGCGGAGGCCGGGCTGGTGCGAGCGGCGCTTCGATCTCGCGCTCGCGGGAGGCCTCGTGAACGAGCTCGCCGAGGACGACGCGGCGTCCGTCTTGCGCCGAGCCATGGCGTCGCTGTCACCCGGGGGTGCCGTCGTGATCGTGGAACCCGCGCTGCGCGAGACCTCGCGCGCGCTCCACCGTCTGCGCGATGCGGCGATCGCCGAGGGCCACAGCGTGTTCGCACCGTGCACGCGAGACCGCGCGCCTTGCCCCGCGCTCGCCGATGCGCGCGACTGGTGCCACGAAGATCGCCCGATCCGCCTGCCTCCTCGAACGCGCCAGCTCGCCGGCGCCACCGGTCTCAGGCAGCATGGGGCCAAATTCTCGTACCTCGTGCTCCGCCGGGAGCCGCTCTCGCTCGCCGGCCGCGCCACCGAGCCCGGCTCGCGGGAGGCCCGCGTCGTCTCGCGGGTCCGCAAGCAAAAGGGCCAAAGCGAGTGCTTCGTGTGCAGCGACGAGGGGCGCGTCCGCCTCCGGCGCCTCGGGCGCGAGCGCAGTGACGCAAACCGTGGGCTCGATCGCGCGCGGCGCGGCGACGTGCTCATCGTGCCGGCTTCAGCGCTCGCGACGGGGCGGGTCGACCGGACCGACGAGGTCGCCAGCATCGATCCCGCGGGAGAGCCCGATCCCGGGACGGGGACCTTCTGAGTCACGCGCGCGGCTGTCCACCACCACCTCTGGACGAACGCAGCGTGCGGCACTGGCCGCACGAGCCCGGCCGGCTGTAGGCGATTGACGCGGCGCCGTGGCGAGCCCTATGCTCGCCGCTGCGCAGCGCGCGAGCTGCACGAGCGGCGAGCGGTGGCTTGATTGGCGTTGCCATGGCGACCCCGAGGCAGGTTTCTGGAGTAGGGAAGAGGCGGCGGAAGCGGCGGCGCAGCGTGCCGACGGCGCTCGCGGGCTGGACGAGCCTCATCGTCGACTTCGCTGACGAGGAGGGCCTACCCGCCGACCAAGTCCTCGAGCAGGCGGGACTCGACCGCGACGCGCTCGCCCAAGTCGATGGCAGGGTTCCCGTCAGCGTCGATGACTATGTGTGGCACACCCTGTCTCGCCTGGACGGCGGGCCAGGCCTTGGGCTGCGCGTTTCGGAGCGCATGATGACGACGCGGCGGCTCGGCGTCGTCGGGTTTTTAGGGCGAGCCACGGGCACGTTGGGGCAGGCGCTCGAGATCGGGAACAAGTACCACCCGGTCGTTCGGCAGGTGAAGGGGCGCGACCTGGTCGTCACCCGCGATTCGGTCACGATCTGCCAGGCGATGAACGCGGACCTGCGCCACCCCGGCCCCCCTGCGCTGGCCGAGGTGGCGCTCGCGAACTACGTCACCCTGGGTCGCGCGTGGGCGGGGGTCGACTGGTCACCGGCCGAGGTTCGTTTTCAGCAACCGCGGCCTCGGGATGTCACCGAGTACGAGCGCTTTTTCCGGTGTCCGGTCTACTTTTCGCAACCGATAAACGCCCTCGTGATTCCCCGTGAGGTGCTCGCGTTGCCGATAGCGTCCGCCGAACCGGAACTCGTCGGGTACCTGCAAAGCGTCGCCGACTCTCAGCTCGCGGCCGTCGCAGCGCCGCGCACCTTGGCGGAAGATGTCCGCTACGCGGTGCGGGCGCAGATGGTGGACGGCGACCTCACCATCGAAAACGTGGCGCGGCGGCTCGGAACCGGCCCGCGCTCGCTCCAGCGCCGACTCAGCGAGGAAGGCGGATCGTTTCGCGCGATCGTCGACGCGGTCCGCCACCAGCGCGCGCTGGAGCTGTTGTCTCGCCGGACCGTCTCGCAGGAACAGATGGCCGAAGAGCTGGGGTTTTCCGAGCCCCGGGCGTTTCGCCGGGCGTTTCGCCGGTGGACGGGCGAGGCCCCGTCGCGGCTGATCCTGCCCGGCGCTGCCGGCGAATAGCGCACGGACGCTGGTTCGCCGGCGCCGCGAGGTGACGCGAAAGGTCCTCCTGTTTGCGCGACGGGTCCTCGGTGGCTCCGCGCGGCGAGGCTAATTTCGCCGCATACGGCGTCCCCCGACCGGCGGGCGCCGAGCGAACCGAGGGACAACGACATGACAACACGAGCAAAGCCCCGAGCGCCCGCCGACGGCCGCGAACCCCTCGCGATCATCGGGCTGGGTTGTCGGTTTCCCGGCGGCGCCAGCGGCCCGGACGCGCTGTGGTCGATGCTGAGCGAGCGGCGCACCGGTCTTGGTGAAGTGCCGCCGGATCGCTGGGACCACCGCCGTTATCACGATCCCGACCGAGACACGCCGGGCAAGATGTACGTGCGAGAGGGCGCGTTTTTGCGCGAGCCCATCACGGCCTTCGATCCTCTGGCGTTCGGGATCTCGCCGCGCGAGGCGGAGCACATGGATCCGCAGCAGCGCCTCCTCCTCGAGACCACGTGGGAGGCGCTCGACGACGCCGGCCGCTCGCAAGAGTCGCTGCGGGGCCAGGATGTGGGCGTGTTCGTCGGCGGCTTCACCCTCGACAACATGGGGGTGCAGTTCGCCTACGAAAACCAACACCTGATCTCGTCCCATTCGGCGACGTCGGCGTCGCATACGATGCTCGCGAACCGGATCTCCCACGTCTTCGATTTGCGCGGTCCGAGCCTGTCGGTCGACACCGCGTGCTCGTCGTCGCTCACCGCATTTCACCTCGCGTGCCGATCCCTGTGGGCCGGGGAGTGCTCGCTGGCGATCGTCGGCGGGGTCAACGCGATCCTCCGCCCCGGCTTCATGGTCGCCATGTGTAAGGGCGGATTTTTGGCCCCCGACGGTCGGTGCAAGACGTTCCAGGCCGCGGCCGACGGGTACGCGCGCGGCGAGGGCGCCGGGGTGACGATCCTCGCGCCCCTGTCGGCGGCGCGGGGGGCGGGCGATCGGGTCTACGCCGCGGCGCTCGCCTCGGCGACGAACCAGGACGGTCGCACCCCAGGCGTCTCGCAGCCGAGCAAGACGGCGCAGGTCGCGCTCCTGCGACGGGTCGTGGACGACGCCGGCGTCGATCCCGCCGAGCTCCGCTATGTGGAGGCGCACGGGACCGGGACGCAGGCCGGCGACGCGGCCGAGGCGGGCGCGCTCAGCGAGGTGCTGGCCGCCGGCCGCGCGCCGGGAGACGAACTCGTCGTCGGCGCCCTCAAGCAGAATCTCGGCCATCTGGAGGCCGCCGCCGGCGTCGCCGGCGTCATCAAGACCTCGCTCGCCCTGTACCACCGCGAGGTGCCGGGCAACGCGCAGGCGAGCGATCCCAACCCGAACATCCCGCTCGCCGACATGGGCCTCGAATTTTCGGCCGAGCCGCGCCGGCTCGAAGGCGAGCAGCGGATCCTGGCCGGCGTAAACTCGTTCGGCTACGGCGGGGCCAACGCGCACGCGATCCTCACGAGCGTCGCCCCGGGCGCGGCGTCGAGCGCGGACAATGCGCCCGGGGTCGATCAAGCGCCGCCCGACGCGTCGAGCGCGTTTGCGATTCCGCTGTCCGCGCGCGATCAAGCGGCGCTCGAGACGCGGGCCCGCGATCTCGGCGCGTTCGTCGCGCAGCGCGCGAGCGTCTCCATCGCCGACGTGGCGCACACGCTCGTGCACAAAAGCTCGCACCACGACCACCGCGCCGTGGTGGTCGCCTCCGATCGTGACGAGCTCGTCGGCGCCCTCGGGGCGATGGGCGCGGGATCGCGGCCGCCGCAGGCCGTCACGGGTCGCGCCGCTGCCGAGCCATCGCCGATCGTGTTCGCCTATACCGGCATGGGGCCCCAGTGGTGGGCCATGGGGCGCGAGCTCGCGGCCTCCGAGCCGATCTACGCCGAGGCGATCGAGGAGATCGACGCGTTGTTTTTCGAGCGCGCCGGCTGGTCGATCGCGGAGGCGCTCGCCGCGAACGAGGCGGACTCCGAGATCTCGAGGACGCGCGTGGCTCAGCCGACGAACTTCGCGCTTCAGATCGCGCTCACGCGGCTATTGCGGTCGTGGGGGATCGAGCCGGCGGCGGTGGTCGGGCACAGCGTGGGAGAGGTCGCGGCCGCGCACGTATCGGGCGCGCTGTCGCTCGAGGACGCGGTCTATCTGAGCTACCACCGGAGCCGTCTGCAGCAGGCCATGGCCATGACCGGCGGCGAGGCAAGGGGCGCCATGCTCGCGGCCGGCCTCGATGGCGCCGCCGCCGGTGAGCTAGCCCGCGAGGTGGGCGGCGTCGCGATCGCAGCGGAAAACGCGCCGGGGAGCGTGACTCTGTCGGGCGATGAGCGCGGCATCGATGAGATCGCCCGGCGTCTGGAAGCCGAGGGGATATTCCATCGCCGGCTCGATGTCGAGGTCGCCTACCACAGCCACCACATGGAGCCGCTCCGCCAGCCGCTCCTGAGCGCGCTGCGCGACCTCGAGGCCTCTGTCCCGAGGCTTCCGTTTTTCTCGACGGTGACGGGACATCTCTGGCAAGAGCCGCTAAACGCGGCGTACTTTTGCCGAAACATGCGCGAGCCCGTCCTGTTCGAACGCGCCGTTCGCAGCCTCGCTCAGGCCGGCTTCCGCACGTTCGTCGAGGTCGGTCCCCACCCTGTGCTGCGGACCGGCATCGCTCAAACGTTGAGGGATGCCGGCGACCGCGGGACGATCCTGGCCACGCTCCATCGCAAGCAGCCCGAGCGCCGGTCGCTCTTGCACACGCTCGGCGAGCTGTATACCGCCGGGCACCCGGTACGCATGGGCGCGGTGGCGCCGGCGGGCGGAACGTTCGTTCGGCTCCCCGCGTATCCGTTCCAGCGTCGCGAGCTGTGGATCGAATCGGAGGCGAGCCGCGCGCTCGTCGGCGCTGTGGCCGAAGATCGAGCTGGACAGGCGCACCCGCTGCTTCAGTTTGCGGAGGCCGCCCCGGCGCCGCGGTGGCGCTCTGACCTGTCGAGCCAGTTTTTGCCGTGGCTCTCCGACCACCGCATAAAGGGCGACGTGGTGGTGCCCGCGGCGGGGTATCTCGAGGCCGCGCTCGCCGCCGCCCGGGAAGTGCTGCGTGATGACGCGGCGCAAACCGACACTGAATGCGAGGCTGTAGCGCTCGAGGACGTGGATTTTCGCCAGCTCTTGGTCGTGGAGGACGGGCGGGTTGCGGATCTTTACATCGAGTGCGACCCGGACTCGCGGCGGTTTTCGATCGCGTCGGCCCATCGCGGCGGCCGCGCGTTTTCGCGGCACGCCGATGGGCGGATGGCGCCGGCGCCGGGCGCGCGCGACTGGGCCGAAGTCGTGGACGTGACTGCGGCGGAGCGCCGGCTCGGCGGCGCCGGGGAATCGCCCGCGCAGCACTACGCCGCGATGCGCCGGCGGGGGCTCGAGTACGGCCCGAGCTTCCGCGCGATCGAGCGCGTGGTGGGGCCGCGGGCGGAGGGCGGCTTTGCGGAGGTGCTGGTGAAGCTGCGCGCGCCGGCGCGGGGCGGCGAGCCAGACCGCTACCTCGCACACCCGGCGCTGGTCGACGGCGCTCTTCAGGCTGCGGCGCTCCTTGCGGACGACCAGATCGGCGGCGCCGGTGACGATACGCCGTGGATCCCGGTGGCGGTGGATCGCTTGATCCTCGCAGAGCCGCTCAGTGAAACGGTGTGGGCGCTCGTCCAGCGCACCCGGCGCTCGGCGGGCGAGGTGAGGCTCGATATCCGGCTTTTCGGTGACGACGGCCGGGTGCGGGCGAGCCTCGCCGGCGTCTCGCTCCAGCCGCTTTTCGCCGCCGGCGAGCGCCCGGTGCAAAGCGGGTACTACGGCTACGCGTGGAGACAGCTTCCAGAGCCGGAACGCTCGAGCGGCGCCGCCGGCGACGAGCGTCCGGGTCAGATGAGGGCTGTCGCCGTGGCCGGAGAGGCGCGCGACGTCGAGCCGCTCGCCGCCGCCCTCGAGCGCGCGGGGGCCACGTGCGAAAAGGCGCCGCTCGGCGCGGGGGAGGGGCTTGGCGAGCTCGCGCGAGAACACCACGCCCGCCTCGAGCGCGCGGTGGTCGTCGTCCCCGACGAGCGCCACGGTCCCGTCGCGGCTCTCGAGGAGCTCGGCTCGCAGCTCGTCGGGCTCGCGCGCGCCCTGGCGGCGCGCGAGGCGCCGCCGGGGCTCGCGATCGTTGTGCCTTCCGAACGGAGGTGGGGCGCCGCGCTCGTGGGCGAGGCGCTCGCCGGGCTCTTGCGCGTGATACGGGCGGAGGTCCCGGCGATCGACACGCGCGCGGTGACGGCGGCGCCCAAGGACGGGCGCCCTGATTGGGACCGGCTCGCAGCCGAGCTGACAGCGCGCGACGGCGAGCCTGAAATTCGGCTCGAGCCGGGCGCGCGCGCCGCCCGTCGACTCGTCCGCGCCGAGGTGACCGCCGATGACGCGCCCGACGAGGTGGAGCTTCGGACAAACGAGGCCGCCGTGGAGCTCACCGCCGACCGCCGCGGGGCGCTCGGCAGCGCGCACCATCGAGTCGGCGAGCGGCGCGCGCCGGCGGACTCCGAGGTCGAGATAAGGGTGCTGGCCGCAGCGATCAACTTCAAGGATGTGCTCAAGCTCGCCGGCCAGATCGATCCGCGCGCCCTGCGTGACACCTACTTCGACGAGGCGCTCGGGATGGAGTGTGCGGGCGTCGTCGAGACCGTGGGCGCAAAGGTGGGAGGGCTTTCGCCCGGCGATCGGGTGATCGCGCTCCCCGGCGGCGGTTGCTTCAAGTCCTACGTCACCGCCCCTGCCGACGCCGTGGACAAACTGCCACGGGGGCTTTCGCCGGCGGAGGGCGCCGGGCTCATCATCCCCTACCTGACCGCCTGGCACAGCCTGTGCGAAGTCGCCTGCGTCCAGCCCGGCGAGACCGTGCTCGTCCACAACGCCGCCGGCGGCGTGGGCCTTGCGGCGATCCAGGTCGCCAAGCTTCGGGACGCCAGGGTCCTGGCCACCGCCGGCACGGAGGAAAAGCGGGATAGGGTGCGAAAAATCGGGGCGGACGCGGTGTTCGATTCGCGCAGTCTCGCATTCTCCCACGAAGTCGAGCGGTGGACGAGCGGGCGCGGCGTGGACGTGGTGCTGGGGGCCATGTCCGGCGACATGCTCAACGGGAGCCTACGGATTTTGCGCCGCTACGGCCGCTGCGTCGATCTCGGCAAGCGCGCTCAGGTCGAGGCCGAGAATCTGCCCCTTCGCCCGTTCAACGAGGCGATCACGTACGCCGCCGTCGACATGGACAGGCGGCTTCGCGATCGGCCCGCCGCGTGCCGGCGCGTGATCGACACCGTGCTCGAGCACGTGGAGGCGGGGCGCCTTCCGCCGATTCCCGCCCGCGCGTTCCCGGCGAGCGAGGCGGTCTCCGCGCTTCGAACGATGGCCCAGGCCGAGCACGTGGGGCGCCTCGTCCTCGACTACGATGGCGCGGTGGTGCGCGCGCGCCGGCCCCGTTCGGAAGGTTCGGCGCCGATCGCACCGGGCGGTACCTACGTGGTGACCGGCGGCCTCGGTGGGTTCGGGCTCGAGGTCGCGCGCTGGCTGGCCCGAAATGGAGCCGGTGGCCTCCTCCTCCTCGGCCGCCGCGGCGCTGACACGCCGGGGGCCGACGCCGCGGCGGCGGAGATCGAGGCGCACGGCGCGCGCGTCTTGATACGCGCCGTGGACGTGGCGGACGAGCGCTCGCTCGGCGAGGCGCTGGCCGCGGCGAGAAAGGAGCTGCCTCCGATCCGCGGGGTCTTTCACGCCGCCATGGTGCTCGGCGATCGCCGGCTCGAGGACATGGACGCTGAGACCTTTCGGCGGGTCGTGCGCCCCAAGGCGCTCGGCGCGTGGCACTTGCATCGGCTCACCGAACGAGACCCTCTGGATCATTTCGTCTTGTTCTCGTCGGTCGCGGTGGCCATCGGAAACCCCGGCCAGAGTAACTACGTCGCGGCAGGCGCGCTCCTCGACGCGCTGGCGAGGCTGCGGCGCCGGCGCGGGCAGCCCGCGACGAGCGTGCAGTGGGGGGTGATCGCGGGCGCCGGGGTCGCGGACCGCGAAGGTATGGGGCCTCGGCTCGAGGCCGCGGGCATGGCCCCGCTGCCGGTCGATGATGCGCTAACCGGGCTCGGCCACGTCTTGACCGGCCGGCTCGCCGGCCAGGAAGACGGCCCCGCCGGGGTATTCGAGATCGACTGGGAGCGGCTCGCCGAGCACAGCCCGGAGCAGGCGTCGGCAAAGCTGTTTGCCGAAGTCCGTCAACACAGCGGTTCGGTCGGCGGCGCCCGGGTGCGCGCCGCGATCGCGTTGCTCGCCCACCCGCCGGGGGCCTGGCCGGCGGTCTTGGAGGCAGAGCTCGCCGAACGAGCCGCAGACATCCTGCGCGTGGAAAAGGATCAGATCGACCCGCAGAGATCGTTTACCGATCTCGGCGTCGATAGCCTCGGCGCGGCCGAGCTCGCCACCGCGCTTTCGTCCGCCGGGTACCCGATCAGGGAAATGGACGTGATGCGCGGCGCAGCGATCAGCTCGCTCGCCGAGGCGCTTGCGGGCCGGCTCACCGAGGCGCTCGCCGGCGTGAAGGATGAGCTCTTGGCGCAGCCAGACGCGCTTGAGGACGCGGAGCGAGCCAGGCTCACGGAGATCTTCGAAGCGAGCCGGGAGGAGGATGCGCAATGATGTCGAACGCCCGCGCGTATCAGATCGACGGCCCGTGCGCTGGGCTCCCCGCTGGGCTCAAGCACGCCGTGCACGGTGCGGACGACTACGCGCTGCTCAGCGAACAGACGAGGCGCCACTACCTCGCATCGGTTCGCGAGGGCCGCTCGAGGCGAGCGCTGGAGCGGGCGCGCGTCCACGAGGTGGACTCGGGCCGGTGGGAAGACGCCAAGCGCCGCCTCGTTTTGGGCGTGGCCGCGCGCATCGGCGATCCGCTGCCCGAAGAGGTGCTGCGCGAGGTGCACATGCGGCTTTACGCGCAGCCGACCCTGCGACTCGAGTTCGTGGGCCGCGGCGAGCCGACGCGGCGGCTCGCGGCCGAGGAGCGGGCGACGCTGGTAACGCTGGACGTGCCGGGGGGCCGGCGCCGGTATCACTTCCGGGTCGTCGGCGAAAGCGAGCTCGATCCGACGAAGAGCCGGGAGCTCGGAGGCCTGTTGTCCCAGATCGGCGCCTGGCTCGACGATCCGGACGCCAAGCTCGTCTTGTCGATCGGGGGGGGCGGCTATCGCATGTTCGCCGTGACGCCGATCCTCAAGATCCTCGACGATCTGCTCGGCGATCGCAGTCGAATCCAAGAGGTGTGGGGCTGCTCGGGCGGCGCCATCGCGGCGCACGCCTACGCGGAAGGAATCGACCCGGTGGCGCTCGATCAGTTCGCGTACGCGCTTTACTACCGCCAGCGGCGCGGCCTTCCGGACTGGAGCGTGGGGAGCGTCGCCAAGCTGTGGTACCTGAGCGCGCTCGACCGTCGTCGCGAGCGGCGCCCGTCGATCCAAAAGCAGTGGATCCGCTACCTGGATGAGCTCGAGCCGCCGTCGGCGCGGGCGCAGCCGCGGATTCCGTTTTACGCCATCGCGTGCAGCCCGGTGGATCGAGGGTTGGTCGGGCTCGCCGAACCCGACCGCGTGAGCGACCCGATTCGGGATCTCGTCCTGCCGGCGTCGCGCGATCAAGCGCTCGCCGCCACCTGCGCGGTGCCGTTTTTGTTTCCCGCGCAGCGCGGTATCAGGCGGCGCGGTTCCGACGCGTGGATCGATGGCAGCGTGATCGACGAAAACCCGGTCGTGCTCCCGTTCGTGAAATGGTCGCGAGAGCGCGCGGGCAGCGCGGCGCAGTCGCCGAAGCGCCTCAAGATCATCCTCATCGATCTAAACGCCCGCGCCGGCGAATCGGCGAGCCTCGCCAAGCTCTCGCGCATCCCGGTCGTCGGGAGATACGGCATCAAGCGCGCCACGCGAATCGTCGATATGATCCTCGATTCGCGGTCTCACCTCGCGAGCCAGATGCTCGCGGAGCTCCCCGAAGTGGATATTCTCCGCCTCCGGCTCAGCGTCGGCGTCTTCGGCGTGCGCGATCGCGCGAGCATCCTCAAGGTGCTCTTGCGCGGCAGGACCCTCAGCGCGTGGGACATCGCGCGCGTGGGCATGGGGGCGCTTACGCCATGAGTCCGCGACCGGATCTCGACGGAGCCATGGCGCGCGAACGTGCGCCGGACCGTCCGGAAGCGAGCGCGCGCCCCTATCCGAACACGTTGTCGTTTCGGTGTATCGAGGCGGTCGTGCGCGGCCTCGTGGCGTATCACCGGCACGAAGTGCGCGGCGTGGAAAATCTCCCCCGCGAGGGCGCGGCGATCGTCGTGACGAACCACAGCCTCGCGACGTACGACAGCCTCCTGCTCGCCCCCCACGTCGCCGACCACATCGGTCGCCGCATGATCGGCCTCGTGGGACGAGAGCTCCTCGCCGCCCCGGGGCTCGGCGGGATTTTCAGCCAGTTCTCCGCGCTCGGTACTCGGGAAAACGCCGAGCGCCTACTCGGAGTCGGCGAGCTCATCCTCGCGATGCCGGGCGGGATGAGGGAGTCGATCCGCGATGCGCGAAGCCGGTACCGCATCGACTGGGCCGGACGGAAGGGATTCGCGTATCTGTCCTTAAAAACCGGCGCACCGATCGTGCTCGCGGCCTGTCCGCGCGCCGACGATATCTTTTACGTCTACCCGAACCCGATCACGCCCTTCGTGTATCGCCGGCTCAAGCTCCCCGCCCCGCTGTTTCGCGGGCTCGGTCCCACGCCGATCCCTCGGCCGGTGAAGCTTACCCACCACCTCTCCGAGCCGATCTTCCCGCCCACGACCGCCAGCGCGGCCAACACTTCAGGGCGCGCGAGCTCTCCTTCGCGCCGCGGCGACGCCGACGCCGCATTGGGCGACTATCACGCTCGCGTCGTCTCGCGCATGGACGAGCTCATGCGTGAAGCGCTCGCCAGCCCCTAACGCGGCGAGCCACTAGCGAGCGGATTAGTCCAGCTCGGGGTCGGGGCGGTCGGTTTCGGAAGCGTCCGAAGCGTCGTCTTTGTCGGACTTCGGAGCCGGGGGCTTTACGGCGTCGGGATCGTAGCCGACGAGCGTGTCGTCTTCGACGTACTCGTCGTCGCCGTCGTCGTCGCCGTCGTCGTTTGGCGCGGACGCGGGCCCCTTGGTCTCCGCAACCACCGGCGGCGAAGCGGCGCGACCGTGCGGCGATTGTCCGTTCGCCCCCGGCCGATCGTTATCGTCGGTGCCGACTTCCGAGGCGTCGGCATCCGGGGATCGTCCGGCTTCCGCGTCCTTCGCTTCAGCGCCGGCCTTTTCCCCGTCCGATGGCGTGGCATCCTCGCCCGTCGCCGCGCCGTCCGCCTCGGAGCTCGAGGCTGTTTCCTTGCCCGGGGACTTCTCGGCGGGCATGCGACCGGGCGAGTGAGCCGGCGCGTCATCCGCGTCCTCTCGGCGCTCGCGAGCGCCTAGGTCGGCATCGCCGGCGGGGCTGTCGTCGCTTTGCTCACCCGTTGCCGCCTCGGCGCCGCCGCGTTCGCCTGCGCCAGTCGCCCCGTCGCGGTCCGCCACGTCGGCAGCGCCGCCAGACGACTTCGCTTTCGACGCGGCCTCGCGTCCGTCGGGTTCCCCTTCGTCGGAGTCGGCTGCGCCCGCGGCGCCTTTGTCCTCTGCCTCGCCCTTGAGCTCTCCGGGCGACAGCGCGACTTCGCCGAACGGAAGCGTGTCGACCCGGCCCATGGGCTCGGGCACGGCGTCGTCGGCGGCCTGTGCGGCGGCTTCGACTCGGTCACCGACGTCGAGGACCTGAATCACCACGCCGGTGACGTTGTCGTGACCGCCCCGCTGCTTGGCGACATCCACCATTCGCTGGAGGATCTCCTCGGGCTTTCCGGCGAGGTTCTCGGCGATCTCCTCCTCGCTGGGAAAGTAGTCGTGAAGCCCGTCGGAGGACAAAAGCAGCTGGTCTCCGGGCTGAAGTCGAACGTGGGCCATCTCGACGCCCACGTCTTCAGCCACGCCGATGGCGTTTACGAGGATCGTGCGCAGCGGCGAGACCTGCGCTTCCTCTGCAGACAGCTTCCCCTCGAGGAGGAGGACCTCCGCCACGGTGTGGTCGGTGGTGATCTGCGCGAGCTTGCCGCCCCGGAGGAGAAAGGTTCGGCTGTCGCCGACGTGGGCGATGAACGCCTCCGGCCCGGCGAGGAGCACGGCATCGAGGGTGGTGCCCATGCCCTGTTTGTCGGGCTCCTTGATGCCGCGGTCGTACACGGCGGCGTGAGCGTCGCGCACGGCCTGTTCGAGGATGCCAGCGAGCGCTTTTCGGCCGGTGTCGGTGGGCGCCTTCGCGAACTCGCGAATTTGCGAATCGGCCCTTTCGAGCGCGTCACGAACCTGCTCTACGGCCATGGCGCTCGCGATCTCACCCGCGGCGTGTCCTCCCATCCCGTCGGCGACGAGGAAGAAGCGCTCCTCGGGATCGAGATAGGCCGAATCTTCGTTGTGATCGCGCACCACCCCGACATCCGTGAGCATCGAGGCGCGAAGCGCGATCTTGGGCTGGGGGTCGCTCGCCATGGTGTCGCCGCGGAAGGCGCGTATAAGCGTGGTTTTCCCACGACAGGCGCGCGCTTGTCCAGGCGCTTGGGCGTCCGGCAACCCCGGAAACAGCGCGGCAGTCCGGTTCGGCCCGGCGAGCGCTGCCTGCGGACGCCGAGGGTGCCGCTTTCAACCTGTCTCCGCGCGGGGGCGGGTGCCAGCCGGAACGGGCCGCACACCGGCGGCGATGTCTTCCGGATTACTGTTCAGGAGGCGCCAGCTGTCGGGTGGAGCCCGCTTTGGGCCCGTGCGCTGGCGGAGGGAGCTCGGCCGGAGCGCCGCCGGCCGTCTCGACGACGACGTCAGGCGGAGGCGAGCCCGCCCTGGCGAGGGCCTCGCCGCACACGCGCAGCCGGTCGGCGGCCCGCGCGACGGCCTCGGGCTCCGCGTCCACGGCCAGAAACCGGCGGCCAAGCCGCTGGGCGACCACGGCCGTGGTGCCCGAGCCGCAGAACCCATCGGCGACGACGGCGCCCGGCAACGTGGCGGCGCGAACGATGCGGTCGACGAGCCGCTCGGGCTTTTGCGTCGGCCAGCCCGTTCGCTGTCGGTCCCCCCGGTTTAGCGTTTCGATGTCTGCCCACCAGTCGTCGGGCAGTTTCCCCGCGTCGGCCGGATAGCGATAGACCTTGCCGGTTTTGCGATCGGTCTTCTCCTGGTAGAGCACGCCGTCCTCCCCTTTTACGACGCGCATGTGAGAGGCGGGCTTTCGCGGAAGCCGTACGGCGTCCGGAAAGAACGCGTAGTCGCGCGTTTTGGCGTACCACAGGATCGTGTCGTGCTTTTTGCCGAACGATCGCCGGCTCTTGCCGCCCACCGAGTAACACCAGATGATCTCGTTGACGAAGCGCTCGCGGCCAAACAGCCGATCGAGGGCGACCTTGACATAGTGGACCGCCCGGTAGTCCAGGTGGACGAAGAGCGACCCCGACGCGTCGAGCGCCCTGCGCATCGCCTCGAGCCGTGGCGAGAGCCACGCGGTGAACGCATCCGGATCGCCCTTGCCGTCTTCGTACTTCGACAGGCGTCCGGCGCCGCTCGTCCGCGCTCGCCCGGTGCCGAACGGAGGGTCGATGTACACGAGATCGAGCGATTCTGAGGGGAGCTCGGCCAAAACGTCGGCGTTGTCGCCGAGCACGAGGCGGTTCGGCTCGCCGCCGCCGTCGCCGAAACCGAGCCGAGCTGGGAGCTTGGCGCCGAGCATGTCCGCGACCGTAGCAGCGCGCGCTGACACCGCCTATTCGGCGACGTGTTGCGCAAGGCGGATGCCTCGGCATAGGTGACCTGGCGCTTTTAGGGTGGCGTCGGCAGGTCGACTTGGAGGCTGCGCGCGGTGTCCCCCTCGGCGATCTCGATCGGCTCGCACCGCATCGGGATCTCGTCGTACTCTTCGGCGTCCAACAGATCGAACCGCTGGGGGTCCTTGTAGTCGGTGGGCAGCGGCAGGACGCAAAGAGAATTTTCGCCGGGGGGAACGCCCCGGAGCTGCGCGGGCCGGCCCGGCGAGGCGAAGCTCTGCGCGCTCATTTTTCGCAGAACCTCCGCCATCGCCTCGCCCATGGCCTCGACCGAGTCGTAATCGTGCCGTCCGCGGAACGACCAGACTTGCGCCGATTGGACGTCTTCGTCGCCTAGTCCCTTCACCTCGACCTCGATGTCGGCGCCCGGCTCGACTTCGATGTCCGCGCGGGTTCGCTCGCCAGGCCGAATTTCTGCCTTTGCGTGGCCGGAGGTCGCCATCATGCCCCCCGCGTCCATCACCCCCCAGGCGAGTAGATCGGTCGTCCCGGCCGGGAGCCGCTCGAAATGAAAGCGCTCTCCGGGCTTCACGATCACGCCCGCGCCGGTTTGGCCGCCCGAGAACGAGCCGTCAGCGATGGCCACCACCACGTACACGGCGGGCCCGTCGTCGCCGGCGTAAAGCGTCCCTTCCAGCGAGCCGAACGGCCTTAGCTCGAGCTCCAGCTCGTGCGCGTCGCCCGCCGGGACGTGTACGTGGAGCGAGCGCCCGTGATCGTCGTGCTCGGCGACGGCGTAGACCGCCTCGTTAGGCGCAAACCGGACGAAAAAGCCGCCATCCTCCCCGGACCGCACCTGCTGGGGCCCTTCCCCGAGCAGGCTGCCACCCGAGTAGGCATACTTGCCGTCGCCGATCATGGCGTTGCCCACTGCGACCTCGGCCCCCTTGACGGGCTCGCCGCGGGCGTCGACCACCCGGCCGCGCACCTGACGGGTTTCCCCGTCACCCGCCCCGAATGCGGCCGTCGCGTAGCGCAGGACCCGCCGGGCCCCCGGCGAACTCAGAAAGCCGGCCTCACGTTCGTAGAGCTCGCGGGCTTCGTCGTATCGGCCGAGTGCTCGGAGCGACTCCGCGAGGAAGTAGTTTGCCCTCATCGTGGTGGGGTGATAGGCGCCGAGCTGCCGTCGCGCGATGTCGACGGCCTCGCGCTGGAGCGACACGAGGCTGTCGAATCGCCCGGTGAGAAACAGCACGAGGGCGAGCTCGTTCGTGGTCTCCACGGCCCGGAGGCTCTCGTCGCCGTCGTGGCGCTGGTATCGCGCCAGTGCGCTTCGCAGCAGGTCCTCCGCCTCGTCGAAGCGCTCCTGCTCGCGATGCACCCGGGCCCGTGCCCGGTCGAGCCGCGCGGACAGGACGAGATCGTCGCCGATTCGAGCGATCGCGGCGCGAGCGCGATCAGCGAGCTCGAGGATCGCCTCGTGGTTGGACGAAAAGCTGGCCTTGACGTCGACCTTGGCGACGAGCGCCTCGGCCCTCGCCCGGTCGTGGCCTTCGAGCTCGGCGACGAGCGCGGCCTCATCGAGCGCGCTCCTCGCGCGGCCGGCCTCGCGAAGCGAACGGTGGACCTCGCCCTTGGCGACGAGCGCCTCGGCCACCACGGGCTCGTAGCCGCTGTCGCGGGCGCGCTCAGTCACCTCGCGAGCGCGCTCGGGCGCTTCCCGCGCCCGCCCGGCCTGGCGCAGGCCGCCGATCGCGGCGAGCTCCTCGCGGATCTCCTCGACGACGCGCCGCGTGTCCGCGTCTTCGGGAGGCGGGATTCCGGCGCGCAAAAACTCGAGATCGGTGCAGCTCGACACCGGAGAGAGCGATTCGACGGCCTCCGCCGCGCGCTCGGCGGCCTCGCCGTCGCGGAGGCTGTCGATGAGCGAGCCGAGCTCGCTGCGCCGCTCGGCCAGGCAGCGCCGAGCCAGATAATAGTCCTCTTCGTTCACCTCGTTTCGCTCGTGCGTCGCGGTGCAGATCTCCTGATAGCTGTCTGCCCAGCTGTCTGCGTAGGCGCCTAGCCGCTCGGCGGTCGTGTCGGCTAGGCGCGCGCCGCCCGCGCTCCTCGCCTCGACGAGCGCCCGGCGCACGTCCTCGCGCGTCGCGTCGTCCCAAACGGCCGCGAGCTCCGCGTCCGCGTCGCACACGGCGGCTTCTTCCTTCCCGGCGCCGGTGACCGCGGATGCGGCGGCCACGGCCAAGACGACCGATGCCGCGGCCAGCCCCCAGGCGGCGGCCTGCCGCCGGCGGCGCGACAAGGCGCGCTCGAGCTCGGCGAGAAGCGGCTCCATCGACGGATAGCGATCGCTCGGGCGGGGCGACAGACCGCGGCGCAGGGCGCGGCGGAGGCGCCCGGGAATGCGCGCCCCGCGCGGAGGGTCAGCCATATCTCCGGTGGTTGCCTTACGCCTGAGCTCCTCGAGCGTCTCGCCGGAAAACGGGCGACCTCCGCACAGCGCCTCGAACAGCGTGACGCAGAAGCTGAACTGATCGCTCTTTTCGTCGGCCTCGCCGCCCTCGTGCTGCTCGGGGGCCATATAGGCCGGGGTTCCCGCGAGCGCGCCGGCCTCCGTGATGGCTGCGAGCGCGCCGGCCTCGGCGACCTCGCTGGCCGCGTCGGGCGCGAGGGTGTCTTCGAGCGCGACGCTTTGGCGGTCTTCGCGGAGCGCGCGCGCGAGGCCGAAGTCGGTGACCACGGCGCGGCCGCGGTCGTCGATCAGCACGTTCGCCGGCTTGAAGTCGCGGTGGACGAGGCCGGCGCCGTGGGCGGCCGCGAGCCCGCGTCCGGCCGCGAGGAGGGCGCGCGTGACCTCGCGAGGAGATCGATTTTCCTCGAGCCACGTGCCGAGCGTGCCGCCGGCCACGAGCTCCATCGCGACGAAGTCGATGTCGCCCACCGTCCCGACTTCGTGAACCGTGATCACGTTCGGGTGGCTGAGCTTGGCCATCGCGCGGGCCTCGCGCAGGAGGCGCGCGCGCGCCGCGTCCGAGGCCTGTTGACCGGGCCGGAGGACCTTGATCGCGACCTGGCGATCGAGGTCGGGATCGTGGGCCGCATAGACCACCCCCATGCCGCCCTCCCCGAGTTTTCGCCCGATGCGGTAACGGCCGAGGTGCTGCCCGCGCTCGAGGCGGGAGCCGGTCACCCGCGGCGCCTCCTGTCCCGGCGAGGAGAGCGTCGCGTCGTAGCCGAGTTTCTCGTTGCCTTCGGGAGTGACCGCCAGATCGGCTCCCGCGCTGGGCGTCCGCGGGTGCCGCGTGCCCTCCCGGCGCTGATCGTCGGACACGCCCACGGCCAAACCATAGCGAATGCGCTCCGCTTCGTCACGGAGGGGCGGCGCGCGGCGCAAAGACACCCGGCGCGGCGATGCGCTACGATAGCGAGGTCGACATGCGCTGGCTAAAGAGCTGGGTCACCGGAGGCGCGGACGAGCTCGGCTGGGACGATCTCGTCCGCCGCGCCGCGAAGGCGATCGCGGAGCAGGCGCACTACGGGCCGCGCGGCGCCCTGGCCTTTCCGCCAGAGGTGGACGTGGACGTGGCGGCGCCGGCGGGCGAGGTGGATGTCGCCCGCGAGTTCGTCGAAGATCCCGACTTCGACCGGCAGGTGGCGGCGGCGCTCGAAAACCGCTGCGACTGCCCGCCTTCGGTCTTGCCGTTTCGCAGCTACAGCGTGGCCGAGGGAGCGCGCCTTAGCCTGCGGGCGCGCGGCCGGGCGGGAGCGCCCTCGCGCTGGGTGTTTCGCGTGGCGGGCGGCGATTCGGACGACAAGCTCCTCGAGCTGCCCGCCGGGCGGTCCGAGATTCGGTTCGGTCGCGGCGAATGGCACGGAGGCGATCGGCAGATCCAAAACGACCTGATCGTGTGCGAGGACTGTCCGTTCGTGAGTCGGCGCGCGGGGAAGCTTCTCGTGACGGGAAACCTCCTCGAGGTGGAGTCGCTCGATCAAGGGGACCTTTTGTTCGTGCGCCGGGCGCAGGGGCAGACGATCCGCCCCGCGCGGGCGGCGAGCGGCCGCGCCGCGCTTCGCGAGGGGGACGCCGTCGAGCTGTCCGACGGGGGAGAGCTGCAAATCCGGCTTTGCCTCGAGAGGCGTCGCGCCTGAGATGGGAGCCGTTTTTCGAGAGGACGCGGGCCAGTTCCGGGTCCGGCTGGCCGAGGTCGAGGGCGGGGCGTTTCGGCGGCTTTTCGGCCGCGAGCGGCGCGAGGTCGATCCCTACCTCGTCTCCCGCGCCGTGGTGGAGGTGATGCGGCGGTGTCAGAGCCGAGCGCCGAGCGGGCAGCGCCTCGTGTGGAACGAATACCGGCTGATCCTCGCGCCCCAGGACTTCGAGCACCTTCGCACGCTTCAAGACTATCTCGCGCGCGAGTTGCGCGGGATTCTCGAGGCCGAGGTCGGGCGGCTTCGCGCGGAGCTGGTCGGTGATCTCTGCGTGCACGTCGTGGTCGACGAGGCCGGGGAGCTGGCCCCGGGAGAGGCCGTTGTGCGGGTTTCGTTTGCGACGAGCGATCGCATCGCCGCCCCGGAAGACGGCGAGATGACGGTGCGGCTCGGCGCCGGCGCCGTGGTGGGTGAAATCCTGGCTCCTGCGGACGCCGGGGCGAGCGGCGGGACGGTCCCGGTGGGCGAGCGCGCGGCGGGCTCTCTCGTCGCCTCGTACCAGGTTCATTGGCCCGGCGGAGGTGGGGCGACGCTGTACGAGGGCGTGCGCGCGGTGCTGGGTCGCCCGCATCCCGGCCATCCGCCGCAGTTCGTGCCGCTGCGCGGCGCGAGCGCGCGCGTCAACAAGGAGCACGTCATCGCGATTCCGCGCGGGGCGTGCGTCGTCGTCGGGCGCGTGCCTGGCGCGAACCCGGTGAGGGTAAACGGGCGCGCGCTCGCCGGCGGCGAGGAGATCGAGCTCTGGGACCCGAGGGTCGAGATCTCGCTGTCGCACGGTGACTTCGTGCTCGCGCTCGACAAGCTCGGGGTCCGGGGCTGATGTTCTGGCGCGCGCGGCCGGCCAAGGACCCGGCGGCGGTGAGGCGCGCCGCGCTCGAGCTCGCGCTGCTCGCGCTCCTCGCTGGGCTCGCGTTCGTGCTGGTGGAGTGGGCCACGGCGCGCTGGCTCGCGCGGGTGGCTGCGTTGGCCCCGGCCGAGGCCCCCGGGGAGGACGCGGTGCGAGGGGTGACGCGCCAGGGGGCGCTCTTTTACGCGGGGGGCGCGGCGCTCCTGGCGCTCGGGCGCGCGGTGAGCCTGCGGCGCGCCCGCGATCCGCTGCGGGCCGCGTGGCTTTTGCCCGCTCTGTGCGGGGCGGCGCTTTTGGGCTTGATCCTGCACACCGCGACCGTGGAGCAGGTCGCCGGCCAGATTCTCGTTCCCACGACCCGCGAGTTCGCGAGCGGCTTTCTGCTCGGCTGCGCCCTCGGCGCCGCGATCCTCGCGCTGCCGCGCGATCCGATCGGGCTCGCCGCGCGCCTTAAGCTCGGCTTACTGCTGGGGATGGTCGTGGCCTTCGTGCTTCTCGCCCTGTACGGAAGCGCGCCGGGGGAGTCTGACGCCCGCGTCAATCTCGGGCCGTTTCAGCCCACCGAAGCGATCAAGGCGGCGTTCGTGATCTTCGTCGCCGTCTATCTCGGCGAGCGCGCGGCGAAGCTCCGCTTTCAGCGCGTGCGCTTCGCCGGCCTCAGGTGGCCCCGCCCGGTCCTGTTCGTGCCGGCGACGGTGGTCCTCGCGCTCGTATTCCTCACCCAGTTCGCGCTGCGCGATCTCGGCCCCACCCTGATCCTCGCGCCCGTGTTCATCGGCCTGTTTTATCTCGCCGCCCGCGCCTCGGGGTTCGCGCTGTTCGCGGTCCTCTCGCTCGCCGGCGGCGTGCTCGCGCTGGCGCTCGCGCCGGACCTCGCCGGGGATGGGCTCGTGCGCACGCGAATCGACATGTGGCTCGATCCCTGGACGAACGCGCTCAGCCACGGCCATCAGCTCGGCGAGTCGCTGTGGGCCACGGCAGCGGGCGGAATGTTCGGCCAGGGCGTGGCGCACAATCACGTCCCGACCCCGCCCGCCGGCAAGACCGACCTCATGCTCGCGCTCCTCGTCGAGCAGCTCGGTTTCGCGGGCCTTGTGCTCTATCTGGCGCTGCTCGGGGTCGTGATCGCCAGCGCGCTCAGGATCGCCGCGTGCAATCGCACGCCCGAGCGAGGCTTGGCGGCGGCCGGGGTCGCGCTGCTTTTGCTATCGCAGTGGGCCGTCATTCACGCCGGGACGTTCGGCGCGCTGCCGCTGTCGGGCGTGGTGGTGCCGTTTTTGTCCACCGGTCGGTCGAGCATGGTGATCTTCGTGGCCCTCGTGGCGCTCGTCGCGCGCCTCGCCGAAGACGGCCGCCCGCGGGCGCCGGCGGCCGAGCTCGTGGAGCTCCGCGCGGCGTGCTCGATCGTGTTGGCGATCGCGATCGTCGTGTTGGTGGCGGGCGGCGGGCTCGCGCTCTACCGCGCCAGCATCGCGGCCGAGGAGACGAGCGCGCGCGGCGTCCTCGTCGAGCTGCAAGACGGGACGCTCATCCATAGGCACGACCCGCGCCTCGTGGAGCTCAAAAACGAGATTCCGCGCGGCCCGATCGTCGATCGACACGGCGAGCCCCTCGCCGAGGGTGGGCGCCCTGGGGCGTTTGGCCACCGGCGCTATCCGCTCGGCCCGGCGCTCGGCACCCTCCTCGGTCTTCCCCCGGGCGGTCCTTGTCTTCCCTGGTGGCCCCTCGAGCGGCGCCTCGACGAGCGGCTGCGCGGCTACCCGGAGCGACCCGATCCGCCCGCCTACCGGCAGGGGTGTGCCGGCCGCGAGCCGATTCCCTCACCGGACCTGCGCCCGCTGGCGCCGGTATTGCGCCTCCCGGCGGGCGAGCGGGCGCCGGCGATCGAGGAGCGGCTCGGCGACGCCGAGAGCCGCTCGGTGTCGCTTACCCTCGATGCGGGACTGCAGGCCAAGACTCACGGGATCCTCGGCCGCGCCGCTGCGTCGTCGGCGACCGGCGCGGCGGCGGCCGCGGTCGTGGACGCGGACACCGGGCAGATTCTCGCCCGGGCCCAGGTTCCGGATTACGACCCGGGTGACCCGGCGCTGCCGTCGAGGCTCGCGACGAGGGATCCGGCGCTCACCGGCGCCTACGGGGCGCTTGCCGACAAGACGGGGCTAGGTGGCAATTACCAGGCCGGCTCGATCGCCAAGCTCGTCACCGCGCTGGCGGCGGCGCGGGACGGGTGGCGCCATGAGGGGCAGGGGTGTCGCGTGCGCGCCGAACCGGTCCTTGCGTGCGAGGGAGACGACGAGCGGCCGAGTTTTCAGCTTCCGGACTGGCGCGAGCCGATCCGGGATTTCCCCGGCGAGCGGCCGCACGGGGCGATCGACGTGACCGAGGCGCTCGGCGTGAGCTGTAACGTGTTCTTCGGGAAGCTCGCGCTGTCGCTCGGGCCGGAGCCGCTATCCAGGCTCGTGGAGGCCGGCTTGGAAATCGGCCCCTACGACGCCGACGGACGGACCCGCCTTCGGCCGGGCGGCCCGCAGAGCCGGCGCCTCGCCGAGACCGGCTACGGCCAGGGCGGAATGTGGATGAACGCGGTGCAGGCCGCGCGGCTCACCGCGGCCATCGGCGCGGGGGGCGTGTACCGGCGCTGTCCGCCCACGATGGAGCTCGGCGAGCCGTGCGACGAGGTCGCGCTCGTGCCCGACCCGGCGGACGTCGCGCCGATCCTGGCGGGCATGCGCGCGGTCATGCAGCCCGGCGGCACCGCCGCGCGGCTTTCGACGCCGCCCGGGGTGCGCGTATACGGCAAGACCGGCACGGCGGAGTCGCCGGGATTCGTGGGCGAGGCGCAACACGGCATCGAGATCGGGGCCAGGGCGGAGACTCACGCGTGGTTCGTGGCCCTCGCCGAGCACGAAAGCGCCGCGATGTGCGGGGCTCGCGAGCGGGGCCGCGTCGCCGTCGCCGTGGTGGTGCCGCGCGGCGGCGGCGGGGGCCGCGCGGCCGGGCCCCCGGCGATGGAGATCCTCGCGGCCCTGGCCGAAAAGGGCTACTTCGAGCCGGCGGGGTCGTAGCGCGCAGCCTTCGCGCGATTTGCAGAGGCGGGCGCGGGCCGCCGCGCCGACGCCGGGCGCAAGCGGCGGGCGGCCCCATGTGAACGGGGGCTGACGGTGGCTACCCGGGTTGCCGACCGCTCGGGCCTTCACGCCCCTGATTTCGCTCGCCTGTGCCAGCAGATTTGAGGGGTTCGGGCGCTGCGCTGCCTGGTGCCGTTTTTGCTAGTGACAGCCCACCGCGGGCCGCGAGGCCGGCCCGCCTGTCACAACGCCTACGAGAAGAAGGGATCAAGCATATGCAGCGAGGGATTCGGCTAGTTCTGGCATCGGCGCTACCCCTGGGGCTCGTCGCCTGTGGCGGCGGCGGCCCCACGGCCGAGGATGACCTGTCTCAGGACGAAGCGGAGCAGGCCTTCGACACCGCCTACAACAGCGCGGAGCAGGGTACCGACGCGGCTCAGTCTTCGTTTACGCAAAACTTCGCCGCGCAGCCGCAGGACGTCGAAGACCTCGATATGGACGTCGATTGCCTCGGCGGCGGCACGGCCAGTTTCGAAGGATCCATGGACGTGCCCGGCCTGGACGGCGACGGCGCGACCGAGATGGACTTCGATCTCGCGTTCGACAACTGCACCGAGGACGGCATCACCATGGACGGCGAGCTCAGCATGTGGATGCGCGAGAGCAGCGATTTCGAAACGGGCGAAATCGAGATGTCCCAGGTCATGGATGGCGTCATCGATTTCAGCGGTGAGATCGAAGGCTCCTGTGCGATGGACCTCGAGGTTCACGTGTCGATGTCGTTCCCGGACGGCGGCTTCGGTGACATCGACATCGAGATCGAGGAGTCGGGTACGTTCTGCGGCTACTCGCTGGAGGAGCTCGAGACCGAAGCGTTCGACGAGGATAGCTTCGGTGACGGCGGCGGTGACGGCGGTGGCGGCGACAATGGAAACGGCAACGGCGACAACGGAAACGGTGGCGACGATCAGTGCGTCGCCAACGACCCCGGCGGCGAGCCCTGTGACGGACTCGATGACTGCACCGTGACCTGCATCTGCGAGACCGGCACGGTCGACCGGAGCTCGTGCTACCTCGGCTTCTGTGAATATGCAGACGACAAGTGCGAGGAGGCGTGCGACGCCTACGGCGGCTACACCGGCGAGTTCTGCGGCGAATAACTCCGCGCTCGTAGCGCCCCTTCGCTCCGCGCCCGCGGGGCCAAGGGGCGCCGTCGTTTTCGGGGGGGTCGCTTGCCCGGATCAGTCCGCGCGCAGGCTGCGCAGCCGGTTTAGCGCGGCGGCGATCTCGAACCGGCGCGGGCGGGCCAGGCTGCCATCGCGTTCGCCGCCGAGCGCCTCGAGGCCCTCGGCGTCCAAAAGCTCATCCAGCGCCGACAGGGCCTCGGCGAGCGTTATCCCGCCGCCCAGTCCGCGCGCGCGGAGGAACACGAGCGCGCGTCCGATCGCTCGAAGCTGCGCGGGCTCCGCGAGCTGTTCGATCGCCGACAGGTCGATGTCGTGTTCGCCGAAGCCGAGGTGATTGTTGCCGCGCACGTCGATGACCACGTCGCGCTTGCCCCGGCGCGGATCGACGCTCGCGGCGCGGGGGTGCCGAGCGGGCACCTCGCCGAACTGCTCGCCGCCTTCGGGGCGCCGCGTGCCCCGGTGCTCGGCGGCGATCGCTCTCGCTTGGTCGGTGACGTCACGGGCTCGATATTCGTCCATCATCACCACCGTGTCGGCCACGTCGAAGTAGTCTCCGGCGCCGCCCACCACGAGAATCGTGGAGGTGGAGAGCTCGGTCTCGAGCTGGCGGACCTTGTCGATGAACGGGACGATCGGCTCCTTGTCGGTGGCCACGAGCGCCTGCATCCGGTGATCGCGGATCATGAAGTTCGTGGCCGAGGTGTCCTCGTCGATGAGCAGGAGCGACGCGCCCACTTCGAGCGCCTCCATGATGTTCGCGGCCTGCGAGGTGCTGCCGCTGGCGTCGTCGGAGCGAAAGTGCGTGGTCGCGCCGCCCAGCGGTAGGTTTCGAATGAATGGGCTGATGTTGACGTTTTCGATTCGGCGCCCGTCCTCGGCTCGAATTTTCACCGCGTCGCTTCGGGTGACCACGCGCTCGCGCCCATCGCCGGGGATGTGGTCGTAGGCGCCCCGGGCGAGCGCCGACAGAAGCGTGGACTTGCCGTGGTAGCCGCCGCCGACGATGAGCGTGATCCCCGCGGGGATGCCCATGCCGCGGATCGGCCCCGCGTTGGGGGCTCGGATCTCGGTGGCGAGGCTAGACGGGCTCTCGAAGGCGACCACCTCGCCGTCCATCGGCCGCTGATCGACCCCGCTTCGCCGCGGTAGGCGCGCGCCGTCACCGACGAACGCCACGAGCCCGCGCTGGTCGAGCTCGGCGCGCAGCGCTCGTTGATCCTCGACGCACTCTACGTGCCTGCGCGCTGCTTCCTCGTCCAGAGCTGCAAAGCGCAGCGACGCCCGGGCGATCGCCGACACCCGGGATAAGAGCAGCTCGCTCGCTTGGCGGCCGAGCACGGTGCGGCCGCGCGCGGGCAGCCCGACGCGGATTCGCGCGACGACGCCGCCGTCCCCCGTGAGGGCGACCGAGGAGCGCGCGAGCACCTCTTGCGACGGGGTTTCGATCTCGACGAGGCCGCTCTTGCCGCTGCCGCCGACGCTGGGCGTTCGCTGTTCGCGCGCGGCGGTTCGTGAAAACGCGCGGGTGAGCAAGTCGGCGAGGGCGACCCGGCGTGCCGGCGACGACGTGGCCCAGTCCGGGATACCCGCTTCGCGTCCGGTCACGGCGATCCGCACCCGGCTGGGGGCGGCGAACGGATCGCCCTGCACGTGGTCGATGTGGAGCGTGAGCCCGCCCTCGAGCTGGTAGCTCCCGGCGATCGATTTGTAGGCCTTGTACCCGCGGCCGTCGATGCGGCGCAGCGCGGCGCGCAGGTCCTCCTCCTTTGCCACCATAGGCCGAATTTGTGCCACCCGCGGTCCGGCCCCAGCAAACCCCCACAGACCCGGAGTTAACTTCTTAACCCCAGCAGACCCGGAGTTAACTTCTTAACCCAGCAGACCCGGAGTTAACTTCTTAAGGAATTACTCGCCTAATTTCAAAACCTTGTAGAGGGCGCCGTCGCCGATCCGCGCCGAGCACCGAGGGGCTGCTGCCGAGTGAGCGCGTGCCC
>SLNH01000455.1 GCA_007133195.1 Nannocystineae bacterium | reverse complement strand
CGCGCCGCGCGCGTGATCGCTCGCGGCGGCTCGGGGCGCGTTAGCTGGCGCGGGGCGCCGGGATCCACCGGCGATAGAGCGCAAGCAGCGCGCCGAGGGCGATGACGAGCGCGCTCGTCCCCGCGCCGGCGCCGCCCGCGGCCGAGCAGCTGATGCCGCCGGAGGCCTCGGCTTCGACTTCGCCTTCGACCTCGACCTCGATCTGGCTAAGCGCCTCGGCACAGTCCTGGATGCCGTCGTGGTTGACGTAGTAGTCGTCGCAGAAAATCGCCCCCTCGGTGGTCGTGCACTCGGTCTCGCACCCGCCCTCGAGCTCGGCGGTGCAGGAGGCGAATGCATCCCCCTGGCACTCGGTTTGGCAGTCGATGTTCGCCTCGCCCGTGCACGAGCCGCTGCAGCTTCCTTCGCACTGCGCCTCGCACTCGGCCTCGGCTGGCGTCGCGCTGCACTCGGCTTCGCACTCGCCCGAGCAGGTCGCCTGGCACTGGGCGAAGCACTCGGAGTCGCTGCCGCATTGGGCCTCGCACGCCCCTTCGCAGTCGGCTTGGCAATGGCCCTCGCAGCTGAACTCGCCGGGCTCGGCTTCGCACTCGGCCTGACACTCGGTCTCGCACGACCCCGTGCACTCGCCCGACGCTTCGAGGTCGCAGGTTCCCTCGCAGTCGAGGTAGAGCTCGGCTGCGCACGCGAGCTCCATGCGGGGCTCGGTGCACCGGGTCTCGCACTCGGTGCCGGGCGGCACGATCTCACACTCGGCGCCGGCCTCGAGGTGGATGTTCCCGCAGGCTTCGAGATCCGCGCGGGCGTCTGCGGGCCACGCGAGCAAAAGGAGGCCGGCGGCGATGAGGGTCGTCGAAGCGAACGCAGTCTTCATAGTGGAACCTCTAACGAAGCGAGTTGACCCAGCCACTTTAGGCGGGGCCCCGAGGGACGGTCAACGCGGGGCGAAGAGAGCCCCGCGTGAGGAATTCAGTGACCGCGCGCGGGCGCGCCTCGGCGACAGATCGTGTAAGAATCGGGGGCGCTGTAGGTCGCGGGGGGATGTCGGCCGACTGGGCGGGGGCCCGCGCGCGGGGGCACGCCGAGGGCCCGGCCAGCCGCGTGGCCTTCGCGCACGAGGGAGAAGGAGCCATGCTCGATCGACTCGCGGAAAAGCTAGGCCTCAAGGCGAACCCGGTCGTCTTTTTCTCGGCGGCGGCGTTCATTTTGGTGTTCGTGATCTTCTCCGCGACATTTACCGATGCCGCGTCGAAGGGCTTTGACGCCATCCTCGCGTTCATCACGACGAACTTCGGCTGGCTGTACATCCTCTCCGTCGCGATCTTCCTCGGGTTTTGCGTGTGGCTGTGCCTGAGCCGGTACGGGTCCGTGCGCCTCGGGCCCGACGACGCGAGGCCCAAATATACGTATCTCACGTGGTTTTCCATGCTGTTCGCGGCGGGCATGGGGATCGGCCTCGTGTTTTTCAGCGTCGCCGAGCCGATCGGTCACTTCGCCGACCCGCAGCCAGGAATCGAGCCGGGCAGCGTCGATGCTGCGCGCGAGGCGATGAACGTGACCTTCTACCACTGGGGCGTACACGCCTGGGGCGTGTACGGGCTGCTGGCCGCGGCGCTCGCGTACTTCTCCTACCGCTGGGAGCTGCCGCTCCGCGTGCGCTCGGTGCTCTACCCGCTGCTGGGCGATCGCATCCACGGGCCGATCGGAAACGCGGTCGATATCTTCGCCGTGCTCGGCACGATGTTCGGCGTCGCCACATCGCTCGGCATCGGCGCGATGCAGGTCAACCAGGGCCTCGAGCGGCTCGTGGGCTACGAGGTCACCACCGGTAATCAGGTGATCCTCATCATCGGCATCACGGCCCTGGCGACGATCTCCGTGGTGAGCGGCGTGGACAAGGGGATTCGCCGCCTCAGCGAGACGAACCTCATCACCGCCGGCCTCCTGCTCCTGTTCGTGTTCGTGCTCGGGCCGACGCTGTTCCTGCTCGAAAACCTGGTGCAGGGGCTCGGCTACTACCTGCAGAACTTCATCGACACGACGTTTTTCCACGACGCGTTCCGCGGCGAGGTCGCTCCCGACGAGGAAAAGAGCGCCCGGGTGGGCCTCACCCTGTTTTACTGGGGGTGGTGGATCGCGTGGGCGCCGTTCGTGGGCACCTTCATCGCGCGCATCTCCTACGGGCGAAAGATCCGCGAGTTCATGCTCGGGGTCCTCCTCGTCCCCACGGGGATCACCTTCGTGTGGCTGTCCGTGTTCGGCAACAGCGCGCTTGGAATCGAGCTATTCGGCGACGGGGGCATCAAGTCCCTCGTCATGGGTGAGAGCGTCAACATGCTCGGGATGGTGGAGGTGCAGCTCACCGAGGCCCGGCAAGAGGTCGCGATCTTCGCTCTCCTCGAGCAGTTCCCTTGGACCGCGGTGACCTCGTTCCTCACCACGATCATCATCGTGATCTTCTTTGTGACCTCCGCGGACTCGGCGTCTCTCGTCATGGACATCCTCACGTCCGGGAAGCAGCATTCGCCGACCCGCCAGCGCGTGTTCTGGGCGACCTCGGTGGGCGCGGTGGCTTCCGTGCTCTTGGTCGTGGGCGGCCAGCAAGCGCTCAGGGCGCTCCAAACCGGCTCCGTGGCGACGGGCCTGCCGTTTTGCGTGATCCTGCTGTTCATCATGTACAGCTTCTATCGCGGCCTGTCCCAAGAACCGCTCGACGTGAGCATCAAGCGGAGCTTGGACGCCGGGGCGCGGGGCGGCCAGCAGGCGGAGCGCGAGGCATGACGCGGCGGGCGCCCGCTTCGTCGCGCTCGGCCGGGCCCAGCGGCCGGGCCGCGGGCGCGCGATGAGGGGCGGTTTCGCGGCGGTGTGCGCTTTTGCCGGGCTCGCAGCTGCGCTCTCCTGCACCGGCCCCGAACCTTTTGGCGCAGAGCCGGCCCGAAATACGTCCGCCGTGGAGATCGCCGACGTCGAGCGGGCCTTGGTGCCGGGGGATCCGGTCCGTTCGGCGCGCGCCTACCTCGATGCGCGCGCCGGCGCGCTCGGCGTAGGGGAGGAGCAAGACGACTTCGAGGTCACCTCCGTGCGGCGCGGATCAGACGGGCGGCGCTACGTGCGCATGCGACAGCTCCGCGCGGGCATCCCCGTGTGGGGCGCCGAGGTGGCGGTTCGGGTGTCGAGCGAGCGGGTGTGGGGCGTGTCGGGCGAGCTTGCGGCGGAACTCGGAACGCAGGACGCGCCGCGCCCCGCGATACCCCGGGAGGCAGCCCTATCCCTCGCCGGCGCGACGCGGGACGCCGCGCGCGTGGGTGAGCCGCTCGAGACGCTTCGCGAAGACGCCGAGCTCGTGTGGTTCGTCAACGACGAGGGCGCTGTGCTCGCGTGGTATGTGGAAGCCTACAGTCAGGGCCAAGTCGAAACCGTGGTGACCCGGCCCAGGCAGATCATCGACGCGACGACCGGGGACGAGCTCCTTGCGTTCGACGCGATCGCGAAGGTGACGAAGGCGTCGGGGCTAGGCGGCAACCCTCGGGTGCCGCGCCGGTGGGTGACGGCGCTCGAGGTGACGCCCGGGTGCGGGGGCTACGCGCTTTCGTCGCCCAGGCTCGAAACCGTGGACATGGGCGGGCGGAGCACGGGCTCCGGGCGCGCCGTCGAGGGCTCGCCGCGCTGCATGCCGGGCCGGGCGGCGAACGACGCGCACGGCTTCGCCGCCGTGACGCTGGATATGCTCGCAGACTGGATGGAGCGTGAGTCGATCGACGGGGAGGGAGCCGCGATTCGCAGCCGGGTGCGCTACGGGGATGGTTACCCCGGCGCGTTCTGGGACGGACGGCAGGTCACCTACGGCGACGGCGGCGAAGCCTATTTTCCGCTCGCCGGGGATCTGTCCGTGGTAGCGCACGAGATCCTCCACGGGTTTACGGAGCACCACGCGGACCTCGTGTTCCAGGGGCAAGCGGGGGCGCTAAACGAGTCGTTCTCGGACGTCGCCGGGGCAGCGGCCAGCTTTTATGCGGACGGAGCGCACGACACCGAGCCGCGCATGCAGATCGGCGCCGACATCGCCCGCCGCGGCGGCGCCCCGCTTCGCGACCTGTGCGAGCCCGCCCGAGACGGACGATCGATCGACCACGTCCGTGACTACGAAGACGGGATGTTCGTCCACGCGGCGAGCGGCGTCGCGAATCGCGCGTTTTGCCTCGCGGCGCGCGGTCTGTCGGGCAAAACGAGCGCCACCCGAGACGGCGTGCGCCGGGCGGCGCGGGTGTGGGTGGAGGCCAACGCCGGGTTTTGGACGCGCACCAGCGACTTCGAGGCCGGATGTCGCGGCGTGCTCGGCGCGGCCGCCGAGCTGGGCTACGCCCCGGGTGACATCCAAGCGCTCGCCGACGCGTGGGCCGAGGTCGGGGTGCGCTGCGATGGGAAAACGTAGGCGGCGACGCGCTCGTGACGCCCCGCCAGCGCGCGTCTACGCGCGAGCGGAAAAGTGACGGGGCTCGCCGCGCCGAAGCTCGTAAACCTCGCCGTAAAGCCCGATCCGCGCGGTGTCGGCTTCGCCTCCGTACAGATCGATGGCGACCTGGTCGTGGGCGATCGTGACCGCGAGCAGGGCGCCGCGAAACCGCAGGCACAGGCACAGCTCGGGCATCTCCTCGGGGAGCTGGGGTGACAGCCACAGGACGTCGCCCTCGATGTTGGCGCCGGTGTAGCCGCGCTGCGCGAGGTCGACCGTGCCCGCCATGGCGCCGAGGTGGATGCCCTCTGGGGTCGTGCCGCCCTGAATGTCGTCGACGTCGGCGCGCAGCGCGGTCTCGAACAGGCGCCAGGACTGGGCGCGATCGTGGCGCGCGATGACCCACGAGTGGATCATGCTGCTCAGCGTCGAGCCGTGTGAGGTTCGGCTCAGATAGTAGTCGATGTTGTCCGGGATGTGCTCGGGGCGGAGCTCGTAGCCCATGAATCGGAGCTGCTCGATGACGCCCTCGTCGGTGAACAAGAAGAACAGCATGAGCACGTCGGCTTGTTTGCTGGCTTTGTAGCGGTTGGGCGAGTCGCCCTCCGCCTCGAGGATGCGGTCGAGCCGGTGGATGTCGCCATAGCGCGCTCGGTAGTCGTCCCAGTCGAGCTCCTCGAGGTCCTCGTAGCCGTCGAACTGGCTGATGATGTGACCGCCGTGAAAGCCGACGCGCAGCTTCGTCGCCACGTTGTGCCACCGCCGCCGGTCACGGTCGGTGATCCCGAGATGGTCGAGGAGCTCGTGCCTGCGATGGTGGTCGAGCCGGGCCAGCGCGCGCTCGGCCGTGCGCAGGCACCACGACGCCATCACGTTCGTGTAGGCGTTGTCGTCGATCCCGGGGCCGTCGGCGCCTGGATAGCGGGTGTGAAACTCGTCGGGGCCGACCACGCCGCGGATGCGGTAGCGGCCCTCGCCCTCGTCCCACGACGCCGCGCTCGCCCAAAACCGCGCGATCTCGAGCAGCATTTCGGCGCCGTAGTAGGACAGAAACTCGCGATCGTCGGTGGTCTCCACGTACTGCCAAACGTTCCACGCCACGGCGGCGTTGATGTGGCGCTGGCGCTGCGTCGCGTCGGGAATCCAGCGCCCCGAGCGCGGGTTTAGGTGCAAAACTTGGCTCTCCTCCCGGCCGCTGCTGCCGCTTTGCCACGGGAAGGCGGCCCCCGCGCAGCCGATGCCGTGGGCGAGGGCCTTCGCGGCCCCGAGGCGCAGGTAGCGATACATGAGGAGCTCGCGCGTGAGCTCCGGGATCCGGAGGTTCAAAAACGGAAAGATGAATAGCTCGTCCCAAAACACGTGGCCGCGGTAGGCCTCGCCGTGCAGGCCGCGCGCCGGGACGCCGGTGTCGCGGTGAATGATGTGAGGAGACACGACCTGGAGCAGGTGGAAGATGTGAAGGCGGAGGATCCGGTTTTCCCGCTCGCGGCCCGGACCCAAACGGATGTCGCAGCGACGCCACAACTCGGCCAGGCGGCGGGCGTGGTCCGAGGCCAGCTCGTGGTAGTCGGGCGCGCGCCGGAGCCGCTCGCGGGCGTCGGCGAGCGGCTCGGAAATGGCCGGATCTCGGGACACCTGCAGGGTGACTACCTTCTCGAGGCGAAGCGGCTGCCCCGCCGCCACATCCACGTCGATCCGCTCCTCCACGCGGTCGGGGAGCTCGAACACGCGGCGGTGTCGCGGCGCGTGGGACTCGGATGTGATGCGGGTGCGCGCGGCTTGGGCCATCGCGATCCGCGACTGTCGCGTGCGCATATCGAGCCAGATCGACTCATCCGCGCCCACCCCCGACCCGCGCGGAACGAGGTGATCGCCGCGTAGCTCGCGATAGCGGGCGACGCCCCGGTTTTGGACCGTGCCGTCGAGGGCGCTCCGTATCTCGATCCGCCCCTCCCAGTTTTGCGGCGTGAGGACCCACGCGATCGCCCCGATGTTCGGGTCGTCCATGCTCACGATCCGGCTGGTCAGGAGCGACGTCTCCCGTCCCGCGGGGTCGCGGACGCGAAGTCGCCGCTTCAAGATGCCGCGCCGAAGGTCGAGGTCCTGGCGGTGATCCAGGATCTCGAAGTGCTGCGGCGACAGCCAGCTGCCCCCCTTGGGGCGAAACGACAGCCGGAGCCAATTCGGCCAGTTGACCAGGTCTTCGTTCTCGAGCACCTCGCCGCGGATCTCGGTGGCGACGCGATCGTAACCGCCGGCCCAGTAGGTCCCCGGGTAGTGAACGTCGTCGGCTGTGGCCTCCTCAGCCGCTCCCCGAGTGGCGAAGTTCCCGTTTCCCAGGGTGCACAGCGCTTCGCGCAGTCCCTCGTTTTGCGGATCCCACCCCTCGTAGCGCAGCGTCCATTCGTCGGCGTAACGCGCTCTGTCGCCGAACCGTACGAGCTCGCGCAAAAACAGGACCACCTCATCCTGATCGCGAAGGCGCAGCGCGGCGTGCGTGGGCCTTCGCGGCGCGCCCACGAGGACGCCGATGCCCCCTCCCTCGAGCGCGCGGAACGCGTCTTCATCGGTGGGGCCGTCGCCGACGTAAACGGGGACCGTGTCGTCCGCGGAGACGCCCAGGGCGCTCAAAATCTGGCCGATGGCGCGCCCCTTGTCCCAGTCCACATCGGGCCTGAGCTCGATGACCTTCTGATCGCGGTGAACGCGCAGTGCGGGCTCAGCGTCGGCGATGGCGACGGCGCGCGCGATGACGCGATCCGCGACCTCGTCCGTGGCCCGCCGGTAGTGGAGGGCGAGGGCGAATGCCTTGCGCTCCACCGTGACGCCCGGTACGTCGCCTAGCTCGCGCGCGAGCACCCGCTCTGCCTCCGCGAGCGGCGCGAGCGCGGGATAGGCCTCATCGCGGGTGAGGATCTGGCCCTGCGGATCCGAGATCTCGAACCCGTGGCTCCCCGCGTACCAGATTCCCGGGATGCCGACCCGGCGCGCCACGTCGGCTCGATCCCGGCCGCTCACGATCGCCACGGGAAAGCGCGCGGCCAGCGCGGCCACCAGCTCGCGCGCCGCGTCGGGAATCGCGGCGTCGTCAGGATAGGGCACGATGGGGGCCAGCGTTCCGTCGAAGTCGAGGAGGATCGCCGGCTCGAGCTCACCTACCCGCACATCCACGCGATCGAAGTGCAGCGCCCACGGCAACGACGCCGCGGGCCGCGAGCCCGGCCGAACGATGCCCTCGAGATCGCTCAGGCTCGCGACGACCCGGTGGGCGCCGGCCGCCGACAGCGCTTGTGGATCGGCGCCCGCGCGGGACAGCCCTACGACCAGCGCGAAGCCGCCGGCGGCGGCGGCGCGAACGCCGGCGACGGCGTCTTCGACGACGAGCGCTCGGCCCGGCTCGACGTCGAGGCGCCGCGCCGCGTGCCGAAATAGCGCCGCCTTCCCGTCTAGTTCCGCGCGCGCCGCATCCAGGCCGGTGAGTAGCACGTCGCACAGGGTGTCGAGCTTGGCGCTCCGCAGGATGGCCTCCGCGTTCTTGCTCGCCGACACGAACGCGATCGCGAGCCCGTGGCGCCGCCAGCGCTCGACCTCGTCCACGGTGTCGGCGTAGACGTCCGCCCCCCGCTCGCGGACGAGGGCGAGGAAGATCTCGTTCTTCCGCGTCGCGAGGCGGCGTCCCTCGCTCGCCGTGAGCCGGATACGCCGCGAGGCCAGAAAGTCGTTCAGGCCGTCATCGCGCGGTTTTCCGTCCACGTGCGCGAGGTAGTCAGCGTGCGTAAACGGGCGCCTGTCTCCGTGCTCCGCGAGCACGGGATCGAAGACCTGCCTCCACGCCTCCTCGTGCACGACCGCCGTTCGGGTCAAGACGCCGTCCACGTCCAAGATCGCGGCTTCGAGCTGCATGGGTGTCACCCGGTGCTGCAAAGCAGAGACCAGCCGTTCGCCCGAGGCGGCGCATGGCGCCCGCTCGTGCGCGGGCCGCCACATCTCTAAGAGAATCTCTAGGAGAATCTCGAGCCGAGCGACGAGTGGGCGTCGCTTTGGTGACAGGCGTTCGGCGTCGCAGCGCGCCGAGTGGGCCGAGAATCTGCAAGCGCCGATCGGCAGGCGAGCGATCCATCGAGCGCGCGTCTGCGCGGCGTCACAGGTGAGCGCGTCGCGCCGCACCCGGGCGAGCAGCAGCAGGAGGTGAGGATGATAAATCGAGCGCGGGTCGAGACTGTCGATATACCCGTTCACGCGGCCACGCTGCGGGGGGATCTCAGCGTGCCGGCCGGCGCGCGTGGTCTCGTCATCTTCGCCCACGGCAGCGGGAGCAGCCGAGGCAGCCCGCGCAATCGCTACGTGGCTCGGGTGGTCCGCGAAAAAGGCGCGGCGACGCTCCTGTTCGACCTGCTCACGAGCAGCGAAGAGGTCACCGACGCCGTGGACGCCCACCTTCGGTTCGACATTCCCTTCCTCGCCCGCAGGCTCAGGGAGGTTACCGTGTGGGCGCGCGCCGAGGTTGGGGGACCGCTTGGCTACTTCGGCG
>SLNH01000257.1 GCA_007133195.1 Nannocystineae bacterium | reverse complement strand
GGCGCGCAAAGGGTCCGCCCACACGCCCCCGCCTGTTCCGCCAGCGAGAGTGACGCCGTCATTCGGGCGAGGGCTTCGATCGCCACTGGAAGGAACGAGCGGTTGGTCGCCCTGTCCTCCGGCTTAGCTCGAGGGGGAACGCGCAGCGCTCGAGACACGCCGGATCCGCGTCGACCGGCGGCGGCTGCTGGTTCGCATCGGCCGAGGCTCGCGCGTCGGCCGGGGCCAGCGCGTCGGCCGAGGCCAGCGCGTCGTCGGGCCCGTGGGCTGCGTCGGCCGTCGGCGCTGCGTCGCCGCCGCAGCTCCAGAGCAAAGGAGCGGCCACGGCCGCCGCGTAGGTCGATGGCCAGCGCATGCGGCCAGCGTACCAGCCAAGGGGCATCTTCCGAGCTTTCATCGCCTACCGCCGATCGCGGCGATCCGCCCCGCCATGCCGAGCACCTCGACGTCTACGAGGCTGCCTCGCATCCCTACGCCCGGCGCCTGCGCCGACCCGATGGATCGAGCGCCCGGGAGCCACTCCGCCTAGCTTCGTCATAATGGGTGCACGCGGCAGAAAGGCACGTAGCGAATCCTCAAGATGGCAGTGAGGACAGAATCATGCCCGCCAAGGTTTTGTCACTTCGCCGCAGGTCCCTCGCGATCTCAGCACTTTCTGACCTGCTCGCGTGACCCCGTTTTCGCGGAGTGGAGTCGTTCTACCAGGTCCTGCTCGCCGAGGCGCTCTGCGCGGTGGGGGAGCACCGCCGCGCCGCTGCCATCCTCGACGAGGTATGGGCGAGGACGAGGACCAGCGGCGAGCGCTACTACGAACTCGAGCTCCGCCGCTTGCGCGACCTGGCGGGCACCACCTGAACAGAAATGAATTCCACGCCGCGTTAGTCGCAGAGCGCAGTTGCTGTGATCCTGTCCGGGTTGTTCTCGGCCGCCTGCTTACGTTGCTCACGAGCGCGCGGCGCCGCGAGTGAGGGCGGCGCCGCGCTCCGCCGCTACGGCCGCTTTTCCATCGGCTGCTCGTAGTCCTCGAGATCGAACTTTTCGATCCGATAGCGGATTTGGTCGCGGTTCATGCCGAGCAGCATGGCTGCGCGGGTTTTGTTGCCCCCGGCGCGCTCGAGCGCCTGCAAAACCAGGCTGCGCTCGAGCTCGCGGAAATCCACGCCGCTGCTCGGAAGCCTGAACGAGTCCTGCTCGATCGACGTCGCCCCGAGCATGCCGAAATCCTGCTCGCGCAGCTCGTCGGACTCCGCGAGCAGAATCGCCCGCTCGATCGCGTTGCGAAGCTCGCGGACGTTCCCCGGCCACGAATGCGAGCGCAGCATGTCCATCGCGCCGGGCGACACGCGCCGGACCTGCTTGCGAAACTCTCGGTTGAAATGCGTGATGAAGTGCTGCGCGAGCAGCGGCACGTCTTCCAGCCGTTCCCGGAGCGGCGGGATGTGCATGGTGAGCACCGCGAGCCGGTAGTACAAGTCTTCGCGGAACTGACGCTCGCGCACGGCCTCGGCGAGATCGACGTTCGTCGCCGCCACGATGCGAACGTCGGCGCGAAAATCCGTGGACCCGCCGACCCGGCGCAGCGTCTTCGACTCGAGAAACCGCAGGAGCTTGGCCTGCAGCGCCGGCGCCATCTCGCCGATCTCGTCGAGGAAGACCGTCCCGCCGTGCGCGTGTTCGAGCAGGCCGCGCTTGAGCGTTTTTGCGTCGGTAAACGCGCCGCGCTCGTGACCGAATAGCTCGCTCTCGAGGAGCGTGTCCGGCACCGCCGAGCACGTGATCGTGAGAAACGGCCCGCTCGCCCGATCACTGTTCGCGTGGACGACCTGCGCCGCCAGATCCTTGCCCGTTCCGCTCTCGCCGGTGAGCAGGACCGTGGACGCAGGGCTCTGCGCGATGCGCGAGAGCAAATGCTTGGCCCGCGTGAGCGCCGGCGAGTCGCCGATGATGCGGTCGACCGAGGAACCGTTGCCGCTGGCGATCCTGAGCGCCCGGACCTCGCGCTGCAGCTGCGTGGCCTCGAGCGCTCGCTTCGTGAGCACCGCGACCTCCTCGAGCTCGAAGGGCTTGCTCACGTAGTGGTAAGCGCCCTGCTTCATCGCTTTGACCGCGTGCTCCACGCTCGAATACCCGGTCAGCATGATGACCGGGAGATCGGCGTCGATCTCCTTGATTCGCTCGAGGAGATCGAACCCGTCAGCGTCCGGGAGGCGATAATCGAGAAACACCAAATCCGGACCGCGAGACACGAGGTCCTCCCCTTGTCGCCCCGTCTTGGCGGTCCAAACCTCGTACTCGCGATCCTCCAAAAGATCCCGCAGGAGATCGCGAACGAGTTCCTCGTCATCGATGATGAGGACTACAGGCTTCCGCAAGTCCCATTCTCCTTCGCAGCGGAGAGTTCCCCGACCTGGCCGTTCGGCGAGCTACCCTAGCGTAAAATCCACGTCACGTCCGCGGAAATTTCCACGTGATTCGCGAAATTCCTGGCGGTGCGGTGAGTTGTGAACCGCGCCGAGTTACGGAGTCGCGAGGCCGTCGGAAAGAGCGCGCCGGTTTCGTGCGAAGGGCGCGCAGCCCTCTGTTTGCGTTTTCTTGAGTGCATCCGAATTCGCGCACCAACGCGTCTACCACGGGCGTACCCGCGCATCCAAGACAGCTCGGCGCGCCATCGCCGCCTACCGCGCCAGATCCTTGAGGAGGCCAGGTTTTTACTCGCCGACGTCGAGCGAAATCACGGTGACGCCGTCGCCGCCGTCCTCGGGCGACGCAGCGCTCCACGCCGATGCGGCGGGGTGCGCGGCTGCGTGCTCCCGGACCGCGCGGCGAAGCGCTCCGGTCCCGTGGCCGTGCAGGACGAACACGGCGTCGATATGCGCGAGAAGTGATCGATCGATAAAGCGGTCGAGCTCGGCCAGCGCTTCGTGGACGCGGTGTCCGCGAACATCGAGGGTCGAATCCGGAGTGCGAATCGCCGGGCTCTGCCCGCCCTCGCTTCGCGCGGCACTCTCGGCCGCCGTTTTTGCCGCGCCACCGCCCGCGGTTCGCGCCGCGCCCCCATCACCGCCAAGCGGACGCGCTCCCCCACCGGACGCCGAGTGTCCGCCCGGATCGAGCCGAAGATCGCCCACCGCGACTTGCGTCCGGAGCGCCCCGAGCTGAACGGTAACGCGCTGGCCCTTCGGACGCTCGACCACGCGGCCGCGGCCGCCGAGGCCAGATACGTAGACCTCGGTTCCCGCCTCGAGCACATCCGGATTGGGCGCGGTGCTGGCGCCATCGCCGGCCGAGCTTTGCTGTCGCGCCTTCGCCTGCACCGCTAAACGCCGCGCCGCGCGATCGAGTCGCCCCTCCGCCGCGGCGATGTCCGCCTGGCGGTCCGCCTTGCGGACCTCCGCGCGCACCCGGTCGATCTCCTCGCGTGCGCGGCGCAGCGCCGCCACCGCCGCCGCGTCCTCGGCCTCCTCGACACGCCGCCGCTCTTCGCGAAGCCGCTTGGCCTCGGCCTCGACCTGGGCCCGCGCACGCTCCGCCGAAGCGCGCTCGTCCTCGGCAGCGCTCCGCTCTGCGCGCGCGGCGTCCCGTTCGCGCGCGATGTCGCCCAACAACTGTTCGACGCCGGCGCCGGCCTCGCCCAAAAGCGCCTCGCCCCTCGCCACCACCGCCTCCGGGAGGCCGATCCGGCGAGCCACGGCGAACGCGCCCGACGATCCGGGCAGGCCGAGGTGGAGCTTGAAAGTCGGCTGCATCGAATCGATATCGAACCCCACGGACGCGTTGGCGAATCGATCGTCCGCGGTGGCCAGCGCCTTGAGCCGCTCGTAGTGCGTGGTGACGATGCCCGACACGCCGCGATCGGCGAGCGCCTCGAGGACGGCTTGCGCGAGCGCCGCGCCCTGCTCGGGGTCCGTCCCCACGGCCACCTCGTCGAGGAGCAGGAACGTGGAGGCGTCGCCGCGCGCCAAAAACTGACCAAAGGCCACGACCTGTGCGCTGAACGTAGACAGATCGCGATCGAGGTTCTGGGCGTCGCCGAGGTGGGTATGAACCGCCGAGAGCCACGGCAGCGAGGAGCCGGGATCGGCCGCGATGTGCAGGCCGGCGTGCGCCATCGCGATGGCGAGGCCCGCGGTCTTGAGGGCCACGGTCTTTCCGCCCGCGTTCGGGCCGGAGATCAAGAGCAAACTCCTGTCGCGCACCTCGATGTCGTTGGCGACGCAAGCGCGGCTCGCGATCACCATCTGCGGATTTCTGGCCCCCTTGAGCGACAGCGCCGCGCCCGGCGCGATCGCCGGCGGCGAAGCGTCTAGATCCTCGGCGAGGCGGGCGGCAGCGCTCACCACATCGAGCTCCGTCGCCGCGTCTACGCCGGCGCAAACGGCCTGCGCCTCTTCGCCGACGTACGCGCTAAGCTCTGCGAGAATTCGCCGCTCCTCCTCGGCGACATCACACTCGGCGATGACGACGCGGTTGTTGAGGTCGACGATCGCCTCCGGCTCGATGAACACGGTCTGCCCGCTTTGCGACGTGCCGTGCACGATGCCTTTCACCGACGCCTGCGCCCCCGCCTTGACCGGGACCACGTAGCGATCTTCGCGCTGCGTGGTGAAGCGATCCTGAAGGTGCGGCGACAGGTCGGGATCGCCCAGCAGGTTCCGGGCGCGCGCCTCGAGCTCGGCGGTGAGCGCCGCCACCCGGCGCCTCAGACCGCCCAGCGCGTCACTCGCGTGATCGGCGAGCCGCGGACCGGGCTCGAAGGCATCGTGGATCGGGCCATACACGTGGCCGAGGTCGGGGAGCGCGGGCGCGCGCTCGGCGAGCCTGGGCGCCTCGTCACCACAGCGCGACAGGTGTCGTCCCAGCCGAGCGATGCCCCGGGCGGCGTCGGCGACGGCGACGAGCTCTTCTGGGGCCAAGACCGCGCCCTTTTCCGCGCGCCCCGCAGCGCGCTCGACGTCGGTGACGCCGGCGAACGAAAGCGGCGCGTTTACCGCGAGAAGGCGCCTCGCCTCGGAGATCTCCTCGATTCGGACGCGCGCCTCGTCGGGTCCGGCCGCAAAGCCACGCGCCTTCGCCAGCGCCTCGCCCCGCTCCGTCGCGCAGCGCCGGGCGAGCGCGTCCAAGACGGCGTTCCACCCGATATCATCGAGCGCTTCAGCGTCGATCGAAAGGCCTGCCATCGTCACGCGCCGCGCGCCGCCGGGCCGCGCTCCCACCACCCGATCCGCGAACCCGCGGCGCCGACCGTCGTGCGTCCGCTCAGGCGCCCCATCCGAAGGTAGCCGGATCCGGGACGACGCGGTTTCGCCCCGCGCGCTTGGCCTCGTACAGCTTGTCGTCGGCCCGTTGGGTCAAGTCGTCTGCCGACTCCGTCCCATCCTTGGCGAGCTCGGCGACCCCGACGCTGATCGTGACCGAAAACGACTCGCCCTCGAAATCGAACGCGCGATCGGCGATGAGCCGTCGCACTGCTTCGGCGAATTTCACGCCCCCACTCATGGCCGTGTGGGTGAGGATGCACGCGAACTCCTCGCCCCCGTAGCGCGCGAAGAGATCCTCTCGGCGAATGCGCGGCCGCACCCGGGCGGAGAGCTCCTTGAGCACTTCGTCGCCGCACAGGTGCCCGCGCTCGTCGTTGATCGGTTTGAAGTGATCGATGTCGAACAGCACGAGCGAAAGCGGCGTACCGTGGCGTTGGGCGGCGGCGAGCTCGCGCTGAAGAAACTCCATGAAGTAGCGCTTGTTGGCCACGCCGGTGAGACCATCGGCGATGGTCATCCGGTAGATCTCCTCGTGATAGGCCGCCTCGACGTTCTCGCCGCTCAGGAACTTGAAGATGGTGTCGCCGATGCGGACCTGATCGCCATCGCGCAAAAACGCGTGGGGCAGACGGTACTCGTTGACGAAGGTGCCGTTGGTCGAGCCGAGATCACGGATGCGCCAACGCCCCTCGCCATCCCGCGAGATCTCGGCGTGCCGGCGCGACACGGAGTCGCGGTTGATGAGGAGATCGGCGTCGCTCTCGCGCCCGATGACGTACGGAGGCTTGGGCAACGCCGTGCGACGACCCAGGTTGGGCCCGGGCGGATGAATCAGGATTAGGCACGCCTCGCCTTCGGGGTCCAGATCTCCAGACCCACCCTGGCCTGGCGATTGGATCACGAGCGTTCCGGTCTCTTCATGATCGGGCACGGTCGACGCCTTCAGGGAGCGGAAAATCGCAGTATAACGCGTCCCGCACGGCCGTGCGACCCCCGGCCCCCGAATAAAGTCCTTGAGGTATCGCGCACTTACACGATTCCATCGGGACTGCCATTGAAAATTCAAAGTTTTCAGGATTAATTGAAGCCGGCAGCGGGGTAGGGGATGGTGGTCACTTCCGGCGAGGCGGATCCTTTACATGTCGCAGTCGGCACAACCCACGTTCGCCGCCCCTGCACCTTTACTCGGGCGCATCGCAGACGTCTGCCGCGGCCGCGGCCTCGCCGGCCTCGCCGATCGCCTCGGGGCGCTGCGCGAGTGGCTGGGAGACGAGTTGGCGAGCGTCGAGCGCGAGCTCAGCTCACTGCCCGAGGGGCCGCGCGTGGTGCAGGCGAGCGCCAGGCATCTTTTGGATTTGGGCGGCAAGCACCTGCGCCCGATGTGCGTCGCGATCGCAGCGAAGATCGGCACCGGCTTCGGCGAGCAGGCCAGACAACTCGCCGTGGCCGTGGAGCTCGTTCACAGCGCAACGCTCCTTCACGACGACGTCATCGACGGCGGCGACACCCGGCGCGGCTCACCCGCGGCCCGCGCCATCTACGGCAACGCGGCCTCGATCTACGCCGGCGACTGGCTCCTCGTCGAGGCGCTCCGGCGCATCCGCCGGGCGGGTATCGAGGGACTGGTCGACGACATGCTGGCGGTCATCGAGGAGATGATCCTGGCCGAGTCGATCCAGCTCGAAAACCGCGGCCGGCTCGGTGACGGCGTGAGCGACTACATGCGCGTCGTCGAGGGCAAGACCGCGTCGCTGTTCCGGTGGGCGATGCGCGCCGGCGGCCGGGCCGGCGGTTTGAGCGAAGATCACACCGACGCGCTCGAGCGGTTCGGATTCCATCTCGGGGTCGCGTTTCAGGCGGTAGACGATCTCCTCGACTTGGGTGGCGACGCCTCGGCCACCGGAAAAGACGTGCTCTCCGATCTGCGCGAGGGGAAGATGACCTATCCGCTCGTGGTCGCCGCCGCCCGCGATTCGGCCCTCGCCGCCCGGCTCGAGGCGCACCTCGAGCGCCCGGATGGCGAAGACCTGGCGGCGTCGGAGGCAGCCGAGATCTCAGCCCTCGTGAAGGCGAGCGGAGGGCTCGAGGCGTGCCGGGAGCTCGCCGAATCACGCGCCGACGAGGCCCTGAAGGCGCTCTCGGCGATCCCCGACGGCGCCGAGCGGCGCGCGCTGGCGGCCGTCGTCCACGCGAGCATCGATCGCGAGCGATGACAACGACGACACGTTCACCGAAGGATTCGCCGTCCGTCCCACGCGGAGGGAGCGGCGCCATGTTCGACGGCATCGCCGAGCGCTACGATCTGGTCAACCGCGTGCTCACCGCGGGCGGGGACAGGCGGTGGCGCCGGCGCGCCGCGCGGATGCTCGCGCCGGAGGACGGGAGCCAAATTCTCGACCTAGCTACCGGCACCGGCGACCTCGCGCTCGCGGTGTTGGCGGAGGCTCCCGGCGCCCGGGTGGCGGGCGTCGATCCGTCGCCGGCGATGCTGGACCGCGCCCGCGAGAAGATGCGCCGCGCCGGCGTGTCGGACAGCGTCGTGCTCGAGCTCGGGGAGGGGGAGTCTATCCCCGCCGACGACGGGGCCTTCGACGGCGCGTGCGTGGGCTTCGGCATCCGCAATGTGAGCGATCGACCGCGCGCCCTCGCCGAGCTCGCGCGGGTGGTCCGCCCGGGCGGGCGCGTCGTCATCTTGGAGCTCACCGAGCCCAAGAGCGGCGTCCTCGCGCCGCTCGCCCGCGCCTACATCCACCGCGGAGTCCCCCGGATCGGCGCGCTGTTGTCCGGCGCGCGAGAATACCGGTACCTCGAATCGTCGATCGCCGCGTTTCCCCCGCCCGCCGAGTTCGCCGGGATGATGGAGTCGGCGGGGTTCGAGGGGCTCGAAGCTCGGCCGCTGTCGTTCGGGGCGTGCCACCTGTTCTCGGGCATCGTGAAGGAGGCCCGGTGATCGCACCGGGGCGCGCGCGCGGCGACGCGAACGCGGACGCCGCGGACACCGCCCGCTTCGCGCTCGATGCGCTCTCCCGCCTCGCTCGGGGGCGCGCCGGGCGGGTGCTGGTGGTGAGCGCGCCCGCGGCCCCTGCCCCCGCGGCAGATGTGCTCGCCGCTTACGCCGGCGACACCTGGCGCCTGTGGGCGCCCCCCCAGGGACCCGAGATCGGCGGCGTGGGCGAAGCCATCTCGGTGGACGAGACCGGCTCGAGCCGAATTTCTGGCCTGAAGCGCCGCGGCGGCGAGGCGCTGTCCGCGCTGGCCACCGCGACGCACCCCGGCCTGCGCGCGCCGACGCCGCGCCTCATCGGTGGGCTCGCATTTCGGCCCGGCCCGCCGTCGCCATCGTGGGCGCCGCTCGGCGACGCCTCGTTCGCGCTCCCCGAGCTCGGATACCAGCGAAACGGCGACGAGGCCTGGGCCAGCGTGGCGGCGCCCCTCGAAGCGGCGCTCGACCCGCGCGAGCGGCAGCGCGCCGCGAACAAGCTGGCCGCCCTCGTCGCGGCGGCGGCCAACGACCCGCCGGCGCCCGAGGCCCAGCCTCCCGTGAGCGGTGAGCTGCCGGGCGGGATCGACCTCGAGACCTGGCGCCGCCGCGTCACCGCCATCCGGCGCGACATCCTCGGCGGCGCGGCCGACAAGATCGTGGCGGCCCGCTGCCGCGTGTTGCAGCTCGCCCGCCCCGCCCGGCCGCTCGATGTGCTTCGCCGGATGTCGGCGCGCTACCCGCAGTGCTACCGCTACGGCTTCGCCCGCGGCGGCGCCGCCTTCG
>SLNH01000255.1 GCA_007133195.1 Nannocystineae bacterium | reverse complement strand
TAAACCGGCGCTTCCCCATCGCCGAACTCTTGCGCGCGGTGCGCGAGTTTCCGCTCGAAAAGCGCCGGAGCGTCACGTTCGAGTACGTGCTCCTGGCCGGCAAAAACGACAGCGTGGACGACGCCGTTCGCCTGGGGAAGCTGCTTCGCCCCATCCGCTGCAAGCTGAACGTGATCCCGTGGAACCCGCACCCCGGCGCGCCCTACGAGCGGCCCAGTCCCGAGGCGATCGAGGCGTTTCAGCAGGAGGCCCGGCGGCAAGGGCTGCCGACGTATCTGCGGACGCCGCGCGGCGACGACATCGACGCCGCCTGCGGGCAGCTCGCCAACCGTTCGCGGGAGGGCGAGCCCGGCGCCGGCGAGCTCGTGTCGCTAAGGACGTGAGCCGAGCGCGCGCCGGGCCGGCCGGCGCCGCGGCGCGGGCCTAGAGCCCATCTCAAAAATCTCCCATCGCCCGACCCGCGATCCATCACCGCCAGCGGCGTTGCTCCTCAGTCACGGGCTTCAGCCCGCTCCTTCGTCGCGTCTTGCTGGCGGCGCGCCTCACACGCCGGGCTCGGTCCGATTATTGAGATAGGCTCTAGTCCTCCTTGAGCGCGCCCACGATGTCGAGGATCGCCTCTTTGCCGTGGCCGAACAGCATCATCGTGTTGTCGGCGGCAAACAGCGGGTTGGGCACGCCGGCAAAGCCGGGACTCAGGCTCCGCTTGATCACGACCACCGTGCGCGCCTTGTCCACCTCGATGATCGGCATGCCGGCGATCGGGCTGTCTGGCACCTCACGCGCGTCGGGGTTCACGACGTCGTTCGCGCCGATGACGATGGCCACGTCGGTCTGCGGGAACGTGGGGTTTGCCACCTCCATCTCCTTGAGGTGGTCGTAGGGGACATCCGACTCGGCGAGAAGGACGTTCATGTGACCGGGCATCCGGCCGGCAACCGGGTGGATGGCGAACTCCACTTCCGTGCCGCGCTCCTGGAGGAGGTTCATGAGATCGCGGACGGCGTGCTGCGCCTGCGCGACCGCCATGCCGTAGCCCGGCACGATGACCACGCGGCTCGCGCTCTCGAGCATCATGCCGACTTCTTCGGACGAGGTGGACTTGATCTTGCCCGCGTAGACCTCGTCGGCGCTCGGCCCCTCGACCTTGGCGCCGCCGCCCACACCGCCGAACAGCACGTTGGCGAGCGAGCGGTTCATGGCCTTGCACATGATCATCGTGAGGATGAGGCCCGAGGAGCCGACCAGCGAGCCGGAGATGATGAGCGCGGTGTTTTGCAGCACGAAGCCGGCGGCAGCGGCGGCGAGCCCGGAGTAGGAGTTCAAAAGCGCGATGACCACGGGCATGTCCGCGCCGCCGATGGGCAGGACCAGGCTGAGGCCGAGCGCGGCGGCCACGGCGATCATCGCCCAGAACACGGTGGTCGAGGGATTCACGACCATGATGACCGCGAGCGCCACCGCGGCGGCGAGCAGAGCGCCGTTTACGACGCGGCCGCTGGGCACCCAGCGCGGCTTCCCTTTGATGAGCTCCTGTAGCTTCGAAAACGCGACCAGGCTTCCGGTGAACGTCACAGCGCCCACCAGGCCCGCCGCGGCCACGGACACGCTCGTGGTGGCGGCGAGGGTGTCGGAAGGATCCGCCGCGAGCACCTCCACGAACGGGGTACCGCCTCGGATGGACTCGTAGCTCGCCGCGGCCACCAGCGCCGAGGCAATGCCCCCGAAGCCGTTGAACACCGCGACGAGCTGGGGCATGGCCGTCATTTGGATCTTCACGGCGAGCAGGGACCCCAGCACCACGCCCGCGCCGAGCCCGATCGCGAGCTGCCCGTAACTCACGATTTCTCGGCTCACGAGCACGGCCACCACGGCGATCAGCATCCCCGTGGCGCCCATGAGGTTGCCGCGGACCGCCGTCTTGGGATGCGTGAGCCCCTTGAGGCCGAAAATGAACAGGACGGCCGCGACGAGATAGGCGATTCGAATAATCGACTCAGACATAGCTTAGCTCTTCCTAAACATGGAGAGCATGCGGTGGGTGACCATGAAACCGCCGACGACGTTCGTGGTCGCGAACGTCACGGCGACGACACCCAGAACCACTGAGAGCGTTCCCCAGTCGCTCCCCGCGGCCGTGAGCGCCCCCACGATGGTGATGCCCGAGATCGCGTTGGATCCCGACATGAGCGGCGTGTGCAGGGTGGGGGGGATCTTCGTGATGACCTCGAAGCCGACGAAGATCGCCAGCACGAAGACCGAGATCAGCAGTATGAGCACCTCGACCGGCATCGATTAGCTCTCCTTCCCCGCCGAAGCCGGGGCGGAAGGCGCCTCTGGCGGCTCCGGCTCTTCGAGGGGCGCCAGCTCGAGGAGCTCGCGCAGCTTCGGGTGGACGATCTCTTCGCCCTCGCACATGAGCGTCCCGCGGGTGATCTCGTCGTTCATGTCGAGGTCGAGCTTGCCGTCGCGCACGAGGTGCAAAAGGAACGTCTCGACGTTTTTCGCGTACATCTGACTGGCGTGAAACGGCACCGAGCTCGGCAGGTTGCCGGTGCCCACGATCGTGACGCCGTGTTCCACGATGGTCTCGCCGGCGCGGGTGAGCTCGCAGTTGCCTCCGCGCTCGGCCGCCAGATCGACGATCACCGAGCCCGGATCCATGTGCGACACCGCGTCCGCCGTGACGAGGACGGGCGCCTTTTTGCCCGGAATCGCGGCCGTCGTGATCACGACGTCGCTCTCGCTCACGGCCTTGGCCATGAGCTCGCGCTGCTTGCGCAAAAACTCCTCGCCCTGCTCGGTCGCATAGCCCCCCTTATCCTCGGCGCCGCTCGCTTCGAGCTCCACCTCGAGGAACTTGGCGCCCACGCTCTCCACCTGCTCTCTCACCGCCGGCCGCACGTCGAAGGCTTGAATCACGGCGCCTAGCCGCTTGGCCGTGGCGATCGCCTGAAGGCCCGCCACGCCGGCGCCGATGACGAACACCCGGGCCGGCTTGACCGTGCCCGCCGCCGTCATGAACAGCGGAAACAGGCGCGGGAGGTAGTTCGCGGCGAGGATCACCGCTTTGTAGCCGCCTATGGTGGCCTGGGACGAGAGCACATCCATGGACTGCGCCCGCGTGATGCGGGGCATGAGCTCCATCCCGAACGCGGTCACCCCGCGGGCGGCGAGCTCCTTGGTCCGCTCCGGCGCACCGAGCGGGTCTGCGGAACCGATGAGGACCTGGTCGCGCCGCAGGTGGTCCAAATCCTCGGCGCCGGTGGCGGGGTTGGCCCCGTAGCTGTTGATCTGGACGACGATGTCCGCGTCGCGAAACACGGCCGCGCGATCGGGCGCGATCGTCGCTCCCTTTTCGCGGTAAGCCTCATCGACATAGCCCGCTTCCTCCCCGGCGCCGGCCTCGACGGTGATGTCGAGGCCCGCTTTTTGAAGCGGCGGTATCGAGGCAGGTACGAGCGCCACGCGGCGCTCGTCGGGGAAGGTCTCTTTGGGGACGCCTACGAGCATAGCTTTCGGCTCATGGGTGTTGGGTTCGTCGCGCCTCGCGCGCGCGGCGCGGCGCGGGCGCGCTTTTCGCGAATGCTATCGCACGAGGTGCGCCGCCGTGTAGCGCCGCCGCGGACTGATTTTGCTTCGGCAGACCGCGGCGGCGGGCGCCACGCCGCGCGCGCGCAGGCGCGGGGCGCTTGGCCGCCCTGGTCCTAGTCTCAGGAAAGGGTCGCGAGCTCGGCCGCCGGGAAGAAAAACGCGATTTCGGTCGCGGCCGTCTCGGGGGCGTCGGAGCCGTGCACGGCGTTTCGCTCGATGTTCGTGCCGAGCTCGGCGCGAATCGTCCCGGGCGCGGCCTCTTCTGGGTTCGTCGCGCCCATGATCTCGCGGTTTTTCGCGATGGCGTCTGGCCCCTCGAGGACCTGGACGACCACGGGCCCCTCGGTCACGAACGCCACGAGGCTGTCGTAAAACGGGCGCTCTTTGTGCACGGCGTAAAACTCGCGCGCCTGCTTTTCGGTGAGCTGGACCATGCGGGACGCCACGACGCGCAGCCCACCGGACTCGAGCTTGCTGATCACGGACCCGATGGCGCCTTTGGCCACGGCGTCGGGCTTGATGATGGAAAAGGTTCGCTCTACGGCCATGATGACAACCTCGTTTTCGCTTAAAGAATCGATTGCAGGGTCTTGCCCATGTCGGCGGGGCTCGGGGCCACGGCGATGCCGGCGCCCTTGAGCGCGCTGATCTTGTCCGCGGCGGCGCCCTTGCCGCCCGCGATGATCGCGCCCGCGTGGCCCATCCGCTTGCCCGGCGGTGCGGTCTGCCCCGCGATGAACGCCGCCACGGGCTTTTTGACGTGTTTACGGATGTAAGCCGCCGCCTCCTCCTCGGAGCTCCCCCCGATCTCACCGATCAAGAAGATCGACTCGGTGTCCGGATCCTCGGCGAGGAGCTTGACCGCCTCCACGAAGTCCAGGCCCTTGACCGGGTCGCCGCCGATGCCGATCGCCGTGGACTGTCCCAGGCCGAGCTCGGTGAGCTGGTGGACGACTTCGTAGGTGAGGGTCCCCGAGCGGGACACGACCCCGACTTTGCCCGGTTTGTGGATGTAGCCCGGCATGATGCCGATCTTGCACTCGTCGGGCGTGATGATGCCGGGGCAGTTCGGGCCGATCATCACGACGTCGGGATACTCCGAGTCGAGGAACATCTTGGCCTTGACCATGTCCCGGACCGGGATGCCCTCGGTGATCGTGACGATGACTTTGATGCCGGCCGAGGCGGCCTCCATGATCGCGTCGGCCGCAAACGGCGGCGGCACGTAGATCACGGTGGCGTTGCCCCCGGTCTCGCGGACCGCTTGCTCGCAGGTGTCGAACACCGGGATCGACTCGAGGCCTTCCACGGCGCTGCCGCGCTTGCCGGGGGTGACGCCGGCGACTACCTTGGTGCCGTATTCGAGGGCCTGCGTGGTGTGAAAGGCGCCGGTCTTGCCGGTCATGCCTTGCACGATGAGCTTGGTGTCTTTTCCGACGAGGACGCTCATGTGACCTGCTCCACTGCGCGCTTCGCGCCGTCTGCCATATCCGCGGCGGCGATGACGTTGAGACCGCTCTCGCGGAGGATGTTTTTGCCGAGCTCCACGTTCGTCCCCTCGAGTCGGACGACGAGGGGGACGGTGAGGCCAACTTCCTTCACGGCCGCGACCACGCCTTCGGCGATGGTGTCGCACTTCATGATGCCGCCGAAGATGTTGACGAAGATCGCGCGGACGCTGGGGTCGCTCGTGATGATCTTGAACGCGGCGGTGACCTTCTCGGCGCTGGCGCCGCCGCCTACGTCCAAGAAGTTGGCCGGCTCGCCGCCGTGGTGCTTGATGATGTCCATCGTCGACATCGCCAGGCCCGCGCCGTTGACCATGCAGCCGATGTTGCCGTCGAGCTTGATATACGACAGATCGTACTTTTTGGCCTCGACCTCCGACGGATCTTCCTCGCTGATGTCACGGAGGTCGCTCACCTCGCGCTGGCGATACAGGGCGTTGTCGTCGAAGTTCACCTTCGCGTCCAGGGCGAGCACGCGACCGTCGGTGGTCGTCACGAGGGGGTTGATCTCGGCGAGGGACGCGTCCAGCTCCTCGTAGCAGCGAGTGAGGGCCGCGAGGAACTTGCAAAGCTCCCGGACCTGCTTTCCGTCCAGGCCCAGCGCAAAGCCGAGGCGGCGGCCCTGATAGTCCTGCCAACCGACCGCGGGATTAATCGTCTCTTTGACGATGGCCTCCGGTGACCGCTCGGCGACCTCTTCGATCTCCACGCCACCCTCGGCCGAGGCCATCACCGTCACGCGTCCGGAGCTGCGGTCGAGGGTCACGCCAACGTAGTACTCGTGCGCGATGGGCAGGCCCTGCTCGACGAGGAGGCGCTGAACCTTTTGGCCCTCGGGGCCGGTCTGCGGGGTGACGAGCTGCATCCCGTAGATGTCTTTCACCGCCTGCTGGGCGTCCTCGGTGGTCTTGCACACGCGGACGCCGCCGCCCTTACCGCGCCCGCCGGCGTGGATTTGCGCTTTGACCACCACGACATCGCTCCCCGACTCCTCTTTCACCTCGGAGATCGCGGCAAGCGCCTCGTCGGGGCTCGTGGCGGCGCGGCCGACGGGAACCGGCACGCCGTAGCGCCGGAACAGGTTTTTCGCTTGGTACTCGTGGATCTTCATGGCCGGGTCCTAGCCTTTGTCCAGGTTGGCGAGCGCGGTGGTGAGCTCGCGGACGGAGCTCGCCGAATTTTCGAGGAGCGACGCTTCGTGCTCGGACAGCTTCATCTCCACGACGCGATCCAGCCCGCCTGCGCCGAGCATGCAGGGAACACCGATAAACAGGTCCCGATAGCCGTACTCGCCCTGGAGAAGCGCCGCGCACGGCAAGACGCGCTTTTTATCGCGCAGGATGGAGGCGACCATGGCCGAGACCGCCGACGCGGGCGCAAAGAACGCCGAGCCAGTCTTGAGGTGGGCCACGATCTCGGCGCCGCCCTTGGCGGTGCGCTCCACGATCGCGTCGATCCGCTCGTTCGAGACGAGCTCGCGCAGCGGGATGCCGCCGACCGAGGTGTGGTTCGGCAGCGGAACCATGGTGTCGCCGTGCCCGCCGAGCACCATGCCGTGGACGTCTTCCACCGAGCAGCCGACCTCCATGGCCACGAACGTCTTGTAGCGGGCCGTGTCGAGCACGCCCGCCATCCCGAGCACGCGCTCGCGCGGGAAGCCCAGCGTGTCGTAGGCCACGTGGCACATCGCGTCGAGCGGGTTGGCGACGACGATGACGACCGCCTGCGGGGAGGTGCGCTTTACCTCCTCGCACACGGTGCGCATGATCTTGGAGTTGGTCGCGAGCAGGTCGTCGCGGCTCATCCCGGGCTTCCTGGGCACGCCGCTCGTGATGACGACCACATCCGATCCGCTCGTCGCCTCGTAGTCGTTCGCGCCCTCGACGCGGCAATCCACGTCCTCGACCGGAGTCGCCTGCATGAGATCGAGGGCCTTGCCCTGCGGGAGTCCCTCGACGATATCGACGAGGACGACGTCACAGAGCTCTTTCGAGACGAGCCAGTGGGCGGTGCTGGCGCCGACGTTTCCGGCGCCGACGACGGTGACTTTGGGGCGGCGTGGCATCTGAATCTCCTGGGGTGGCGGCTCGCGTCGGCAACGCCTAACCAATCTCAGCAAAATCCTGGGGCGGCCCGTTATCTTGCTCGCGGCGCCGCCATCGTGTGCCGGGCGCAGGGGAGGCGGCCGGCAATCCTGAGCACGGCTGGCTGTTTATCGCGGCCTCGCCTCCGCTTGCAAGCGGTATGGCCAGTGGTTTGCTGCACCGCATTAAAATGTGGCCAATGCCATAGCCACCTCGTTTGGTCAGACCCCATCGGCGGCAAGCGAAGTGGCCGGCGTTCCTGGGGACGACACTCCCCCCCAGGGTGACGGGCGGAGTCCATGTGCGCGAAATCCCATATGCAAGGGGTTGTCCGTAGGTGTGGCATGAACGCTGCTAAGAGTTCGCAGCAGCTAGCCACACTGGCTCAAGGGACAACGAGAAGACACCAGAGGGAACTCGCCATGAAAATGAAGACTCGCACAGTTATGAAACCTTTAAGCGGTACGCTCGGCCTCGGCGTCGCGCTGTCGGCCGTGACCGCCTGCAGCTCGGACGGCGACGTGAGCGACGACGCCGAGCTGAGCATCGTCGGCGACCGCAGCCTGTACCTCGAAAATGGCGAGCGCACCGATCTCGAGGTCCGTTACCACGACGAGCTCGACGAGCCGCTGCACGGCACCGTCCAGTTCAGCGTCGATGGGGACGCCCAGGGCGCCGAGCTCACCTCCGCCACGGCCGGCACGGACGATAACGGTATCGCCAGCGTGACCTTGGACGGCTCCGCGGAGGAGCAGGCCTCGTTCACCGTGTCGGCGAGCGCGCCCGACGCCGACGCCGTGTCCTTCAACGTCACCATCGAGGAGCCCGCCGCGCCGCTCGATCCGGAGGGCACCTACGAGGTCCACAGCACCTTCAACCTCGTGGACGGCCTCGAGGACGGCACCGTCAAGGACGTCGTCGATCACGTAACGGCTTTCGCGGACGACCCCGGCGCCGCGCTCTTGGGGATTCTCTATGACTTGGCCGAAGATATCCTGCCGAGCGACCTCGACCGGGACCAGGTGGAGCTTATCGGCTCGGCGCTTACCATCGTGCTCGAAAACGAGTTTGAGGAGTTTGGTGAGATTCTCAGCGTCGCTCAGGACATCAACGACGTTCTTCACAACTTCGAGGTCGTGAGTGAACTCGAGGTAAATGGCAGCCGGCAGTCGCTTAGCTCCGATCACAGCCTCACCGGCGTCGTCATTCCGCTCGGCAACGAGGAGTACGCGTTCACCATGAGCGACCTGGAGGTCGATGATATCGACGCCTACAGCGTGTCCGCGGACCTCACCGAGGACGAGAGCGAGCTTACCGTGGAAAGGCACTCGCTTCCCGTGGCGTACGGCGCCATGCTGCGCATCGTGCTCAACAAGGCGCTCGTCAACGCGATCGACAGCGATGCCGACGATCTCGCCGACCTCCTCGAAGGTGCCATCAACGGCTGCGATAACGTCGCGGACCGGCTGAAAGAGCAGCTCGAGGAGTGGGAAGTGCCCTTCATCTCGGATATTCCCGAGTCGTTTTTCGATGCGGCCTGCGGGTTCGCGATCAACCAAGGCGTAGAGCAGCTCTTTAGTTTCCTCGAGGATCAGTTCGAGGGCACCGCGGTCGAGTTCCGCATCGAGGGCACCGCCAGGCCGGTCGATACGGACAATGACGGCCTCGCCAACGTCCTCCGCGACGGCATCTGGGAGGGTGAGGTCACCTACGCCGACGAGGGCGTCGCCGCGGAGCTCAGCGGCAGCGACAACGAGTTCCACGGCGACCGCATCGACGACTGAAAACCGGCCGTGCCGCGGCGGCCGCGCTCCTCCCTGGGCCGGTCCCTTGAGCCTACCAGCCGCCAGTTAACGGGCCGGCCGCCGCGATTTCTCTCCTGACTACCTTATCCTGCCCGCATAAGCCCCTCCTCCGCGGCCGCCCCCAATCCCCGTTGGGGGCGGTCGCATTTTCGGGCTTGAACGATGCCGGGCAAGGGCGGTAT
>SLNH01000437.1 GCA_007133195.1 Nannocystineae bacterium | reverse complement strand
CGCCCGCCGGCGCACAGCTCCTCGCGGATGCGGGCCACGAAGTGATCGTCCAGCGCGGCGCGGGGACGGGGAGCGGGCTCGGCGACGAGCTCTACGAGCGCGCCGGCGCCGCGATCGCCGAGGATCGGCAGGGCGTGTGGTCGCGGGCCGATATGATCGTCAAGGTCAAAGAGCCCATCGCCCCCGAGTTCGAGCTGATGCGCGAGGGGCAGATCCTCTTTACCTACCTCCATCTCGCCGCCGCACAAGAGCTCAGTCAGGAGCTCATCAAGCGGCGCGTCGACGCCGTCGCCTACGAGACCATCGAGAGCGACCAGGGCAAGTTGCCGCTGCTCAACCCGATGAGCGCCGTCGCCGGTCGCATGTCGGTGCAAGCCGGCGCCAAGCTCCTCGAGGCGGAGCGAGGCGGCAAGGGAATCCTACTGGGCGGCGTCCCCGGCGTGCGCCGCGGCCGCGTGGCGATCATCGGCGGCGGCATCGTCGGCGCCCAGGCCGCCCGCGTCGCCATGGGACTCGGCGCGCAAGTCACCGTGCTCGACATCAACGTGGACACCCTGGGGTACCTGGACGATATCTACGGGGGTCGGATCCACACCGTGTACTCGGACCCCATGACCGTCGAGGAGGCGGTTACGCGGGCCGATCTCGTGGTCGGCGCCGTGCTCGTGGCCGGAGCGCGCGCGCCCAGGATCGTGACCCGGGACATGGTCGGGCAAATGGAGGAGGGCTCGGTCATCGTCGACGTCGCCGTCGACCAGGGCGGGTGCGTCGAGACCTCGCGGCCCACCACGCACGAAGACCCCACCTACCTCGTGGACGGCGTCATCCATTACTGCGTCGCCAATATGCCGGGCTCGGTGCCCCGCACCTCCACGTTCGCGCTCACGAATACGACAACACCCTACGTCCTCGCCCTCGCGAACAAGGGGCTCGATCGCGCCGCCGCCGACGATCCTGCCCTCCGCGCCGGCATCAACACCTACCGCGGCTCCGTGCCCCACGCCGCCGTCGCGCGCGCGCTCGGCGTGGAGTACACGCCCCTACCCCATGCGATTACGGGCTGAGCGCCCTCGCAGACCGCGACCGGCCAGTCCGGGCCACTCGGCCGCCGGCGCCCGGATCGCATCCGGGCGCGTCACGACAGCGCCGGGAGCGCTTCCCCGCGCCGACATCGCGCCTGTGGCCGCCCCGGCGCGTCCCGTATTTTCCGCCGGCCTGGCGGCCCGCGCGCGCGCCGCTTGCGCCGGCCTCCGATTTCCCGAATCCTCCCGAGACGGTGAAGGCAGAGGCGCCCGGCCGGGAATATCTTGGAGCGTCGATCTGTCTCCAGGTTAGAGCGATGTTCAGCAGGCCGAAGAAAAAGCGCACCGAGTTCGAGGCCACCGCCCTCGTCCACCTTGACGCGCTCTACGGGGCGGCGCATCGACTCACCCGCAACCCGCGCGACGCAGAGGACCTGGTCCAGGAGACCGTCCTGCGGGCCTATCGCTTTTGGGACGGATTCCAGAAGGACTCCAACTGCAAAGCCTGGCTGTTCAAGATCCTCACGAACACCTTCATCAACCACTACCAAAAGCAAAAGCGCGGTCGCGAGGTGCTCGGCGCGGCGATGGCGGAGCAGGAAGCCACTGACGGCGTCCTGTTTCACGAGCAGGCCGAAAGCCAGCGCGACCCCGAGGATCTCCTCCTCAACCACACGGTTTCCGAAGACGTGGTCCGCGCGCTCACGTCGCTGTCCCCCGAGTTTCGCCTCGCTGTGGTGCTCTGCGATATCGAGGGGTTCTCCTACAAGGAGATCGCCGAGATCATGGAGTGCCCAGTCGGCACGGTGATGAGTCGACTCTACAGGGGACGCCGGCTCCTCAAGGAGTCACTCTACGACTTCGCCGTCGCTCAAGGCGTTGTGAAGCGACCAGGTGACGAAGTCACCCATGATTCAGCCGACGCCGGAGACACGATCGACCTCGACGCGTACAGAAAGCGTCGCGCGAATACGACGTAGCCATGGCGATTCACTGTTCCGAAACCGCACCGCTTGTTCAAAGTTGCCTCGACGGCGAGCTCACGGACGCAGAGGAGCGAGCCCTGTGCGATCACGTGTCGCAGTGCGGGGTCTGCCGAAAGCGAATGAGCCGCGAGGAGCGCTTCCGCGACGCCATTCGCGAGCACCTCGCGCCTCCGAGCGCGCCGGACAGGTTCCACGAACAGCTCACGCATGCGCTCGCCGAGGAAGAGCGAGCCGAGGTGCGCGCCCGGCGACATGCCCAGCTGTCGTGGGCATTGCCCGGAGCGGCGACGGTCGCGGCCGCGGTGGCACTGCTCGTGTTCGCGACCGACCGCCTGGCGCCGGCAAACGATCAGGCGCCCCTCACCCACGAGGCGGCCTCCCGCGTGATCGGCAGCTCTCCGGTGGTGGTGCAGGAAGACCACCGCGACATGTCCCGGTCGCTCAACGACTACCTCCGCGTGCCGATCCGCCCGCCGCGGTTTTCCGACGATAACGTGGAGCTTTACGGATGGCGCCCGAGCCACCTGCACGGACGCCAGGCGGCCGAGCTCGTCTATCGGGTGTTCCGCTCCGAGGGGCGGCAGTACACGATGCGGCTTCACCTGCTCGAAAGCTCGAACATCGACCTGCGAAGCCAGGATCGACGAGAAATCGGCGGCCAAACCATCTGGGTCGACAGCCCGCTCGGAATGAGCTCGGTGACCTACCAAGACCGGCAGGGCATCGGCTATGTGTTCATCTCCGATATGCCGCAGCACGACCTCGTCGACCTCGTCCTCGGCTCCGATCTCGCCCAAACGCACGACGACGACTCGATCCGCGGCCGGACTGCCTCGCAGGGACAGTAACGTCGCCCGTCCCGCGAGAAAGCGAAGGCCACGCCCGGGCGCCTGCGCCACAGCGCTTTGCTCGCCTGCCGAAACACGCCGCGCCGGCGCCGTGCAGGCGGAAGCGAGCGCGGCTGGGCGACCTTCGGCGCGACGCGCCCCGCCGCCAGCGAGTCGGCGGAGGAATCGCCACGAATGTTCGGCAATTGCGAGACGTAACGGCCGGCGCGCTTGTTGCGCCAGCGGATGAGCTCGGGATACACTCAACCGCGCCCTTTTGCCCCTGAGTGTTTCATGAGCTTTCGCCGGCTGCTGCTCATCGACAGCGATCCCGGGTTCCACCGGCTCCTTTACGACCAACTCGCGCCGTATGGTTTCGAGATCTACGTCGTGGATGAGAGCCCCGATCCGCTCAGCGAGGTGCGCGAGGTGGGCCCGGAGCTCATCTTCATCGCCGTCGAAACGCCGGACAAGGTCGGTTATTCGCTGTGCAACCGGGCCAAAAAAGGCGTGGCCCGGGACATCCCCGTGGTCCTCACCACGGCGTCGGTCCCGCCCTCGGGGTTCAACAGCCACCGCAAGCTCAAAGTCCATGCGGACGAATATCTCGACAAGCGGGTGATGACGACGGACGAGCTCGTCCAAAAAATCGACGCGCTCGTCGGACTCGGCGCGCCGGTCGTCGCCCCCAACCAGGCGTGGCAGGGCGACGCGGAGGGCTACGACCCAGCCGCCGCGTCCGCGCCGGTCGCCGACGCGCCGGTCGCAGAGGCGCCGGTCGCCGACGCAGCGGTCGATGACTTCGAGGAGGCCGAGAGCACTCACATCGCGAGCCCGGGATTTTTGGGCGAGCTCGAAGCGGAGACCGATGCGGCATTCGCGGCGCTCGGTGCGTCGCGGGCGCCGGCGCCCGCGCTCGACGACGATCCCGCTCTCGACTCGGCGCCCTATGCGGGCCCTGCACCGAGCTTCGGGTCCCGGGCGACGCAGCCAGTGGCCGAAGCGCCGGCCGCGAGCGAAGCGGGCGGAACCGATGCGGGCCGGAGCCAAAACGGCGAGCATACGGCCGCCGAGGAGTTCAGCCACCTCGATGAGCTCGATCTCGATTTGGAGGTCGACGTCGAGGATGACGAGGGCGAGGTGGCCGGAGACTTCGCCGACGCCGAGCCGCCCACGAACGCGAGCGTCCCGCGCGAGCTCGAGCACGCCGTCGCCCAGCCCGCTCTGGACGACCGGCCTGCGGCGCCCGACGCCGCCGCGCTAAACGGGGCAGGCCACGAGGCGCCCACGCCGGTCGCCGATGTCGGCGCGGAGCCCGCTAGCGCCGGCGCGGCGCCGGCGACCGATCCTGACGCGGATCCAGAACGGCTCGGACCGGACACCGGCGTGGCCGACGACGTGGTCGAGCTCGGCGATCTCGAGCTCGAGCCGCACGGGGACGATCCAAGCGGCGGCGACGATGAACCTGTTGCCGCGCCAGCGCAGCCGGCAGGCGAGCCGGTGCACGCGGCCCCGGACGCACCCGAGCCAGGCGACGGGTCGCCGGATCCGGGTGGCGGCCAGGGAGCGAGCGCCGAAGCAGGCTTGGATCTCGGCCTCGACGACGTGGCCGAGCTCGCCAGCTCCGAGAAGACCGGTGATGTGGAGCCGCTGTCCGGCGCCCGGATCCAGGAGCTCGAGCGCGAAAACGAGGAGCTCCGCGCCGAGGTGGCGCGCCTGCAGAAGGCCAGCGGAGAGGGCGGTAGCCCGTTTTCGCGCGAACGCGAGTTTTTGGAGCTCCGCGAGGTCATCAATAAGAAGGAGCGGGAGGTCCTAAACCTCCAAGACGAGCTCGGCCAGCGCGAGCGCGACGTTCTCGAAGCCAAGGACAAGCTGCGCAAGCACGAGCGCGAGCGCGCCGACATAGACGCCAAGGTGCTCGAGCTCGAACAAAGGCTCCTTCAAGCAAACGAGCAGACGAGCACCGTCGAGCAGGAGCTCGCCGGCGAGCGCCAGCGGGCGGAGCGCTTCGAGGCCGAGCTATCCGAGGCGCGCGGCGAGATCGCCTCGCAGAAGCAGGAGCACGCGCGCGCTCTCGAAGCGCAGCGCGCAGAGCTCGACAGCGAGCGGCAAGCGGCGGTGGACGAGGTCAAGGCCCAGCGCGACCGAGAGCTCGCCGAGGCGGAGGACAAGCGCAAGCGCGAACTCGAGGCCGCGGCCAGCGACAAGAAGGCCGCCATCGAGGCTCTCGAGAGCGAGCACCGCGAAGCGCTCGATAAGCGCGACCGCGACCATCGCGCGGAGCTCGAGGCTGCTGAAGAGCGCCATGCCGGGCACATCGCGCGGCTCGAGCGCGAGTCGAAAGAGGCGCTCGAGGAGGCGGAGGCGCGGCGCGAAAAGGAGCTCGAACGGGCCGCCGGCGAGCGCAGCGAAGCGGAAGCGACGCTCAAGCGACAGTTCGGCGAGGAGCGCGACGAGCTCCTTGCCCAGATCGAAAGCGAGCAGGGCAAAGTCGAGCGGCTCGAAAACGAGCTGGCGAGCGCCCACGAAACCAGGCAGGCGCGCGACGCCACGATCGGCAAGCTCCAGGGCGAAATTTCAGGTCTCGAGGAGCAGATCCGCGGCCTGCAAGAGCAGGTGCTCAAGGCGCACCAGCGCATCGAGGCAGACGAAGATGTGGTCGCCCGCGCCCGCAAGGCGATGGCGGTGGCCGTCTCCATCCTCGACGATGCGCCGGGGCCGGATTCACGAGACGGCACGGGCAGCGACGACCGCTGAGCTCGAGAGCCGCGAACCGCGGCTCGTCCATCGCGCATTGGCCGCTCGCCGCCCGGGCACGCTCCCGCGGCTTGGCCCGGCGCGCCGATCGGATCGACCCCGGAGGTCGTGATGCCGCTTCCGCGAGTGCCGGGCGGCTTCCGACTGGGTGTCACCGCGTAGCGCCCGCAATCTCTTTCGCCGCGTGCTCATCCGCCCGCGACCACTCGCTAACAGCGCTCGTGGTCCGGACACACTATACTGACCGAGGAGGCGCACCTCGCCCATGGCAGGGCTCATCACCGGTCATACCAAAGGACTCAAGCCAAGCCAGCTCAAGGCCCTCGAACGCATCTACCGGCGGCGGATTCCCCCTCAGCAGGTGATTTCACAGGAGCTCGCCCAGTTTCTGTGCCAGATCTCCGAGGAAATCCACCGCCAGGTGGGCGTCCTCATCAACCGCCGGGGCGGCGTGGAGCACGTCGTGGTGGGCGACGCCTCGAAGCTCATGCTCCCCGACGTCGGGCGCCTCCGGGGTGCGCCCGGCCGATTTCGCGGGCTTCGCCTCGTTCACACCCACCTGCGCGGTGAGCCGCTCACGCGCGACGATCTCACCGACCTCACCCTGCTCAAGCTCGATCTCGTGGCCGCGATCGCCGCTTTGCCGGGCGGGCGAGCCGGGGACGTGTTCATCGGCCACCTCGTTCCCGACAACGCCGAGGGCGAGCTTTGGCGCGAGCTTTCGCCGAGGCCGGCCAGCGACCTGGACCTCGATGTCCCCGAGCTCATGGCGGCGCTCGAGGCGGAGTTTTCACGCAAGGCAAACGCGCTCGAAGCGGGGCACGGCGAGAGCCGGGCCGTGCTCGTGCACGTGGCGCTCGGCGGGGCAACCGACGCGGACGCGCGCGTCGCCGAGCTGTGCGAGCTTTGCCGCACGGCCGGGGTCGACGTTTACGACACGTTCATCCAGCGCCGCGAGCGGGCGGATCCCCGCTTTCTCGTCGGCCGCGGCAAGCTCGAGCAGATCCTCTTGCGCGCGATGCAGCTCGGCGCCGAGACGGTGATCTTCGATCCCGACCTCACGCCGGGACAGGCGCGGGCGATCACCGACTTCACCGATCTGAAGATCCTCGATCGCACGATGCTCATCCTCGACATCTTCGCGCAGCACGCGCAAAGCCGCGACGGTAAGCTCCAAGTCGAGCTCGCCCAGCTCAAGTACGCGCTGCCGCGGCTGGTCGAGAAAAACACGATGATGTCCCGGCTCACCGGCGGCATCGGCGGTCGCGGCCCCGGTGAGAGCAAGCTCGAGATCACCCGCCGGCGCGCCCGCGAACGCGTCGCGCTCCTCGAGCGCAAGCTGCGCGAAACCGCCAAGGGCCGGCGGCTCAGGCGTCACCGGCGCGGGAGCCGCCGCGTCCCGGTGGTGGGCATCGTGGGCTATACGAACGCCGGCAAGTCCACGCTGCTAAACGCCCTCACGGGCGGCCAAGCCACCGCCGAGGACAAGCTGTTCGCCACGCTCGATCCGATAAGCCGCCGGCTTCGATTTCCGCGCGAGCGCGAGGTCGTGCTCACCGACACCGTGGGCTTCATCCGGGATCTCCCGGCGGACCTCAAGGCGGCGTTTCGGGCCACCCTCGAGGAGCTCGAGGGCGCCGACCTGTTGGTTCACGTGGTCGACGCGAGCGACGAGGACCACGAAGCGCACATCGCCGCCGCCCTGCGCCTGCTCGGCGAGCTCGGCCTCGCCGAGACGCCGCGCCTGCTCGCGTTCAACAAGTCCGATCTGCTGCTCGCCGGAGAAGCCGAAAACTTGGCCCGCCCCCACGGGGCCTTCCCCGTCGTGGCCCCCGACCCCCGGACGCTCGAGCCGCTCCTCCACGCCGCCGAGCGAGCGCTGTGGGCGGACGAGGATACGCGCGGCGTCACCCGCGAAGACGGGCGGCGGGCGCGAGCCTCACCCTGAGAAGGGCCGCTCGCCCTCGTGCCGCGGCCCGGCGCGCTCGTCAGTCGCCGAGCTCTTCGGCCACGATCGCTTTGACGCGGCCCGCCTCGGCCTGACCTTTGTGCGCCTTCATGACCGCGCCGACCACGCGCCCGGCCATCTTCGAGTTGTCGGCCCCGGTGCGCTCGATGGCCGCGCGCACCGCGCTGCGGATTTCGTCATCCGTGAGCTTCTCGGGTAGGTACTGCTCGCAAAACTCGATTTCCCAATCGAGCTGAGCGAGCGCCTCCGACGCGCGCTCACCGCCGCGGGCGTACTCGCCGCGTGCCTTCTCGAGCGACTTTCTGTACGCGGCGATCACCTCTTGATAGAGGGCGTCATCGACCTCGCCGGCGAAGTCCGCCTGCGTGCGCCGCTCGGTCACCTTGGTATCGATCATGCGAATCACGTCGGCGGTTCGGCGATCGGAGGCCTTCATCGCCTCCTTGAGCTTGTGTCGCAGGTCGTCGCGGATCGACATCGAAAACCTCCTGCCGCCGAGCCCGGCGCCCGGCGCAGTGCTCAACATAGCCGATTTGGTCACGGCGTGCCGGCGCTATCGGGCCGAGGATTCGCCGCGCGCGAGGTCACCCACGCCTCGAGCACCCGGGCGAGGCCGGCGCCGCGCCCGAGGTCGAGATCGGCCACGCCGCTCCGATCGTGGATTGTCCAGCGCTCGAACCCCGCCGCGCGCGCCGCCTCGGCGGCGTCCTTGGCATCATCGAAGTGAAGGTGAACGGACCCTCGCGTGAACGCCGACATCGACAAGAGCGCGAGCCTCGAGCCGGGAACTTGGCCGATGGTGTCGCGGGTGTACAGATCGCCGAGGTACAGGCCGGCCCGATAGCCGCTTAGCACCCTCACGAAACGCCGCCACATCTGGCCTACGATGCCCGGGTCGAAATACGGCGTGAGCCCCTCGGTGACGATCGCGGTCCCCACGTCGGGCTCGAGGATGTCGTCGACCACTTGCGCGAGCGCGTGCTCGCCGAGATCGGCCAGGGCGTTCATCGGCACGACGTGGTGTCGCGGCGACGACAGGCCGGCGCGCTCGAGCCGCTCCCGCTTTTGCGCGCTCATGCCCGGCAGGTCTCCTTCTACGAAGCGCAGGTGCTCGTGGCGGCGGGTGAGCCGGACGCCGCGCCCAGACAGCCCCGCGGCGACCTCGACGACTTGGCCGATTTCGCCGGACTCGATGGCGCGCTCGAGCACCCGGTCGATGAGGTGATGGCGGCACAGCAACATCGGCTCGATTCGGGGGCCGCCGCAGGCGGCGCTCGCGCGGTCCACGAGCCCCATGCCGGCGTAAAACAGCGAGCCCGTGGTCGTGGCGAGCGCCGGGTGTGAGAGCCCGTTTCGGTACCAGACGTAGCTCGTGTAGTGCGCCGTCGGGCTGATGCGGGATGTGTCGGGAGCGGTCACACCGGGAGAATGCAGGGCCCGCGGCGCCTTTGGGAAGCGATCCGCGATCCGAAGCCGGCGGGGGGGCGCTCCCGGCGCGCCTGGTCGAAAGCGCCGCGCCTGTGCGCGTCGCGTCAAACACCGCCTCCCGGACTTGACAGCGCCGGACCTCGCCGCGATACTCGAAATCGAAAATCATTTTCAATTTCAACGCATAACTCTCTCGCAATGCGTTTCATCTGCCCTTCTCGAGACGATTCCGCGATGCCCACGCCTCGCCGACATCCCGATT
>SLNH01000249.1 GCA_007133195.1 Nannocystineae bacterium | reverse complement strand
GCATGCCATGTTCCCGCCGCCAGCGCTCCCGGGCGCGTGGACGGCGAACGCCTCGGGCCCCACCACACAGCCCCGCCACTGCCGGCGGGGAAACACCGGACCTTGGGCCTTGACGGTGACGCGGAATTTCTGCGAACAGAGCACGCGTCACTGGGTGCGCGCGCCCCCTACCCATGTCATGGGAGGGGCGTACCGAATCGGGCGCGCGCCTGCGGCATCGCCCACAACCACCTGCACACGTAACAACGAGAGGAAGTTTCGCACATGGCGAAGGTTCGCATCGGCATCAATGGCTTTGGTCGAATCGGCCGCTGCTTTGTGCGCTCGCTCGCGCGCGACACCAGCGGCCAAGTCGAGATCGGACTCATCAACGACCTCACGGACGCGGGCACGCTGGCCCACCTCCTCGCGCACGACTCGATCCACGGGCGCTACCCCGGCACGGTCGAGGCCAGTGACAACGCGCTGGTCATCGACGGCGCGTCCGTGCCGATCACCAAGGAAAAGGATCCGGCCAACATTCCGTGGACGAACCACAAGGTCGATGTGGTCGTCGAGGCCACCGGCCTGTTCGTCGATCGCGAGAGCGCGAGCAAGCACCTTCAGGCGGGCGCGAAAAAGGTCCTCATCAGCGCCCCGGCCAAGCAACCCGACGTCACCCTCGCCTGCGGCATCAACCTCGAGGCCTACCAGCCGCAGAGCCACGACATCATCTCCAACGCTTCGTGCACGACGAACTGCCTCGCGCCGGTCGCCAAGGTCCTCCACGAGGAGTTCGGCATCGCCAGCGGGCTGATGACCACGATCCACTCGTACACGAACGATCAAAAGCTCCTGGATCTGCCGCACAAGGACCTGCGGCGCGCGCGCGCCGCGGCCCTGTCGATGATCCCCACGACCACGGGCGCGGCGAAGGCGCTCAAGGACGTGATCCCGGCCCTCGAAGGCAAGCTCGACGGGCTCGCGATCCGCGTACCGACCCCGAACGTCTCGCTCGTGGATCTCACCGCGCAGCTCGACAAGCCCGCGACCAGCGACGCGATCAACGACGCCTACCGGCGCGCCGCCAAGGGCCCCTTGGCCGGGATCCTCGGCGTCGCCGACGAGCCCTTGGTGTCCACGGACTTCAACGGCGACACACACTCCGCCGTGGTCGATCCCGGAATCACCTACACCGCCGGCAACGTCGCGAAGGTCCTCGCGTGGTACGACAATGAAGCGGGCTACGCGCAGCGCCTGTTCGATCTCACGACGTTCGTCGCGGGGAAGCTGTAAGCGAGCGCGGCGACGCCCGTCGCCGGGACAGGAGGGCGGATGACGATCCGAAGCGTGGAAGACATCCCGATCGAAGGAAAGCGCGTTTTTCTGCGCGTCGACTTCAACGTCCCGCTCGCGGCGGGGGACGTGGCGGACGACTCGCGCATCCGCGCAGCGCTGCCCACGGTTTTGCACTGCGTAGAGCGGGGCGCGCGCGTGGTGCTCGCGTCCCACCTGGGGCGGCCGAAGGGCAAGCCCGCGCCCGAGTTTTCCCTCGAGCCGGTCGCGGCCAGGTTGGCCGAGCTACTCGGCCAGGACGTCAAGCTCGCGGACGAGCCCGCCGGGGACGGCGCGCGCAAGCTCGTCGCCGACCTTCGCGAGGGGCAGGTCGCGATGCTCGAAAACCTCCGCTTCGAGCCCGGCGAGGAGAAAAACGACGAGCACTTCGCCCGAGCGCTGGCCAGCTACGCCGACGTGTACATCAACGACGCGTTCGGCGCAGCGCACCGGGCGCACGCCTCCACCGTGGGGATGGTGCCCCTGGTCCCCGAAAAGGGGGCCGGGTTTTTGATGCGAAAGGAGCTCGACTTCCTTTCCCTCCTCCTCGGCGACGTGACCCGCCCCTACGTGGCCGTGCTCGGCGGCGCCAAGGTCTCCGACAAAATCGAGGTTCTCGAGGCGCTCTCCGAGCGCGTGAATACGCTCCTTATCGGCGGCGCGATGGCCAACACGTTCCTCGCCGCGAAGGGCAAGGGCGTGGGCCGCAGCAAGGTCGAAGACGACAAGCTGGGCACTGCGCGGGGCTTTCTCAAGCGCGCAGCGGACAAGGGCGTCGTCGTCAGGCTGCCGGTGGACGTGGTCACGGCCGACAGCCTGGACGCCGAGGAGGGCGAGCGCGCCAGCGTGGACAGCATCCCGGACGGGGAAATGGCCCTCGACATCGGCGCCGACACGGCGCGGGAGTTTTCCGCGGACATCGCGGAGGCGCGCACGGTGTTTTGGAACGGGCCGATGGGCGTGTTCGAGCGCCAGCCGTTCGCCGCGGGAACGCTCGCGATCGCGCAGGCGGTCGCCGGAAATCGGCTCGCCACCACCGTGATCGGCGGCGGCGACAGCGTGTCGGCGGCGTCGCAGGCCGGCGTCATCGACAAGATATCGCACGTATCCACGGGCGGCGGCGCGTCGCTCGAGTACATCCAAGGGCTCACGCTCCCCGGCGTGGCAGCCCTCGAGGGCTAGGCAAATGAGCACGCGCAAACCCATCGTCGTCGGCAACTGGAAGCTCCACAACACGATCAGCGAGTCGCTCGCGCTCGTAACGGAGCTCAAAAATCAGCTCGCGGCCGTTCGCGACGTCGAAGTCGGTGTCGCCCCCGTGTTTACGGCGCTTCACCCCGTCGCCAAGCGGCTCGAAGACACCGCGATCCAGGTGGTGGGGCAAAACTGCCACCACGAGGAGCGCGGCGCCTTCACCGGCGAGGTCGCCCCGTCGCTCCTCGCCGACGCCGGCGCCAGCTACGTCATCATCGGCCACAGCGAGCGCCGCCAGCACTTCGGCGAGACTGACGAGGGCGTGGCCCGGAAGGCGCGCGCCGCGCTCGACGCGGGCTTGCGCGTGATCGTGTGCGTCGGCGAGACCGAGAGCGAGCGCGACGCCGGCGAGACCGAGCGCCGGGTCGGCTCCCAGGTCGACGCCGCCCTCGCGCAGCTCACCCCCGACGATGTCCCAGGCCTCGTCCTCGCTTACGAACCGGTGTGGGCGATCGGCACCGGGCGCACGGCCACCCCCGCTCAAGCGCAGGAGGTTCACAGCTTCCTCCGGGGGCGCCTCGAGGGCAAGCTCGGCAGCCAAGCGGCGGGGGTTCGCCTTCAGTACGGCGGCTCGGTCAAGGCGGAAAACGCCGAGGAGCTCCTCGCGCAGCCGGACATCGACGGCGCGCTCGTGGGCGGCGCGTCCCTCAAGGCCGAGGGATTTCGGGCGATCGTGAAGGCGGCGCAAGGCGACCGCGCCTAAGGTGGCCTCACCTGCGCCCACCCCGCTTGCGAAAGCCCCCGAATTCGGCTAGAACCCGGCGGATATGGCGGCCCTCGTCACGGTCATTCACGTCTTCATCTGCGTCTTCCTGGTGCTGGTGATTTTGCTGCAGCCCGGGAAGGGCGGCGGCATGGGCGGCGCTTTCGGAGGAGGTGGGGCTACGCAGACCGTCTTCGGAGGGTCGGGCGGCGGCACCGTGCTCCGCAAAGCGACGGTGTTCATCGCCGCGACGTTCATGCTCACTTCGATGACCCTCGCCTTCATTGCAAGCAGTACGGGGGCCGATGCACTGCAGCAGATCGCCGATGACGCGGTGTCGGAGCACGAGCGCAAAGAGCAGCTGCGCGAGAGCGTGCTCGAGGGCGCAGACGGCGAGGAGATCGATCCGGAAGCGCTCGAGGACCTCGACCTAGACGGCGTCGACCTCGAGACGATGGAACCGGGCGCGATCGAAGACCTCGACCTCGAAGGCTTGGATCCGGAGGCCTTCGGTGAGGATGCCCCGATCACCGATCCCGGGGAAGACATGGACGACCTGCTCCAAGACCCGCCCGGTGAAGACCCACCCAGTGAGGTCCCGCAGGATCCAGAACAGGCAGGCCCCGGGGATGACGACGGCCAGGGCGACACCGGCCCGGGCGACACCGGCCAAGGCGACGGCGAGAGCGGCGCCCAAGGCGATGTCCAGGGCGGCGTTCCGGCGGATGATGACGCGGCGGATCAGGCCGCCCCCGCTGACCCCGCTGACCCCGCTGACCCCGCTGACGACGACGGCGGGCAGCCCGACGAGCCATCGGCCGAGGAGCCCGGCTCCGAAGCACCCGACTCCGACGAAGACGCCCCCGAGGACTCCTAGTCCCGGGCGGGCCCCGTTTCGAATCGGCGGCTGTGGCGTTTCACCGGAGGTGCGGGCGCGTTACCGTGGGGAATAGTGCGGTTTTCGAAGTTCCAGGCGCTCGGTAACGACTTCGTCGTGGTCGATCTCCGCGAGGGGGGCGAGCCGATCCCGTCGCCGCAAGCGCCCCACGTGGTGCAAGCGCTCTGTGATCGCCGGCTCGGCGTCGGCGCCGACGGCGTCCTGTTGATCCTGCCGCCGGCGAGCGGCGATGCCGACGCACGGATGCGCACGCTCAACGCCGACGGCAGCGAGGCGGAGATGTGCGGCAATGGGCTCCGCTGCGTGGTGGCCTACCTGGCGGACACGGTCGAGCCGAAAGAGACGCTCCGCATCGAGACCGGCGCCGGCCCGCTCACCTGTCACGCGCCGCGCGCCGGTGACGGCACGGGCGCGGTGGCCATCGAGCTCGGGCCGCCGGGGCTATTGCACCCGGAGATTCCCATGGAGGGCCCGGAGCACCAGCGCTGCGTGGGCGCGGTGCTCGAGGCCGGCGGACGAGAGCTCGCCATCACGGCCGTGGCGACCGGGAATCCGCATGCCGTGTCGTTTTGGAACGTGGGCGGCGACGAGCTCCGCCGCGAAGCCGAGGCGCTCGGACGCCTCGTGGAGACGCACTCTCGGTTCCCCAAGCGCACGAACGCCGGGTTCGCCCGCGCGCTCGGCAAAGCCGAGCTCGAGCTCGTTGTGTGGGAGCGCGGCGTGGGGCTAACCCCAGCGTGCGGCACGGGCGCGTGCGCCGCCGCCGTCGCCGCGTGCCTCACCGGCGTGGCCGAGCCCGGCGCCGAAATCGCCGTACACCAGGCGGGAGGCACGCTGCACATCGCGATCGATCCGCAGTACGCGAACGTGCGCATGCGCGGCCCGGCCCACCACGTCTTCGACGGTCACATCGACCTCGCCGCGGTTCTCGAGCCGGCTTGACCGCGCGCGGGCGCGGGCGCCGCGCGGGGGCACGCGGGCCCACGAGGGCGTCAGAAAAGCCGGCCCTGGGTGCCGCCGCCGCTCGGCGTCTTGTCCGGCGCCGCCCGACCCAGGTGGTGAAACGCCGCCATCGTGGCGATCCGTCCGCGGGGGGTGCGGGCGACGAACCCGGCCTGGAGCAAAAACGGCTCCACCACGTCCTCGAGCGTCCCGCGGTCCTCGCTCAGTGACGCGGCGATGGCGTCGATGCCCACGGGTCCGCCGTCGAACCGATCGACGACCACCGTGAGGTAAGCTCGATCGAGGGCATCTAGGCCCTGGTCGTCTACCCGGAGCTGGTCCAGGGCGTGCGCGGCGATGCCGCGCTCGATCGAACCGTCGCCCTCGATCGCGGCGAAGTCGCGCACGCGGCGCAAGAGCCGGTTCGCGATGCGCGGCGTGCCCCGCGCGCGCCGGGCGACCTCGCGCGCGCCGTCTGCGTCGATGGCGAGCTCGAGCAGGCGCGCCGACCGCGTGACGATATGCGTCATGTCGTCGAGCTCGTAGTAGCGGAGCTGCCAGTGGAACCCGAATCGCTCGAGGAGCGGCGCGCTGAGAAGGCCCATGCGCGTGGTGGCGCCGAGCAGGGTAAACGGCGGCAGCTGCATGGTCACCGCCTTGGCGTGCGGCCCGTCGCCGATGAATAGATCGAAGCGAAAGTCCTCCATGGCCGGGTACAGGTTTTCCTCCACCACGGGATGGAGCCTGTGGATCTCGTCGATGAACAGGACGTCGCGCTCGCCCAGCCCCGTAAGCAGACTCGCCAGCATGCCCTTGTGGTCGATCGCCGGGCCGCTCGTCATGTGGAGCTTGGCGCCGAGCTCCGCCGCGATCACGTGGGCGAGCGTGGTCTTGCCCAGGCCCGGCGGCCCCGCGAACAGGAAGTGATCGAGGGGCCAGCCCTGCTGGCGCGCCGCCGCAACGGAGATGCGGAGGTTTTCGATCACCTCCTTTTGCCCGACGTAATCGCCGAACGTCGCGGGCCTGAGCGCCGACTGATATGCGCGCTCGGAGCTGCCCCGCTCCTCGGAGGCCACCTCGGGCGCGCGCTCGGCGCCGGCCGCCTCGGCCTGATCCTCGTGCTTTTTGCGCGCCATCGTCTCCTATCGCTTGCCCGACATATCGCCCGTTTCGCGGCGTAGGCAAAGGTTATCTCGGCATCGACTGAAGCGCCTTTCGCAAAAGGCCCTCGAGGGTGGCGCCCTCGTCGATCTCGAGGTCCGCCAGCGCCGCCTCCACCTCGCTCGCCTTCCAGCCCATCTGAACGAGCGCCGCTCCCACTTCGTTGGCGACGGGAGGGCGACCGGCCTGGGGTATGGCCGCGCGAGCGGGCGCCGCGGAGGATTCCGCAGGGGCCGCGCCCCCCCGCGCCCCCCACCCGGCGACGAGGAGCTCGCACCGCTCTCTGAGCTCGACGCAGAGCCGCTCGGCCGTCTTTTTGCCGACGCCCTTGATCGCGGTGAGCGCCTTCGTGTCCGCGTTGGCCAAAAGCTGCGCGATCTGATTGGGGTCTCGGCCTCCCGACAAGATCCCCATCGCCGACGCGGGGCCCACGCTGCTCACCGAGATCAGAAGATTGAACAGCGCCTGCTCCTCCGCCGACCCGAACCCGAAAAGCGCGATCTTGTTCTCCTGCGCGTGCGTGTAGATGCGCAGCGTGACCTCGGCCCCCGTCGCCGGCAGCGAGGCGAGGGTATGGGCCGAAATCATGGCCTCGTAGCCCACGCCGCCGCAATCGACGATCACGTGGTCGCCGCCTTGCTCCGCGAGCGTTCCGCGAAGCCGGCCGATCATCTGGCTGCCTCCCGGACGATCGAGACCCCCTCGGGCTGCGCGGCGCGATAGACGTGCGCGATGGCCACCGCGAGCGCGTCGGCGGCGTCGCTCTGCGGCGGCTTCCGGAGCTCGGCGAGGGTTTGCACCATGCGCGCGACCTGCTCTTTGGACGCTCGCCCGCGCCCGGTGACTGCCTTTTTCACGACAGACGGAGGGTAGGCCGTCACGGGCAGCCCCGCCATGCCCGCGGCGGCCAAGGCCGCCCCGCGCGCGTGGGCGAGCGCGAGCGCCGAGCGCGAGTTCACCGACGTAAAGACATCCTCCACGGCGATCACCGCCGGCCTTAGCTCCGTGATGACGTCGGTGAGATAGCGGGCGATCTCGCCGAGCCTGTGCTCCATCGGATCGCGCCGCGACGCCGTGAGCACGCCGCACTCCACGTAGCGGATGCGGCGCGCGCCGACCGCGTCCAAGACGCCGTAGCCGCACACCCGGCTGCCGGGATCGACCCCGAGGACCCGCATGGCGCACATCCTACCCCGCCGGTATGACCGCCGGGGGCCGGCGCGGCGCAGCGTGGGGGCTGGGCCCGCGCATCATCGGGCGAGCGGCGGCTCTGGTAAGGTGATCGAGGCGTGGCCGACGGCGATCTCCAGCGCATCTTTTCGGCACTCGGCGCCGCGCGCGTGCGCTACCTCGTCGTCGGGGGCGTGGCCGTCGTGCTCCACGGCTATCCCAGGTTCACCGCCGATCTCGACCTGATCGTGGAACTTACTCCGGATAATGCGCTCGCCGCCGTCCGCGCGCTCTCGTCGCTGGGCTTTCAGCCGCGCGCTCCCGTCGCCGCCGAGACTTTTGCCGATCCGGATGCGCGCCGCGCGTGGATCCAAGGCAAGGGGCTCACTGTGTTTTCGATGTGGAGCGAGCAGTTTCCCGCGACCGAGGTCGATCTGTTCGTCGAGGAGCCAGTGCCCTTCGAGGCCGCCTACGCGCGGGCCGTTCCCGTCGACCTGGGGCATTCCAACATCATGGTGGCTGCCATCGAGGACCTCCTGTCGCTCAAGCGCGCGGCGAGCCGGCCCCGCGACCTCGAAGACATCGAGGCCCTCGAGGCGATCTTAAAGGAGGAATCCGATGATTGATCGCAAACCCGCCTGGCACCGCCACGCCGAGGAGCAGCGGCGCGCTTGGCGACGCCTGAGCTACCGAGACCGCCTGCGCTGGCTCGAGCAGGCCAAGCGCTTTCACGCCCAGGCGCTCGGCCTCGCCCGCCGCCAAGCCCCAGGCGAGCCCGCGCTCGCCGCAAGCCGCACGCCCGCCGCCGACACCGAGCCCGCCGGTCCCCCCAGGTCCGCCGCCGACCCCGAGCACGCCGCTGACCCCGAGTTCGCCGCCGACACCGAGTCCCCCGAGCGCTGAAAAAAGCCGCCAGGCGCGCCCGCGCCGACGCCGACCGGCCGAGCCGAAGGTCTGGGTTGGGCGCCGCGCGACAGTGGCTCGTTGCCAAGGCCGCCATCGTCATCTACACCCAGTCGGGATGACGTGCGGGCAACCTTTACCAGCGAGGACATGGAGCGCGCTCGCAGCGGTCGGCGTGGCGTGCGCGCTCATCGCCGCGGCCTGTCAGCGGCAGGGCCAGAGCCAGGGGGCGGCCGAGACCCAGGCGCCCTCCCCCGACTGGGAGGATCCCATCCGGGTCGCCTCGGGCGACGGTCATCGCGGACCGTGGCGGATGAACGAGTCGGATTGGCGGTTCGTGGACGATGGCACGGTGGCGATAAACGACGAGGGCGTGATCGCGGTCGCGTGGGCCGATCACGTGAAACAGGACGTGCTTCTTCAAGTCTTCGAACCGAATGGTGACGCCCGGTTCGACGAGCCCAAGAACATCTCGCGCAGCTCTGATGTGTTTTCGTGGCTGCCGCGGATCGAGCTAGGCGCCGGCGGGGCCGAGGAGGTGTTCATCTTGTGGCAGGAGATCGTCTTTTCCGGCGGCTCGCACGGCGGCGAGATCTTCTTTTCGCGGTCACTGGACGGCGGCGAGAGCTTCGAGGAGCCAGCGAACCTGTCGCAAAGCCGCGCCGGCGCGGGCAAGGGCAGGCTCACCCGCGATAGGTGGAATAACGGCAGCTTCGATCTACTGCGCCCCGGCGGCGGAGAGACGCTATACGCCGCGTGGACCGAGTACGAGGGCAGGCTGTGGCTCGCGCGCTCCGGCGATCGCGGCGCGAGTTTCGACGAGCCCATCGCCCTCGCAGGCGGAGACGCAGGCGGTGAGCCGCCGGCGCGGGGCCCGTCGCTCGCCGCGGCGCCGGACGGCGAGATGATCTACCTCGCGTACGCGGTCGGCGAGGATCCGAGCGCGAACATCCAGCTGGCGACGTCCACGGATGCCGGCGCCTCGTTCGGCGATCCCGTGACGGTTGCGGCGGGATCGGGCCACGCCGACGCCCCCGAGATCGCGACCACCAAAGACGGAACGCTCCACCTCGTGTTCGCCGAGAGTGAGCGCGGCATGTTTCGCGACTACGACGTGTTTTACACCCGGCGAAACGCCGGGGAGCGAGCCTTCGAGGACGCGAGCTCGATCACCGGAGATCAAGTCGAGGAGCACGGCAGCCTCCACTTCCCCAACCTCGAAGTCGACGACGACGACCGCCTTTACGCCTCGTGGGAGCTGTACCCGAGCCCCCAGGGGCGGCCGCGCGGCCTCGGCTTCGCCGTCGCGCAGGGTGGCCAGGATTTCGGCGATCCGCAGGTCGTCCCGAGCTCCGACGACGCAGAGCTCGGGCTAAACGGCAGCCAGCAGGGCCTCCTCATGCGCAAGCTCGCCGCCTCGTCCGGCCGAATCGCGATCGCCCACAGCACGTTCCGCCCCGGCGAAAACAGCGCGATCTGGCTCTACCACGCCGAAAGGTGACGCAGGCCACCTGCGCCGCGGCACAAGCCATCTGCTCAGCTTCGCAAGACGAAGGCGTCGAGAAACCTCTCGAACACGCCTTGCCCGTCCGGACAATCGCGCGCGCGCTCGGCCAGCCGCTCCGGGGCATCGCCCGGCGCTCCGCGCGCCTCGGCGTCCGCGCGAAGCGCGTCGCGGTAGGCGGTCACGCACGCGCTCGTGATCGCGCCGGAAAACTCGGGGTGAAACTGCACGCCGCGCACGGCGTCGCCGGCGGCGAGCGCCTGCACCTCGGCGCGCTCGTTGCGGGCGAGGATCGAAAGGCCATTTTTCGAGCTCACGGTCGCCGGGTCCGCCGCGTCTCGGTGACTGAAGTTGACGGCAAATCGCGGCGGAAAACCGCGAAACAGCGGATCGGCCACTCCCGACTCCGTGAGCTCCACCTCCCCCGTCCCCATCTCCCAGCCCGCCGGGTTCGCCACGACCTCCGCACCGAACGCCGCGGCAATCACTTGGTGGCCGAAGCACACCCCGAGCACGGGCGTACCCGCCTCGGCGCCTGCCCGAACCAGCGCGATGGCCTCCTCCATCCACGGCTCGGGGGCGGTGAGGGACGCCGGCGACCCGGTGATCACGATGCCGGCGACATCGCGCGGCGCCGGCGGCCGCTGGCCTGAGACCCCGTCGACCACAGACACCGCCACGGGGCGCGACGACGCGAGCTCGCGGAACCACCGCGCGAAGTCGCCGTGCCGGCGCGCGACCTCATCGGGCGGCGCCCCCGCCAGGTAGATGAGTAGCGGACGGTCGAGCATACGCAGAGCCTACCACCCGCCTCGGGCGCGGGGCCGCCCCCGCGCCACGGACTGCCGCGGCGACGGCGAGCTACTCAGCCGTAGCGCTCGAGGAGATCGTCGGCGATGTCGTAGTTCGAATAGACGTTTTGCACGTCGTCCAGATCCTCGAGCCGGCCGATGAGCTTGAGGATGCCCTCCGCCCCGTCCTCGCCGACTTCGACGCGCGTCTCCGGCACGTTGTCTACTTCGGCGTGGGCGATGGCGACGCCGGCGCCCTCGAGGGCGTCTTTCACCGCCATGTAGTCGCCGGGATCGGTCTCCACGGTCCACACCTCACCGTCGTCGCGGACGTCATCCCCGCCGGCCTCGAGCGCGAGTTCCATGAGCCGATCCTCGTTCGCCGACTCCTTGAGCACGTTGATGACGCCCCGCTTTTGGAACATCCACGACACCGAGCCGGGCGTACCCACCTTTCCGCCGTGCTTTTCGAACGTGTTCCTCACCTCGCCGATCGTCCGGTTGCGGTTGTCGGTCATACACTCCACGACCACGGCGACGCCGCCCGGCGCGTACCCCTCGTAGACGACGTCCTCCCAGTCCGATCCTCCCGCGCCGCCGGTGCCCTTATCGATGGATCGCTGGATCACGTCCTTGGGCACGTTATTGCTGCGCGCCTTGTCGACGGCGAGTCGCAGCCGCGGATTGCCGTCGGGATCGCCCCCGCCGAGCCGCGCCGCCACCTGCACTTCCCGCAACACCTTGGTGGTGACTTTCGACTTCTTGGCGTCGACGGCGGCCTTTCGCCGCTTGATATTGGCCCACTTGCTGTGACCTGCCATGCGCTTGTCTCCGCCCTCGAAACTCCAGCGAATACTCGAGCGATCTAGACTACGGTGCCCTTTGCCAAATGGCGTAAAGCGGCGATCGGCCTGAACGCCGCCCGCGCGGGGCTGCTTTCGATGGCCCGTCGCCGCAGAGCAGCCCGCGTAACACGCCCCGGCTTCACTTTCAAGGAAACCGCGGCAATTTCGCGCGCTTGCAGAACACCGAGAGCCGCGTCACGGCCGCTCCCCCAAAACCGCGGTGCCCACGCGAACCCAGGTGGCGCCCTCTTCCACGGCGACCTCGAAGTCACCGGTGGTCCCCATCGAAAGCTGCGTGAGCGGCCGATCCGGGCGCTGGTGGCGATCGCGCAGCTCCCGCAGCGCCCGAAAGTAGCGCCGGCTCGCCTCCGCGTCGTCACCTTGCGGCGGCATGGTCATGAGCCCGTCGCAGCGCACGCCGGGCAGCTCACCGAGCACCGAGAGGAAGTCCGACAGCGCGCTCGGCGACACGCCGCTCTTTTGCGCTTCCCCGCCCACGTTGACGGCGGCGAGGACGGGCTGCACGAGCCCGGCGGCGGCGGCCCGCGTCGAGAGCGCTCGCGCGGCGCTCTCGCTGTCCAGGGCGTGCACGAGCTCGACGCCGCCAGCCAAAAACTTGGCTTTGTTCCGCTGGAGCTTGCCCACGAAGTGCCAGCGCAGATCGGACGGATCACCCAGCGCGTCGCGCTTTTGCAAAAGCTCCTGCACGTAGTTTTCGCCGACGTGAACCAGCCCGGCCTCGCGGGCGGCGGCCACGACGTCGGGCGGCTGCTTTTTCGTCACGGCGACGACGCCCACATCGTCGGGATCGCGCCCCGCCCGCGCGGCCGCCTCGGCGATCCGCGCGCGCAGCTCGCAAACCCGGTCCGCGATCGCTTCGGCCCGCTCGGTCACGCCGGCACCCCCTGCTGGTAGCGCGGGCCCGGCCCCCCGGCGCGCGCGAGCAGGGCCAGGGTCTCCGCGAGCGGGAGCCCGACCACGTTCGTGACCGATCCGCGCACCTCGGTGACAAACGCCGCGGCCATCCCCTGAATGGCGTACGCACCGGCCTTATCGCGCCATTCGCCGGCCGCCACGTAATCCTCGAGCTCTGCTTCGCCGATGCGCCGCATTCGCACGTCGGACGTCACCACCTCGGTTTGCGTGGCCCGCGGCCCCACGAGCGAAAGCGCGGTGGTCACCGCGTGCGAGGTGCCGGCGAGCGCGGCGAGCATCGCCCGAGCCTCGGCGGCACCGGCCGGCTTGCCGAGGGCCTCCCCGCCCAGCTCCACCACCGTGTCCGCGCCGAGCACGAGCGCCCCGGGGACCGCGCGCGCGATCGCCCTTGCCTTGTCCGCTGCGAGCCGGGCGGCGCAATCGAGCGGCGACTCGCCGGCCCGGACCATCTCGTCCACATCGGCCGGCCTGACCTCGAGCGGGATCCCGACCCGAACGAGCAGGTCCCGTCGCCTCGGTGAAGCCGACGCCAAGACGAGCGGGACATCTCGACCGGCGCTGTGGTCGGGGGCCATGGCCGCGTTATAGCGGCCGCGGCCGCCTCCCTCAATCGGCGTGGGCAAACGAACGGGAGATCGATAGAGTCGGCCGTGCGCCCTGAAGGCTCTCGCACAAAGCCTGGCTGCGCGCGGGCGCGCGGGACGCCGAGTGCGGTGACCGGTTTATCGAACCGCCGTTCGCCGCGGGGGGTGGCGCTATCGCGACGGCTGCTACATCTTCGCCATCGGCGCCGGTGCTATGCTCCGGGCGATGCGCGCTCAGTGTCTCGCGGTCGCGGCCCCTGCCCTCGCGGGCGTGTGCGCCCTGTTGGGCGCCTGTGGCCCGGACGATTCCGGACTGGCGGCCCCCGACGCGTCGGCGCCGGTGATCGACGCCGCCGCCCCCGCCCCCGACGCGCCTCCGGGCGGCGACGACGTGCCGCTATCCTGGGTCGATTTCGCCATCGCGGGCTGCGAGGAGCGCGGGCCGCGGGACGGCGAGGAGCCCTGGTGCCGCGGGACCGCGCCGCTTTCCCTTCACTTCGTCGCGCTCACCCCGGCATCCATCGACGTCTACCGGTGGAGCTTCGGCGACGGCGAAGAATCGCAAGCCGCCGGCCCAAAGCACACGTTCGCGCACCCCGGCCGCTACGACATCTCGCTGACGGTCGCCGGCCCGGGGGGCACCGCGCAGGCCGAAATTCAAGACGCGGTAGGCGTCACCCCGGCGCCGCTCGGGGCGGCCTGTGAAATGGCCGCGCAGTGCGGGGCCGAGCTTTGCCTGTGCAGCGATGACGGGTGCGCGCCGCCGCTCGACCGCGGCCTGTGCACCGAACCGTGCGGCGACGGCGACGGGTGCGACGAAGGCGTGTGCGCCGATCTCGCGGCAGGACAGCCCGACGATCCGGAGCCGTGGCAGGCGACCCTGTGCTTGCCGGAATGCGAGGGTCCCGGAGATTGCTCGGCCGGTGAGGCGTGCCTCGCGTTCCCCGCCGGCGATGGCGCCGACGTGAGCGGAACCGAGGCGGACGGGTGGATACGCGGGTGCTTCGCCAAAGGGCCGCTAGCGCCGATCGGCGGGTCGTGCCGGGATGGCGGCGGCGCCGCCGACGACGGCGCGTGCGCCAGCGGGACCTGCCTCGATGAGGGAGCGCGCGGGATGTGCTCGGCGTCGTGCGAGGACATCGAGTGTCCCGCGGGCGCCGCCTGCGCGACGTTTCAAGACAGTGACCTCGGCGCGCGCTGTGTCCATCGCTGCGACGGTGACGCGGCCCCTTGCGATGACGATCCGTGGCTCGCTTGCGAGGATCCCGATCAGGACGGCGACCCGTCGTTTTCCGTAAACGAGGAGCCCGCGCCAGGCGGCTACTGCGCGCCCAAGCGGTGCGAGGACGCCGCCGACTGCGGGACCGCCGGGGCCTGCGACGGCGGCTACTGCGGTCCCGCCTAGTGGTTCACGGCGAAAGTCGTGAACCACTAAAAGACGACAATCGAGAGGAGTCGCGAGGCTACGGATGGGTAGGAACCGGCCTGTGCCCGCCCTCGCCCCTGCCAGGGGCGGGCGCAGGACGGTTCGTCACTCCTGCCGAGCGCACCCAGGGGTTCACGGCGGAAGTCGTCAACCACTGAAAGACGACGATCGAGAGGAGTCGCGAGGCGACGGATGGTTCGGCGCTCTAGAGGCCTACTCGATCGGGCACAGGCCGCAGTCTAGGATGCGCGACAAGAAGAACGTCGTCGCTGCGGTCCCCGCCTCGCCCGGCCGCCGGCTAGCTGGGCCCGAAACGAAAATCGCCGGGGCAGGCGGCTCGCGGCCGCCCCACCCCGGCAAGATCAATCGTTATCGAAACGAGACAGTCAGCCCACGGGCGACGGTCCCTCTTGCGCCGGCGACGGCGAGTTCACCGCCGATCCGGGCTCCGCCCCCTCGGCCGCCTGGCCGTCCCCGGCGGCGGCCGCCGGCTCTGGACGAAGGTCCACCTCGCCGGCCGAATCGACCTCGACGTTGAGCCGCTTGTAGGCGCCGAGGCCCGTCCCCGCCGGGATGAGGCGCCCCATGATCACGTTTTCCTTGAGGCCCCGCAGGTAGTCCACGCGGCCGCTGACCGCCGCCTCGGTGAGCACCTTCGTCGTCTCTTGGAACGAGGAGGCCGAGATGAACGACTCGGTCGAAAGCGATGCCTTCGTGATCCCGAGAAGGAGCGGCTCACCCGTGGCCGGCCTTCCGCCCGCCGCGAGCACCCGCTCGTTTTCCTCGTCGAAGATGTGCTTTTCGACCTGCTCATCGACCAGGAAGTTCGTGTCGCCGACCTCCTTGACCGAGATGCGGCGAAGCATCTGCCGGACCACGACCTCGATGTGCTTGTCGTTGATCTTGACGCCCTGCAGCCGATAGACCTCTTGGATCTCGTCGACCAGGTAGTTCGCCAAGGCCTTCTCGCCGAGCACCTTGAGGATGTCGTGGGGGTTGGCTGCCCCGTCCATGAGCGCCTCGCCCGCGCGCACCCGGTCGCCCTCGCGGACCGCGAGGTGTTTCCCTTTGGCGATGAGGTACTCGCGCGGCTCGCCCGCGTCCGGCCGGACGATGACCTTCCGCTTGCCCTTGGTGTCCTTGCCGAACGCCACCGTCCCGTCGATCTCCGAGATGATGGCGTGGTCCTTGGGCTTTCTCGCCTCGAAGAGCTCCGCCACCCGCGGCAGACCGCCCGTGATGTCCTTGGTCTTGGTGGTCTCGCGCGAGATTTTGGTGAGCACGTCGCCGGCTTCGACGTAATCGCCGTCATTGACGTAGATGTTGGCGTTGACCGGGAGATAGTAACGAGCCTCGTGCCCGCTGTCCTGCACGTACTGCGAGTTGCCTTCCTCGTCCAAGATGCTGAGGCGCGGCTTGGCCTCCGGGTCCTTCGACTCGATGATGACTTTACGGGACAGCCCGGTCACGTCGTCGAGCTGCTCCTGCATCGTGACCGCCTCGATGATGTCGCCGTACTGCACGTAGCCGCTCACCTCGGTGAGGATCGGCACGGAGAACGGATCCCACTCGGACAATAGCTGCCCGGTCTTGACGCGATCGCCATCCTTCACCAACACCTTGGCCCCGTACTGCAGACCGTAACGCTCGCGCTCGCGGCCGAGATCATCGGCGATGACCATCTCGCCCTGGCGGTTCATCACCACCTGGTAGCCCTCCTTGGGCACCAGCTCGGCGGATTCGAACTTCACCACGCCGTCGCCGCGCGCCTCGAGCGACGACGCCTCGTGGCGGACCTGGCCGACGCCGCCGATGTGGAACGTCCGCATCGTGAGCTGCGTACCCGGCTCACCGATCGACTGGGCCGAGATCACCCCGACGGCCTCCCCAATGTTCACGAGGTAGCCGCGCGCGAGATCGCGACCGTAGCAGAGCGAGCAGATTCCCCGCCGAGTATTGCACGACAGCACCGACCGGATGTGCACGCGGTCGATTCCGATACGCTCGATGGTGTTGGCCATCTCCTCGGTGATCTCATCCCCCTCGGCGACGAGCACGTCGCCGGTGTAGGGGTCGACCACCTCTTCGAGCGTAACGCGGCCGAGGATGCGATCGGAGAGCGACTCGATGATCTCGCCGCCCTCCACGAGCGCCATCGCCTCCACACCCTCGATGGTTCCGCAGTCGTACTCGGAAATCACCGTGTCCTGGGCGACATCCACGAGCCGGCGGGTGAGGTAACCCGAGTTCGCGGTCTTGAGCGCCGTGTCGGCAAGCCCCTTGCGAGCGCCGTGCGTGGAGATGAAGTATTGAAGGACCGACAAGCCCTCTCGGAAGTTCGTCGTGATCGGCGTCTCGATGATCTCGCCCGAGGGCTTGGCCATCAGGCCGCGCATTCCGGCGAGCTGCCGCATCTGCTGGGCGCTCCCGCGGGCGCCGGAGTCGGCCATGATGTAAATCGAGTTGAACGATGGCGCCGTGATCTTCTCCCCGGTGTCGGGATCGGTGAACTCATCCGATCCGATCTCGACCATCATCTCCTTGGCGATCGACTCGGCCACCTGCGCCCAGATGTCGACCACCTTGTTGTACCGCTCGCCGTCGGTGATAAGGCCCTCGACGTACTGATCCTCGATCTCGGCGACCTCCTTCTTCGCCTGATCGATGAGCACCGTCTTCTGCTCCGGGATCCGCATGTCGTCGATGCAGATCGAGATTCCGGCCTTGGTGGCGTAGCTGTAGCCCATCGTCCGGAGGGCGTCGGCGAGGAGCACCGTGGCTTTCTGCCCGCAGTTCCGGTACACGACGTCGATGAGATCCGCGAGTTCCTTCTTCCCCATCACCTTGTTGACCGAGGAGAACGAGATCTCCTGCGGGCAGATCTCGTAGAGCAGGGCGCGGCCCACGGTGGTCTCCACCTGCTCGCCGGTCACGCGCCGCAGCAAGATCTTGGCCTGGATGTCGACCTCATTGTGGTCGTAGGCCATGCGGACTTCGTGCACCGACGAGTACACGCCCCGGCTCGGCGATTCCCCGTCGCCGCGCCGATAAGCTCCTTTGGCGAACGGGCGCTCGCGCGTCATGTGATACAGGCCGAGCACGATGTCCTGCGTGGGCACGATGATCGGCTTCCCGCTCGCCGGCGACAGGATGTTGTTCGTGCTCATCATGAGCACGCGCGACTCCATCTGCGCCTCGACCGACAGCGGCACGTGCACGGCCATCTGGTCGCCGTCGAAGTCGGCGTTGAACGCCGCGCACACGAGCGGGTGAAGCTGGATCGCCTTGCCCTCGGTGAGCACCGGCTCGAACGCCTGAATGCCGAGCCGGTGGAGCGTCGGTGCGCGGTTTAGGAGCACCGGGTGCTCCTTGATCACCTCCTCGAGGATGTCCCAGACCTCCGGGCGCTCTTTCTCCACGAGCTTCTTGGCGCTCTTGATAGTGGTGACGAGCCCCCGCTCCTCGAGCTTGTTGTAGATGAACGGCGTAAACAGCTCGAGCGCCATCTTCTTGGGCAAACCGCACTGGTGGAGCCGAAGCTCCGGCCCGATCACGATCACCGAGCGCCCGGAGTAGTCCACGCGCTTACCGAGCAGGTTCTGGCGAAACCGCCCCTGCTTGCCCTTGAGCATGTCCGACAGCGACTTGAGCGGGCGCTTGTTCGGCCCGGTGATCGTCTTGCCGCGGCGGCCGTTGTCGAACAGCGCGTCGACCGATTCCTGGAGCATCCGCTTTTCGTTGCGGATGATGATCTCGGGAGCGTTCAGCTCCTGAAGGCGCCTGAGCCGGTTGTTCCGGTTGATCACGCGCCGGTAGAGATCGTTGAGATCCGAGGTCGCGAACCGGCCGCCGTCGAGCGGCACGAGTGGCCGCAGATCCGGCGGGATCACCGGGACCACGTCCAGCATCATCCACTCGGGCTTGTTGCCCGACTCCCGGAACGCTTCGATGACCTTGAGCCGCTTGGAAATCTTCTTCCGCTTGGCCTCGGAGGTCACCTCCTTCATCTCGCTGCGGAGCTGCTCGGCGAGCTCGCCGACGTCCATCTCGTTCAGCATCCCGAGGATCGCGTCGGCCCCCATGCCCGCCTCGAACGCGCCGAACCCGAGCTCGTCGATGAGCTTGCCGTAGCGCTCCTCGTTGACGAGCTCCCCTTTGGCGAGTCCCGATTCCTTGGGATCGGTGACGATGTACGACTCGCAGTAAAGGACCTTCTCGAGCTCCTTGAGCGGGATGTCGAGGAGGTTACCGATCCGGCTGGGCAGCGACTTCAAAAACCAGATGTGCGCCACCGGCGTGGCGAGCGTGATGTGCCCCATCCGCTCGCGCCGCACCTTCGACTGAATCACCTCGACGCCGCACTTTTCGCACACGACGCCGCGGTGCTTCATGCGCTTGTACTTCCCGCAGTTGCACTCGTAGTCTTTGACGGGCCCGAAAATCTTCGCGCAGAACAAGCCGTCGCGCTCGGGCTTGAACGTCCGGTAGTTGATCGTCTCGGGCTTTTTGACCTCTCCGTGGGACCACTCCCGGATCTTGTCAGGGGAGGCCAGCATGATCCGAATGGCGCTGAACGAGCGTGGATCCCGCGGCTTCTCAAAGAAGTTGAAGATATCCTTCACGACGGCTCCTTACACAAATTGAACGATCCACTTCGACGAGGTGAGACGAGGGCCGGCGGCTACGAGCCACCCACCTTCTCGGCCACCTCGCGCGCCAGTGCGGCGAGCCCCGCGGGGACCGGCGGCGCCGACTCCTGTTTCCGCGGCGCTGTCGGGTCCTCGATGAGCTCCACATTCAAGCAGAGCGACTGCAGCTCCTTGAGCAGGACGTTGAACGACTCGGGGAGCCCCGCCTCGAGCACCTGATCGCCCTTGACGATCGCCTCGTACATGCGGGTGCGGCCCAAGACGTCGTCGGACTTGACCGTCAAGAACTCCTGGAGCGCGTACGCCGCGCCGTAGGCCTCCATCGCCCAGACCTCCATCTCTCCGAGCCGCTGGCCGCCGAACTGCGCCTTGCCGCCTAGCGGCTGCTGCGTCACCAGCGAGTACGGGCCGATGCTCCGGGCGTGGATCTTGTCGTCCACCAGGTGGTGGAGCTTCAGCATGTACATGATCCCGACCGTGACGTCGTGGTCGAAGCGGTCTCCGGTCTTGCCGTCGTACAGGGTCGCCTGTCCGGTCTGCGGGAGGCCCGCCATGCTCAGCGCCCCCTTGATCTCGTGCTCCTCCGCCCCGTCGAACACCGGCGTGGCGAAGTGCACGCCCTTGCGGAGCTTGGCCGCGAACCTACCCACGTCCTCTTCGTCGAGGCGATCGATGAACGCCTCGTTGTCCGGGTAGAGCTTCTTGAGCTTGTCCCGGAGGACGTCGGCCGACCACTCGGTCTCCAGATACTGATCGATCTGGTCGCCGATCGCCTTGGCCGCCCAGCCGAGGTGTGTCTCGAGAATCTGGCCCACGTTCATCCGCGACGGCACGCCGAGCGGGTTGAGGACGATATCCACCGGGGTCCCGTCCTCGAGATACGGCATGTCCTCCTCGGGAAGCAGCCGCGAGACCACGCCCTTGTTGCCGTGACGGCCCGCCATCTTGTCGCCCACGGCCAGCTTGCGCTTGATGGCCACGTAGACCTTGACGAGCTTGATCACGCCGGGCGGCAGCTCGTCGCCCTTGGTGAGCTTGGAGATCTTGTCCTTGTACTGAGCCTCGATGGCGTGCACGTCGTCATCGCGGCGCATGGCCAGCTGCTCGAGCTGCTGCTCGACCTTGCCATCCCCCTCGGCGACCTGAATCTCCTGCCAATACCGCTCCGGGACCCGGCCGAGCGCGTCCGCATCGACGGTCTCGCCCTTGGCGATGAGGACCTTCCCCTTGTCGTCCACGAGCCGCGCCGCCGTCGTCTTGCCCGTGAGAATCCGACGCATCTGCGAGGAATACGCCTGGGAGACGATCTTGATCTCGTCGCGCTGGTTGATGAGGAGCTTCTCCTTTTCCTGCTCCTCGATCTCCTTGGCGCGCTCGTCCTTCTCGGTGCCCTTGCGCGCGAACACCCGCGCGTTGATCACGACGCCCGTCACGCCCGGCGGCACCCGCAGCGAGCTGTCGCGCACGTCTCCTGCCTTCTCGCCGAAAATGGCGCGGAGGAGCTTTTCCTCCGGCGACAGCTGCGTCTCCCCCTTGGGGGTGATCTTGCCGACCAGGATGTCGCCGGCCTTCACCTCGGCGCCGATCCGCACGATGCCGGCGTCGTCGAGGTCCTTGAGCGCCTCCTCCCCCACGTTGGGGATGTCGCGCGTGATCTCCTCTTTGCCGAGCTTCGTGTCCCGCGCGACGCACTCGAACTCCTCGATGTGGACCGACGTGAACGTGTCCTGCTTGGTGAGCCGCTCGGAGCAGAGGATCGAGTCCTCGAAGTTGTATCCGCCCCACGGCATGAACGCGACCACCGTGTTCTGCCCCAGCGCGAGCTCGCCGGTGTCTGTGGCCGGCCCGTCCGCGATGACGTCGCCGGCGCGCACCGTGTCGCCGTTACCCACGATCGGCTTCTGGTTCGTGCAGGTGTTTTGGTTCGAGCGCTGGAACTTGACCAGGTTGTAGATGTCGGGTTTGGCGCCGGCCGGATCGCCGTCCTCGCTCTGGAAAGGCCTCACGACGATGCGGGTCGCGTCCACCGACTCGACGATCCCGTCGCGCTTGGCAACCGACGTGACGCCCGAGTCGCGCGCCACGATGTTCTCGATCCCGGTGCCGACCAGCGGCGCCGAGGTCCGCACCAGCGGAACCGCCTGACGCTGCATGTTCGAACCCATCAGCGCCCGGTTGGCGTCGTCGTGCTCGAGGAAGGGCACGAGCGACGCCGCCACCGACACGAGCTGGTTCGGCGAGACGTCCATGAGCGAGACCTCGTCGGGCCGGGTCATGATGACGTCCGACCCCTTGCGGCACGACACGAGGTCTTCGGCGAGCTTGTTGCCGTCGTCCAAGACCGCGTTCGCCTGCGCGATCGTCTGCCCCTCCTCCTGCAGCGCCGAGTGGAACTTCACGTCGGTGGAGACCTCGGCCTCCTCGACGCTGCGGTACGGCGTCTCGATGAAGCCGTATTCGTTGACGCTCGCGTACGTGGACAGCGAAGCGATGAGCCCGATGTTCGGCCCCTCCGGCGTCTCGATGGGGCAGATGCGGCCGTAGTGCGTGGGGTGGACGTCGCGCACCTCGAAGCCCGCACGTTCACGCGTGAGCCCGCCTGGCCCGAGCGCGGACAGCCGCCGCTTGTGGGTCACCTCCGACAGCGGGTTCGTCTGGTCCATGAACTGCGAGAGCTGCGACGACCCGAAGTACTCCTTCACCACCGCCGACACCGGCTTGGCGTTGATGAGATCGTGGGGCATGAGCGTCTCGATCTCTTGAGACATGCTCATGCGCTCCTTGATCGCCCGCTCCATCCGCACGAGCCCGATCCGGTACTGGTTCTCCATCAGCTCGCCCACCGCGCGAACGCGGCGGTTGCCGAGGTGATCGATGTCGTCGATCATCCCCCGGCCGTTCCGGAGCTCGATGAGATACCGAACCGTCTCGAGGATGTCGCGATTCGTGAGCACCGGCGTGTCCAGCGACTCGTCGATGCGAAACTTGTAGTTGAGCTTGAGACGACCGACCTTCGACAGGTCGTAGCGCTCGGGGTTGAAAAACAGGTTTTGAAACAGCGTCTGCGCCGTCTCCGGCGTCGGCGGATCTCCCGGCCGAAGGCGCCGGTAGATCTCCATGATGGCTTCTTCCGGGCCCTGCAGGCGATCGGCGATGAGCGTGTTGCGCAGGTACGGTCCGACGTTCAAGCCGTCGATGAACAGGACCTCGATGTGCGACACGCCCCTATCGCGAAGCTCGTCGAGCTTGGCTTCGGTGAGCTCCTCGTTGCACTGAAGGAGCACCTCGCCCGTGGTCTCGTCGATCACGTCGCGCGCCGACACCTTGCCGACGAGCTCGCCCGGATCGACGGGGAGCCGCTCGATCTCGGACTCCTGCAGCTTCCTGATCGCCGCCTTCGTGAACTTGCGGTTCTTCTTGACGAGGATCTCGCGGCTGTCGGGGTGCCTGACGTCGCGCGTGGCCCGCTGCCCGATCAGAAGATCGTAGTTCACCGACTTGCCGAACTTTTTCCCCGGCTCGAAGAAAATCTTCTCGGTCGAGTAGTAGTAGTTGAGGAGATCCTCGGTCGAGTAGCCGAGCGCGCGAAGGAGCACGGAGGCGTGGAGCTTACGCCGCCGGTCGATTCGCACGTACAAAATGTCTTTGTGGTCGAAATCGAAATCAAGCCACGATCCCCGGTAGGGAATCACCCTCGCGCTGTACAGCAGCTTGCCCGAGGAGTGCGTCTTGCCGCGATCGTGATCGAAGAACACGCCGGGCGAGCGGTGGAGCTGGGAGACGATGACGCGCTCGGTGCCATTGATGATGAACGTCCCGCTCTCGGTCATCAGCGGGATCTCACCGAAGTACACCTCCTGCTCCTTGACGTCGCGAATCGACTGCATGCCGGAGTCTTCGCTGACGTCCCAGACCACGAGGCGGATGATCACCTTGATGGGCGCCGCGTAGGTCATCCCGCGGGCGCGGCACTCCTCGACGTCGTACTTCGGCTTTTCCAGATTGTAGGAGACGAACTCGAGCGAAGACGTCTCGGAGAAATCCTTGATCGGGAAGACGCTCTTGAAGACGCCCTGAAGGCCGACGTCCTCACGCTGATCCGGCGGAATGTCGATCTGCAGAAATGTGTCGTACGAGCGCTTCTGAATGTCGATCAGATTCGGTATGTCAATGACTTTGCCAAGCTTGTTGAAGCTCTTGCGCACGCGGAAGTTATTCTGGATCTCCGACGCCATGAAGTATCCCCTAGAGCCACGAAGGCCCGATTTCGGCTGGAACCGAAACGATCAAAACGGTGGCCCCCGCGAAGGGCTGACCACCGCGTTCATGCTTCTTCGTTTTTTTGAGCCAATGGATGCACTTGCATCGCACGAGCGACCCCGCGCTGTGCTTCTCGCACATTCTCCCGGGCGCGCGCAAGATCCCGTAAGCACGGAGGTCTGAGGAGGAGCGCCCGGCGGGCGAGCGCACCCGGGCCCGCCAGTGTAGCGCACCCCGCGCCCGGCGCCAGCGCTCTCCGGACCAGCCCACTCCCCTCGTTCGCCCGTGAGCGAACGAAGGCCGCCCGGCGAATCGCCGTCAAGGCGAGCCTCGCTCATCCGCCGAGTCCAGGCGCACACGTGACCAGGGAGCAGCGGCCGAAGCCGCCTCCCTTGCGTAACCCGCATGCGCGAGGCCAGCGGACCGGCGTAGCTCGCGCGCCGGCGCGAGGGGCGAGGCGACAACCTACTTGATCTCGACCTCGGCGCCCGACTCCTTGAGCTTGCTCGCCAGCTCTTCAGCGTCCGCCTTGGAGACGTTCTCCTTGATGTCTCGCGGGGCGTTTTCCACCATATCCTTGGCGTCCTTGAGGCCAAGCCCCGTGATCTCGCGCACGGCTTTGATGGCCTGGATCTTGTTGGAGCCGGCCGACTTGAGCACGACGGTGAACTCGGTCTGCTCCTCTTCCTGGGCCGCGCCGCCACCGTCCGCGGCGGCGGGAGCTGCGCCGGCGACCGCGACGGGCGCCGCCTCCACACCCCACTTGTCCTCGAGCGACTTGGTGAGCTCCACGAGCTGCATGACCGTGAGCCCGCTAAGGTATTCGATAACCTGGTCCTGCGTGATGTCTGCCATCGTTTTCCTCGTATTGGCCGGTGCTTGCGCGTATGCGCCTCGTTGCGTTTACGGGTTGCTCTACTTCACCGCGCGCCGCTAGAGCGCCGATCAGTTTGAATCGGTCGTCGCTCTAGGCCTCGCTCTTGAGGGAGCGCTCGCGCGCCTGGAGTAGATGGAGGAAGTTGGTGGGCGCGGCCGCCAGGGTGCGGACCATCCGCTGCGGAGCCGCGAGCATGGTCATGAGGAACTTGGCCTGCAGTTCCTCCTTGCCCGGCATCTTCGCAAGCTGGTCCACGCCTGCGGCGTCGAGGACCTGGCCCTCGAAGAAGCCGCCCTTGATCTGGAAAGCCTTGTGCTCCTTGGCGAACTTGACGGCGAGCTTGGCCGGCATCGCCGGCGACTCCGTCGACCACATCAGCGCCGTGGGGCCGCTGAGCAGCGCAGACATCGGCTCGAACGACGAGTCCTGAATCGCGAGTTTGACCAGGGTATTCTTCAGAACGCGGTAATCACACCCGCTGTCTCTGAACTCCTGGCGCATCGCCGTGACCGTGGGCACGTCGATTCCTCGGTAGTCGGCGAGCACGATGCTGGTGACGTCCGAGAACGCCTCCTTGATCTCCGTGACCACCTGCTCCTTTTTCGCCCTTTGCATTGCCATGTGCGTTACTCCGAAAGCGACAATCCCCCTGCCAGGGTGCAGAGGGATTGCGGGCCCATATCGCCCGGTTCGCTCTCCCTCTACCTCCGCAGGCTTATTAAGGCGCGGCGCGCCCCCTACTTCTTCGGCAGATCGCGATGTCGTTCGCGCTGGTGAACCTTGGTACTTCGTCTCCGTGCTCGCGCCGGCTCCTAAACCTGCGCGCTGGAGGGATCGATCTTGACGCCCGGCCCCATGGTCGTGGCCACCGCGATACCGCGGAGATACGTCCCCTTGGCGGTGGACGGCTTGAGCTTGACCAACGTATCGATCAGCGCGTTCAAGTTCTCCACCACGTGCTCGGTCGGGAACGAGGTCTTCCCGATGGGCGAGTGGATGACGCCAGCCCGCTCGACGCGGAACTCCACGCGGCCGGCCTTCAGTTCGCCCACTGCCTTGGCCACGTCCATGGTGACCGTTCCGACCTTGGGGTTGGGCATGAGCCCTCTCGGCCCGAGAATCCGGCCGATTTTACCCACCTGGCCCATCATGTCGGGGGTGGCGACCACCGAGTCGAACTCGAACCAGCTCTCGTCGCGGATCTTGTCGATGTACTCGTCAGCCCCGGCGTAGTCAGCGCCCGCGTCGAGCGCCTCGCTCGCCTTCGCTGGCTTGGCGAGCACGAGAACCCGCTTTGATTTGCCGGTACCGTGCGGGAGCACCACGGCGCCGCGCACCATCTGGTCGGCGTGCTTGGGATTCACCCCGAGGCGCACGGCCGCGTCGATGCTCTCGTCGAACTTGGCGACCTTGAGCTTGGGAAGGAGCGCACAGGCGTCCTCCAGCGGATAGCGCTGCTTCGGATCGTACTGCTCCAGCGCTTTGAGATACTTTTTACCCCTCTTGCGGGCCATCTTACGTCCCCTTGTAAGGTCCTGGTGCGAGCGCTCGGGTCACGAGCTCCCAGGAGAATCGAAGTCGAGATCTGCCGCGGCGCCTCGGACCCGACAGGTCACTCGATGTCGAGCCCCATCGAGCGGGCCGTGCCCGCTACCGACTTCATCGCCGCTTTCAGGTCTTTCGTGTTCAGGTCGGGCAGCTTCGTCTCGGCGATCTCTTGGATCTGCTTACGGCTCACCTTTCCGACCTTGGACTTATTGGGCTCACCCGACCCCGAGCTGATCCCGGCCGCCTTCTTGAGCAGCACGGGCGCCGGCGGTGTCTTCGTGACAAAGGTGAAGCTTCGGTCGGCGTACGCCGTGATCACGACCGGAGTCGTGACCTCCTCTTGCCCCTGCGTGCGCGCATTGAACTCCTTGCAGAACTGCATGATGTTCAGGCCGTGTTGGCCGAGGGCGGGCCCGACGGGGGGTGAGGGGTTGGCTTTGCCCGCCGTGACTTGAAGCTTGATGACGGCAGCGACTTTTTTCATGACCTTCGTCCGCTTTCCTAGGCTCGCAGCGAGCCCGGGGCCCTCTTAGGCCTTCTCGACCTGCGCGAAATCGAGCTCGACAGGCGTCGCCCTGCCGAAGATGGAGACGAGCACGCGGACCTTCTGCTTGTCGGCCTTGACCTCCTCGACGGTCGCCGAGAAGTTCGCGAAGGGCCCTTCGATGACGCGCACGTTATCGCCTTGCTCGAATACGACTTTGGGCTTGGGCTTCGAGGTCCCCTCCGACATCGCCGTGTGGATCCCGGTGATGTCGCGCTCGGGGACCGGGGTGGGGCTCGTTCCGCCTAAAAACCCCGTGATCTTGGGTGTGTTCTTAACGAGGTGAAACGTCTTCTCGTTCATGCTCATCTGGACGAACATATACCCGGGGTAGAATTTGCGGGTCGAGGTGCGCTTTTGCCCCTTCACGACCTCCATCACGCTCTCGGTCGGGATGAGCACCTCGCCAAATTCACCCTGGTAGCCGCCCGTCTTGATGCGCTCTAACAACGCGAGACGCGCCCGGTTTTCGTGACCCGAGTACGTGTGGACCACGTACCATTTCATCTCTGTTTCGCTCATGACCTCGGGCTGCCCCACCGTGTTCCTCAGCCGTAAATCAGCTCTGTTACCCGGTTCCACACGAAGTCGAAGAAGCCGAGAATCGAGGCCGAGATGATGGTCATGATAACGACCACGACGGTCGCCGCCTTGACCTCCTTCGAGTTGGGCCACGTGACTTTCTTGAGCTCCGCCGCTACTTCGTTGGCGAGCGTGTTGACCCTCTCGTTCCGGTACAGGCCGATTCCCACCGCGAGGGCGAGGACCGCAGCGAACACCGTGACGTAAAAGTCGCTCGGGTCCTGGGTGACATAGCCCCAAATCCAGTCAATCGTCCACTGGAGCAGGTAGAACAGGATCAACCCGCCAGTGAAGTACATGAGATGGACGGGTTTATTCGGTGCGGTATCTTGCGCCACGATGGGCTCCAGGAACTCCGACCACGTCCGAAAGAAGGACGATCCAAGGACCGGGCTCGGCAGGGAAGGAGGGACTTGAACCCCCAACCATCCGCTTTGGAGACGGAAGCTCTGCCAATTGAGCTACTTCCCTACAATAGAGTGTATCCTCCATTACAAGAAATCACGTCATGGCAAACTCCTCGGGGACTGGGGAGAGTCCGACGGATGCGGACGTCTACCGCAACTCAGCGCGGGGCGCAAGGGGCTGCGCGAAAGATTACGCTGCGCGCCCCCCACCATACCCGCGCCGCCGTCACCGAGACTGCCACATTTACGCCTTAACAATCCGATATTACAAAACCTAAGCGAGTTCGTGAATCGAGACTGAATCTTACTCGATGATCTTGGCCACGACCCCGGCGCCCACGGTGCGGCCGCCCTCGCGGACCGCGAAGCGGAGGCCCTCCTCGCAGGCGATGGGGGCGATGAGCTCCACGTCCAGGGTCGTGTTGTCACCCGGCATGACCATCTCCGTGCCCTCCGGCAGGTGGGCCACGCCCGTGACGTCGGTGGTGCGGAAGTAAAACTGCGGCCGGTAGCCGTTGAAGAAGGGTGTGTGGCGGCCGCCCTCCTCCTTCTTGAGCACGTAGACCTCCGCCTTGAACTTCTTGTGCGGGGTGATC
>SLNH01000200.1 GCA_007133195.1 Nannocystineae bacterium | reverse complement strand
CGGCGGCGCGCGCGGCAGCGGGACGACGACGACGGGGGCGGGGCTGGCGCGCCGGACGCCGCGGCCGCCGCGGTGCCCTCGAAGATCGTGCCCGACGACCGGACGAACACGCTCATCCTGCTGGCGAGCGAGCCGGCCTATTTGCGCGTGCAAGCCCTGGTCGAGCGGCTCGATATGGAGATCGACGTCGCCGGCACGGGCCGCATCAACGTGCACCGGCTCGAGCACGCCGACGCCGAGGAGCTCGCGCAGACGCTCGAGGCGGTGATAAGCGGTATCGAACAGAGCGACGACGGCGAAGGGCAGCAGCGCCGGCGCCGGCAGTCGGGCGATGATGGTGAGGGCGCGCCGGCGTTCGAGGGCGAGGTGCGGGTGACGCACGACGCGCCGACGAACTCCCTCGTGGTGCTCGCGTCGGCGAACGACTTTTTGGCCCTGCGAGACGGCGTCATCGACGAACTGGACGTCCGCCGCCCGCAGGTCTACATCGAAGCCAAGATCGTGGAGGTGTCCATGGACACGAGCCGCGATTTGGGCACGTCGTGGCACGGCGGCGAGGCGCTCGACGACGGCACGCTTTTGCTCGGCGGCGCCCAGCACTCGGACCTCGCCAGCACCCGGCCCGGCACGCTGCTCAGCGCCAGCGGGCTTTTGGGGGGGCTTTTGGGCGCGCCGCTCGAGGGCGCCGAGGAGATTCTGTTCGGGCAGAGCATCCCCTCGTTCGGTGTCCTGTTTCAGGCCCTCGCCACGGCGAGCAACGTGAACCTCTTGTCGTCCCCGCACATCCTGACGCTCGACAACGAGGAGGCCGAAATCCTGGTGGGGGAGAACATCCCCTACCTCGCCGGTTCGTTCGGTACGCCGTTCGGCGGGCAGCAGGGGCTCGGCGACCAGGCGGGGCAGCAGCTCGGGGGACTGCTCCCCGGCACGAACGTCCAGCGCCAGGACGTCGCGCTCGAGCTGGCGCTCACGCCGCAGATCAGCGAGGCGAACGAGGTCAGGCTCGAGATCGACCTCGAGATCTCGGATATCGCGTCTCGAGACTTCGAGGGGCTCGGCCCGTCGTGGGCGCGGCGAACCATCCGCGATACGGTGATCGTCCCGGATCAGCAGACGATCGTCATCGGGGGGCTGATGCGCGATCAGATCACGTCCTCGGAGTCGAAAGTCCCGCTTTTGGGCGACATCCCGATCCTAGGCTATCTCTTCAAGTACACGCAGAAGTCGACCTCGAAGACCAATCTTTTGGTCACGCTCACCCCGTACATCGTGGAGGATCACCGCGACATCGAGCGGATCGTCGAGCGCCGGGCGCGCGAGCAGCAGGAGTTCATGAGGGCCTACTCCGACTTCGACACGGTCGAGTACCGCCCCGACATCGACTACTCGCGCAAACGCGGCCTCCTCGCCGAGATCAACCACTCCCTCGACACTGTGGAGGAGGAGCGGGAGCGGCTCGAGCGCTTCGATTTCGGACGCGTGGAGTACCAGAGCGGCCGCATCGAGTACGGCACCCAAGGCGAGGTCGACGGGGAGGTCGAGCCGCTCGAGGACGAGGAGTCCATCGAAGTGAGTCCGGTCGAGGATGGCGAGGCGGTGCCCGAGGCCGAAGCGGCGGCCGACTCGGACGACGGCGACCCGGACGACGACGAAGAGGACGACTGAGCGCTATGGTGTACGACCAACCCGCGGTCAACGTCGGCGTCGCCGACCTCATCGGACAGATCCTCGTACGGGAGGCGGGGCTCAAACCCGAGTATCTGGAGCGCGCCCTCGTCAAGCAGGAGGAGGAGGGCGGGCGCGTCGGGGAGATCTTGCTCCGGATGCAGGCGATCACCGAGTCCGCGCTGATGCGGGCGCTGGCGATTCAGCACGAGACGCCGTTTCGGGACAAGTTGCCGAACCCCGAGGAGATCGACGCGACGCTCATCGAGCAGCTCCCGATCAACTTCGCGAAGCAGCACAAGGTGATCCCGATCGCTCAAGACGAGGACACGGGCCGCGTCGAAGTCGCGGTCTCCGATCCCCTGGCGCTGGAGATCCTCGACGACATCGCGGTGCTGGTCGGCACCGCCGTCGAGCCCGTGCTCGCGGCGCCGAGTGAGGTGGTCGAGCTCATCAACAAGAGCTACGGGCGCCTGCGCGAAGGCGCGGATCTCGAGCAAAAGGAGGACGACGGCGGGGAGTTCGCCGACGCCGAAGAGCTCGTGGACATCCTCGACCTCACGGACGAGGCGCCGATCATCCGCTGGGTGAACTCGCTATTGTTCCAGGCCGTCAAGGAGCGCGCGTCCGATATCCACATCGAGCCCGGCGAAAAAGAGGTCAAGGTTCGGTACCGAATCGACGGCGCGCTCCGCGAGTCGAAGACGGCGCACAAGCAATTTCTCCCGTCGATCGTCGCCCGCGTGAAGATCATGGCCGGGCTGAACATCGCGGAAAAGCGCCTCCCGCAAGACGGCCGGATCCGGCGCAAGATCGCGGGGAAGGACATCGACATGCGCGTGGCCACGGCGCCGACGGCGGCGGGCGAGCGCGTGACCATCCGGCTTTTGGACCGCAGCTCGGTCCTGCTCGGGCTCGGCGATATCGGCATGGTCTCGGACACGCTGGGGCACATCCGCAAGATCATCGAGCGGCCGCACGGCATCCTCCTCGTCACGGGCCCGACGGGGTCGGGAAAGACGACGACGCTTTACGCCTGCCTCTCGGAGATAAACTCTCCCGAGCTGAACATCCTCACGATCGAGGATCCCGTCGAGTACCAGCTCGAGGGAATCTCGCAGACGCAGGTGAACACGAAAATCGACCTGACCTTCGCCAACGGTCTGCGCTCGTTCTTGCGCCACGATCCGGACGTGATCATGGTCGGTGAGATCCGTGATCGCGACACGGCCGAGATCGCGATCACCGCGTCGCTCACCGGTCACTTCGTGTTCTCGACGATCCACACGAACGACGCGGCCGGGGCGCTCACCCGCCTCATCGATATGGGGGTCGAGCCGTTTTTGGTGGCGTCGTCGCTCGTGGGCGCGCTCGCGCAGCGCCTCGTGAGGCGGCCCTGTAAGGATTGTGCCGAGCCGGTCACGCCGTCGGTGGCGGCGGTCCAAGAGCTCGGCCTGGATCCCGATCGATTCTTCTCCGGCGGGTACGCCGACATCCCCAAGCTCCCGGGCGCTCGCGAGATCCCGGACGCGACGGTGCTCAAGGCGCGCGGGTGCCCGCTTTGCACCCACACGGGCTACACGGGTCGGACGGGCGTCTACGAGCTGCTCATGGTCGATGAGGGCGTGCGCAGGCTCGCCCTGAGTAAGTCCGACGCCGGCGCCATCCGAAGCGCGGGCATCGAGTCGGGGATGGTCACCCTCCGCGAAGACGGCGCCCGCAAGGTGTTACAAGGCCTCACGACGCCCGAAGAGGTCGTCATGGTGACGGCGGAGAGCGAAGGCTAAGGGAGCCAGCGTGCAGCTTTATGCCTACAAAGGAGTCGGCGCGAACGGGAAGCCGACGCGGGGCGTCAAGGACGCGGAGTCGCCCAAGGCGCTCAGGCAGGCGCTGCGCAAGGAGGGGGTGCTCGTCACCGAGGTGGAGATCTCGCGCGGCTCGAAGAAGGGCGCGGCGGGCGCGCCGAAAAAGTCGCTCTTAAAGCGCGACGTGTCTTTGAGCGATTTGCGGGGCGGGGTGAAGAAGACCGACGTCACGGTGTTCACCCGCCAGCTCGCCACCCTCCTCAACTCGGGCATCACGCTCGGCCAGTCGCTCGACGCGCTCTTCGATCAGACCGACAACGTCAAGCTCAAGACGATCGTCGGGGAGGTGCGAACCGCCGTCAACGAGGGCTCGCCGCTCGGGGACGCGCTCGGCAAGCACCCCGAGGCGTTCGACGAGCTGTTCGTCTCGATGATTCGGTCCGGGGAGACGGCGGGGAACCTCGATCAGGTGCTCTTGCGCCTGGCCGATTTCCAGGAGAAGTCGGCCAGGCTCAAGTCGAAGGTGCAAAGCGCCATGCTCTACCCGGCCATCATGCTCGTCGTGATGACGTTGATCCTGGCCGGGCTCATGATCGCGGTGGTCCCGCAGATCACCGAGCTGTTCGACTCGCAAGAGCAGGCGCTCCCGCTCAACACCGAGATTCTCATCTGGCTCGCGGAGCTCACCGGCAGCTATTGGTACCTGATGCTCCTACTGAGCGGGCTCGCGGTGTACGGGTTTCGCAAGTGGATCAAGACCCCGACCGGGCAGTGGAAGTGGCACACGTTCGTGCTCAAAATGCCGGTGTTCGGTCCGGTCCTCCGCCGGGTCGCCGTCGAGCGGTTCGCGCGCACGCTCGGCACGATGCTCCAGGCCGGGGTGCCGATGATTCGCTCCCTCGACACGGCCAAGGCGGTGCTCGGGAACGTGGTGCTCGCCGACGTCATCGAGAAGGCGAAGGAGGCGGTCACCGAGGGCGAGTCGCTCGCCGTCACGCTGCAGCGGAGCGGCGAGTTTCCCCCGACCGTGAATCACATGATCTCAGTCGGCGAGCAGGCGGGTCAGCTCGAGAGCATGCTCCTTCGGGTGGCCGACGCCTACGACAACGAAGTGTCGATGCAGCTCGAAAAGATGACGAGTGTGCTGGAGCCTTTGATGATCGTGATCATGGGCGGCACCATCGCGTTCGTCGTGTTTTCGCTGCTCATGCCCATCATGGAGATGTCGCAGTTTCCCCAGTGACAGCGCCCTCGGAACGTTGGCGCGCTTTTCGAGAGGAATCGTTATGCAGACAGAACGCAACGCGGCGATGAAGGTTCGGACGTCTCTTCGGCACCAGGCCGGTATGACGCTCTTGGAGATCATGATCGTCCTCGCGATCCTCGCCCTGGTGATGGCGGTGCTGGTCGGGCCCCGGGTGCTGGACGCGCTCAGCGACGCGGAGGAGGACACGACCCAGATGTTGGTGAACCAGCTCGCGCACCAGGCGTTCGCCGAGTGGCGGGTCAATAACCGCGGTGAGCGGTGCCCCGACAGCCTCGACGATCTCCTCGAGTACGTGAACGCCAACGACACCATGGACGCGTGGGGCAACGAGCTGGTCATGCGGTGCGGGAGCGACGCTCCGGAAGGCGCGCCGTTCGGTGTGATGTCGCCGGGTGAAGACGGGGAAGTGGGAACTGACGACGACATCAGGTCCTGGGACTGAGGCCCTTGTCGTCCGGCCGCTCCGCACCGCCCCCGCGCCAGCGGGGCGTGACGCTCATCGAGATCATGATCGTACTCACGATCATCGGTCTCATGGCGTTCGCGGGGTATTCAGGCATCCGCAACGCTCGGCAGAGCGACCTCCGCGAGGAGGCCGTGAGCGTGGCCGCGACGCTCAGGCTCGCGCAGACGATGGCGATGCAGGGCGGGCGACATCACCGCGTGCTGTTCGATTTGGACGAGCAGGTGTTCGCGCTGCAGCGCTGCGAGGGCGACATTCGGCTCGAGCCTTTCGACCCGGGCGAGGAGCCGACCCAGGAGGAGCTCATGGAGGCCTTGGAGGCGCGCGCCGGAGAGACCGATTCGAACCGCGCGCTCCTCGATGCCTCGTCGCCCCAGCAGGCCGCCGAGCGCGCGGCGGAGCTCGCCGGGGAGCGGATCGGGATGGCCCGGTGCCAGACCCTCAGTGATGACGACGTGCCGTTCGGATCGGGCGTTCAGGAGGTCGCGGTCGATCGGGAGCTCGAGATCCGTGGGGTGTATCCGCAACACCTGCGCGGCCCGGCGCGCGAAGGGCAGGCGAGCGTGCATTTCTTCCCGCTCGGCATGGCCGAGCGGGCGATCGTGGAGGTGGCGAGCGACGACGCGGCGTTTTCGCTGCTGGTGCACCGGATCAGCGGCCGCGTCGAGATGCGGCGCGGTCCTCTGGAAGAGCACGAAGACTACATGGAGGTCCACGCGGAGGCGGATGAGCGCGAGGTGGAGAGATGAGGCGCGCGAGGGCCGCGGAGCGCGGGTTTACGCTCCTCGAGGTGATGATCGCGCTCGCGATCCTGTTCATGGCGCTCGTCATGCTCCTGCGCGCCACGGCCGGCAATATCTACACGGCCGATCGCAGCTACATGACCGGCGTGGCCACGGAGCTCGCGCGGGCGAAGATGTACGATCTCGAGGAGGAGCTGCGGAAAGAAGGCTTCTCCGACGTTGACGAGGAGGAGTCGGGGGATTTCGTCGACGAAGGCTGGCCCGACATCCGGTGGGAGGCCGAAATCATCCGCCCCGAACTGCCCGACCTCGCGGGGATGGCGCAGGCGATGCGCGAGGACGAGCCGGTGCCCGACGAGGTGGACGATCTGGACGTGCCTGGCGCCGGCGGGCTCGACGATGCGGCGGACGAGCTCATGGGGGACGACATGCTCGGTTTCGGCGGCGGCGGCATGGCCGGCGGCCTGATCTCGATGGTTCCTCCCGCGGCGCTCGGGATGCTCCAGGGCGTGTTCGAGCAGGCCATTCGCAAGATCGAGCTCACCGTCACCTACGATACGATCCAAGGTGAGGAGTCGATGCTCGTCGAGCTCTACGTCACCGAGCCCAAGCACGTGACCCAGGCGATGGGCGGTCTCGGGGCCCTCGGCGGCGGCGCGGGCGATGTGGACGACCTTGACGACTTGGACGGCGGCGGCGACGGCGCCGAGCCCGGCGATGACGATGGGGCCGCCGGCGATCGCGGAGGCGGGATTCCCGGCGGCGGGCGGGATTCGAGGCCAAGGCGATGAGACACCGCGCGCAGGGGCAACAGGGGATCACCCTCGTGGAGATCGTCATCGCGCTCGCGGTGCTGTCGTTCATGATGACGGTCGCGTGGGCCGCGACGAGCCGGACGGCGGAGACCAAGACCGACATCGAGGAGGCCGAGATCCGCAACCACGAGATTCGAATGGCCCTAAACCGAATGGTGCGCGATCTCAGCCACGCCTACTTGTCCGGCAACGAGCCCGGACGCGACGACGACCCGCGCACGCTGTTTCGGGGGCGCCGGGACGCGCCGGTTTCGGACCTTCGGTTCTCCAGCATGGCCAAGCGCGTGCTGTGGGCCGACGCGGCCGAATCCGAGCAGACGATGATCCAGTACTTCACCGAGCCGGATCCCGACGATCCGTCGAAGACTGACGTGCTTCGCCGCGAGCTCCAGCGCCTGCCGACGGAGAACTATCCGTGGCGCAGGGTCCCGGCGGATGTGGACACGCTGGTCCGCGACATCGAGTCTCTGCAGTTTCAGTATTACGATTGGCGCGATGAGGAGTGGAAGGACGAGTGGGACACGACGAGCACGGACCGCGAGGGCGGGCGCTTGCCCTCGCGGGTGCGGATCGAACTCGTGATCGAGTCGCGCGGAGGGAGCGAGCTCACCTTCGTATCGCAAGCGCGGATCCCGCTCCAAGAGGAGCTGAACTTTTTGGCGAACTGAGACGATGCGACGAGCCGCGACCGCGAAATATCGACTCGGCCTGGCGCGGCGGCGCCGCCGGGGGCCTCACTTCACCCAGCGGGGTGTGGCGCTCATCGCGGTGGCCCTGGCGATCTCCGTCATCACGGTGCTGACCACGGAATTTTCGACCAACATGACCACCGGGCACGTGGCGGCGGCCAATCACCGCGACAACATGCGGGCCGACTTTTTGGCGCAATCGGCTATGGAGGTCGCAGAGGTGCTGTTGCGCGCCCAGGCGGAGCTCGGTGGTGCGGCGGACGCGCAGGGCCAGGAGGGGATGAACCCGATGAGCATGCTGGGGGCCGGCGACATCACGGAGTTTAGTCCGATGATCGCGACGGCCATCGGCGGATCGCGCGAGGAGTCCGCGGCGCTGGCGAGCACGGTGGGGCTCCCCGTGGAGCCGGACGATCTTCGGGGCATCGGCCTCGAGGCGGGGCGCTTCAGCCTGGACATCCAGTCCGACGACGGAAAGATCAACCTGAACTGCGCCAACGGGTCGGATCAAACGCGCCAGAACCTCTTCGCGCAGCTGCAGGCGCTGTTTTACTTCGAGGCCTACGATCCGGTGTTTCGCACCCGCAGCGCGGACGGCTGGACGCGTACGCGGGAGGAGCAGGCCGCCGCGATGATCGACTATGTCGATACGAACCAGACGCGGTTCGGCGAGCGAGGTGTGCCGCAGCAATACGGCTACGAGGAGCTCGGCTACGAGGCCAAAAACCACTACGTCGACACGACGCGCGAGCTCCGGCTCGTGCGCGGCGTGGACGAGCGGTTTTGGACGCTGTTCGGAGACTACTTCACGATCTACGGCGACTGCGCCATCAATCTCCGGGAGGTCTCCAGCCCGCGGGTCATCGCCGCCATCATCTTGCTGGCGGCCGACGACGACGATCACCCCGCGCTCTCCGATGAACAGGAGCTTTGGGAGCTCGCGCAGACGGTCCTCGAGACGCAACAGCTCATGGGCCAGGTCGGATTCGACAGCGTGGATGCGTTCGCTGCGCTGGTCGAGGACCCCGAGGGTGGGCTCGAGTCGGTGATCGCGCAGCAGTTCGGCGAGGAGCTCGGCGCGGAGGGACTCGGGGCGCCAGGCGCGGAGGGCGGACCGGGAAGCGTGCAGGGCGTGACCCTGGATCGCGAGAAGCTGGGCGAAATCGTCAGCGCCGGCGAGCGGCAGACCTACCGGGTGACAGCGACGGCCGAGCTGGGCGAGGATGAGGCGGTTCGCATCGAGCGGCGCGTCGAGGGCGTGTGGGATACTGAGACGCGCAACCAGAACATGCGCGACCCCGCCTATCGGCAGGGCAGCTGGGTGTTCTGGAGGGAAGAGTAATATGGCATCGCGAGTGTTCGGCATCGATCTCGGCAGCCACAGCGTGAAAGTCGTCGTCGCGCTGCCCGGCTTTCGCAGCGCCACGGTCGTGGATGCGCTCGAGCGGCCGGTGCCGAGCGGCGAGGAGCCGTACGAAAAGCGGGCGGCCCAGGTCCTCGGCGACATCGTGCGGAGCCTCGAGCTCGAGGACGATACGGCCTACGCGGCGGTCCCCGGCGACCAGGTCTTCATCCACGTGCTGGACTTCGCGTTTCGGAGCCTGCGCCGGCCGGACCTCCAGAAGGCGGTGGGCGCGGAGCTCGAGGGCATCCTCCCCGTCGAGCTCGAGGATATGGTGTTCGCGTTCGACGATCTGCCGCGCAGCGTGCTCGCGGACGCGACGAGCGGCGAGGCGGCGCAGGCGGGCGCGGGGGCGGCGGCGCCCGGGGCAGAGCCCCCGTTCGTGGCCGGGGGGCCGGCGACCAAGCCGCTGCAGGCGCGG
>SLNH01000188.1 GCA_007133195.1 Nannocystineae bacterium | reverse complement strand
TGCTTGCGGTTGGCGACGCCCGTCGTGTCCAGGGTGCCGCGTACGATGTGGTAGCGGACGCCCGGTAGGTCCTTCACGCGGCCACCGCGTATGAGAACCACCGAGTGCTCCTGAAGGTTGTGTCCCTCGCCCGGGATATAGGAGGTCACCTCGATCCCGTTGGTGAGCCGGACACGCGCGACCTTGCGGAGCGCCGAGTTCGGCTTCTTTGGCGTGGACGTGTAGACACGGACGCACACGCCGCGCTTTTGCGGGCACTTTTTCAGAGCGGGCGCCGTGTTCTTTGCTTGAACCTTCTGGCGTCCCTTGCGGACGAGTTGGTTGACCGTGGGCATTCCTTACATCCCTCGAAATCGGATCGCGGAGTCGCGAGATTTTAGGGAGAGACGGCCGCGAGTCAAGAGTGAAGTGACGCGGCCCTCAACAAAGACGACACGCCGAGCCGTTTCAATGGGTCCACCGGGACCCCGTGGCCTCTTCCGCGCCGTCATAGCCGTGGGCGAGCACGAACTGGTAGAGCACCTCGCGCGACTCCTCGGTCTCGGCGATGCACTCGAAGATGTACTCGTCCCCCTCCCCGGGTTCGGCCTGCACATAGGCGACCTCGGCGGCGAACACGACGATCTCCCCGACGATCTCCTTGGCGCGCATGAGCTGAAGGAGGGCGGTGGACTCGTCCTCGTTACCGAGCTGCCAGTGGAAGTCGTCGTGGTCGAACAAAAGGACGTCTGGCGTCCCCGCGCGGATGATGCAGTTGGGGTGCGCCTTGAGCCAGTCCCAAAACGTGGCAAAGGGCAGGCTGAGCGCCACAGGTCCGGATCCGCGACTCGCCGTCGACATGCGCGCGCAGTCTAACTGCAACGCACACCCGAGCCAAGTGGCTCGGGAGTCTTCCTCTCCGCCCGGGAGGCGGCGCATCCCTCGAGGGACACCGCGCGGATCGGCGTGCGCTGTGCCACATCGTGGTTTTGCGCGCCCGCCGCGCTTCGCAAAGATGCCCAGCGCCGGGCGCGCCGGGGCGAATGTTTGTTATGATCGCCCGTCAAACGGTGGTGGGGCCAGCGTCGAGCGGCTCCCGCTGGCTTTCACTCGAATAAACTACTGCACTGGAGATCGATATGTCGCTCAGGCTCCTCGCGCCCGCGGCGATCACGGTTCTCGCCTCATACGCCCTCCTCGTGCCGTCGGCGGCGCAGGCGAATTCCTACGGGGATCAAGATCGCGCCGAGGGCTTTAACGAGCGCGGCAGAGAGCACTTCGACGACGAAGAGTACGAACTCGCGCTCGAGTACTTCGACCGCGCGATCGACCTCTACCCAGACCCCCGGTATTTCTTCAACACCTGCTACACGCTGGTCATGATGGGGGAGCACCGCGAGGCGCTCTCCGTATGCGACGAGGTGCAGCCCCCGGAGGCGGACGACGAGCTCATCGCGAAGCGCGACATGGTCGCGGGCATGGCGGAGGCCGGGCTCGAGGAGCAGGGAGCCGCACCCGACGGCGATCCCCCGTCAGATGCCCCTGGAGACGGTGGCGACCCGGGCGCTGCCCCCGGTGACGGCACCGGCACGGGCACGGGCGATACCTACGACGCCGGTCACGGCGGCGCCCCCGGCGACACCGGCCACGGCGCGCGCCCGCCCCCGCTAGGCGACCAGGAGATCCCCCACGATTACAGCTGGTCGGTCGGCCTCGAAGCGGGGCCGCTCGGCAACCTCGGTGTCGGCGGCGATCGGTATCAAAGCGGCGGAGGCCACCTGCGCATCGCCGCCGACGTCATGGCCATGTCCGAACGGCGCGTGGGCGCCCAGATCTACTCCGACTTCAGTCGCCTCGAGTCCGACCCGGCCGCAGGCGGCGACGACGGCATTTTCATGGTCGATCTCGGCGGCGGCATCTACCACCACATGCCGCTCGGCGAGATGGTCTACCTGACGCCGCTCGTGGGCGCTCACCTCGCGCTGCAGGCACCAGACGGCAGCGAGAGCACGTTCATGGGGCTCGGCGTTCGAGGCCAGGCGTCGTTCGACTTCGTCTTCGGAGGCGACGACGAGCACGTGCTCTCGGTCGCCCCGGTCGGGCTGAACCTCTACCTCCCGTCGATCGCGGCGAGCGGCGGCGAGGCCCCCGGCAACTACGGGCTCGACGACGGAGGCGCCAGCTACTCGTTCACGGTGGGCTACAAGCTGCGGTTTACGGAAGAGGCGTTCCTCGCGCTCGAGTGAGTGAGCCAGGCCGCCGGCCGCGCCCCGCCCGCCGACCCGGCGGCGCCAACACGGCCACGCGCGCGCTCATCGCGCCGCCGGGCACGCCTTCGCCAAACGCGCCCGCTACTCGGAGGCGCCGAGTTCCTCGGCGCGCTCCTCGGCGTCTTGGGCGCGCGGCGAGGTCGGATGCCGCTCCGCGTAGTCGGCGTAAACCCGCGCCGCGCGGTCGCCCTCGCCGAGCGCCGCGAGCGCCTCCGCGAAGTAGTATCGGGCATCGTTTACCCCCCGATCGGCGATGCCCCCAACGAGCGAGAGCTCCAGGGCCCGCGCTGCGTCCTTGGGGGACTCGAGCTCGAGATAGCTGCGCCCGAGATAGTACTGGACGAGCGCCGTTCGGTCCGATCTGGTTTGCTGGTCGAGGGCGGCTTCGAGCGCTCGCGCGGCCTCGGCGTAGTCCCCCGCGTCGAACGCCTCGACCCCCGCCGCTGCGCGCTCCCCCGCCACCTCGGCGCGCGCCTCGCCGGCGGCGGCCGCGAACAGCTCGCGCTCGGTCGGCGTGAGTGCGCCGGTGTCGAGCTCGCTGTAGGCCGAGACCAGGCGCGCCGGCTCGGCCGCGTCCATGAGCTCGAAAAAGCCGTGGGCCTCCTTCGAGGCAGCCCGCGCCGCCTCCAGCTCCTCGGTGAGCGCCGCCGCCCGTTCCTTTGCGCTGTCGCGCTCCGCGGTGGCCTCGCGCTCGGCGTCGATGAGATCCCCCACCCGGCTTTGGTAAAGCAGGTAAAACCCGCCGCCGAGCAGCAGCGTGAACAGCGCATAGGCGGCGAAAGAATTGAGGCTAAGGAGCTTTTCGTAGCCCCGCTTGCGCGCGACGAGCGACTCGGCGAGGCGGCGGATGGCGTCCGCGGCGCGCTTTTGCAGCGCAGTTTGCTCCTCGACGCGGGCCCTTAGGGTCTTGAGCTCGACGCGAAGGTCGCCCGGTTGTTCGCCATCGCCCACGGTTCCCGGATAGCTCGGCGCGCGCCCGCGATCAAGCCGCGTCTCGCCCATACGCCCCCTCGCTTGTCTCTGCCCCGGCGCGCCTGCTACCTTTACCAGCCCATAGAATGCGCGCGAGCCGACCGCCGGGCCCCCCGCGGACGCCCCTTCGGCGCAGCGCGAAGAGACGTGCATGACTCTCCTTTACGACTGGCTCAAGGCAGCGACGAAGGGTCGCGGCGGGCAAAAGGCGCTCGTCTATCGCGACAACTACCTGTCCTGGCGCGGGCTGCTTCACCGCGTCGATCGCCGGGCTCAGGAATTTCGCGGCATGGGCCTGGAGGAGGGAGCCTGGGTGGGGCTCATGCTCGGCAATGTGCCGGACTTCGTGATCCTGTCCCTCGCCCTGTCGAAGGTCGGCGCGACCGTGGTCCCGATCGATCCGACCACGGGCACGCGCGACCTCGAGCTCACGCTCACCGCCGCCCCGCTGCGCGCGCTCGTCACCCGGCCGCGAGGCAGCGAGGCGACGGGCAGCGTCCCGACGGGCCCGCCCACCCCCGCCTCCCACGCCCGCGGGCGCGTCGAACAAGACCAGGGCGCCTGGGATGTCTCGGAGGTGCGCAAGCGGCTCCAGGGCACGCTCCTTACGTGCTCGGTGTTCAAGCGAGACGATCCCGACTTCGGCGTGGATCCGCTCGCGGTGATGTTTACGGCCGACTCGGTCGGCGATCCCAAAGGCGTGCTGCGCACGCGCGAGAACCTCGAAGCGGTCGTAGACAACGCCGTGTCGGCCCTGTCGATCGACGACAGCTCGCGCATCCTCGTCGCGGTGCCGCTCTATCACGCCTACGGCTGGGATCTCGGCCTCTTGCCGGCGCTCAAGACCGGCGCGACGATGTATCTCGAGGAGGAGATCTCGCCGGTGCGCATGGGCAAGATCCTTCGCGAGCAGGCCATCGACGTGCTTCCAGGGACGCCGGCGATGTACGCCGACCTCGCGCGCCTGCCGACGGCCAAGCCCCTCCGCGCCGGCAAAGCCGGAAAGGCGCCGCGGTTTCTCGCCGGCGGCGCGCCCCTCGACGCCGACGTGGCAGGCAGCTTTTACGACCGCTACGCCGTTCGGCTCTTGCCGTGCTACCACACCACCGAGGCGGGCATGCTGTCGTTCGACCGAACCGGGAAATCGCCCGCGACCGTGGGGAAAGCCAGCGAGGGCATCGAGCTCCGCGTCACCACCCCCAAGGGCGGCAAGCTCGCCGCCGGCAAGCAGGGCGTGGTGTGGGCGCGGGGACCGTCGGTATCGCCGCGCTGCATAGGCCCCTACCGCGGCGGGGCGCCCGCGCCCGCGGCCGACGAGCAAAAGGGGGGCAAATCGTCGGCCGGCAAGAAGGCCAAGGGAGGGCGCAAAGACATCAAGGCCGGCGAGGCGGCCGCCGACCCGGGCACCCGAGCTCCGCACATCGCCGACGTGGGCGAGTCGGATCAGGCGGGCTGGTTCCGCACGGGTGACGTCGGCAAGCTCGACCGAGGCGGCAAGCTCACCCTGCTCGGGCGTGAGGATCACGTGGTGAAGGTCGAGGGCAAGCGCGTCGCGCTCGGCGAGGTCGAGGGGTGCCTCGAGGCGTTCCCCAAGGTATCGCGGGCGCGGGCGCGGGTGGACACGGACGCGATGAACGAGGCGATGGTGGTGGCCGAGGTGGTCGCCGACGGCTCGTGCGAAGCCGAGGAGATCATCGACCACTGCGCCAGGAATTTGGCTCCTTATAAGGTCCCGCGCCGCGTCGAGCTCAAGCAGGAGCTCTAAAACCCGACCCTTGCGCGCCCGGACGTCGGCGTCACGGAAGCTCCGGCGCCAGATGCACGCGGAGCCGCCTCCGCTCGCCCGGCTTCAGCTCGAGACGCTCGTAAAACGTGTGATAATCGTCGTGGCGAACCTCGATCCGGCGCGCGCCCGCCGCCACGGAGACGCCCTCCTCGAGCTGCTCGACGCTCCCCACGTAGCGGCCGTCCACCCACACCGACGCGTCGGGGACGTCGCCGGCGACGAACAGGCCGGCTTGCGGCGCTTCGGGCGCTGTGGCCGGACTCGGCGGCCCGCAGGCCACGAGGGCGGTGAGGCCGAGGAGCGCGACCAGGCCGGCGACGCCCGCGAGCGGGCTAAAGAACGCCGTGCGAGGTCGCGACACCTTCCACCTCGATGACGAGCTCCCGGCCGCCGCTCGGATGGGGCTGGATTCTCGGCTCTACGTCGGCGGCGCGAAGGACGGCCGCGAGCCCGGCCGCGTCGGCGCCGGTGGTGACCGACAGGACGACCTCGCCGCGATCGAAGCCGTAAGGCGCCACCCCCTCGACGCCGCTCGCCCCCGCGATCGCGCCGGCGATGGTCTCGATGAGCTCCCATGACGCCGCCCCGCGAATCGTGACGGTGACCGCGCCTTCCGCCTGCACCGGCCGCGGCCAGTACTCGGCGAGCTCGTCCTGAAACCTGCTCACGCCGGCCGCGATGGCCTCCTTGGCGGCGCGCATATACGCGTCGTCTCGCGTTTTTCCAAACCCGGCGCCGCGGGTGTCGGCGCTCGCCACGAGCTCGGCGCGCTCGGCGTCGATCACCCGGAAGCTCCCGGCCGCCTCGGCGCCCGTGAGCCTCGTCGCGCGAATCCGGGACGCTTCGCTCACGTCTAGCGTGACCACGACGGCGCCGCCCGCGCCTGCGCGCTCGGCGACCTGTGCCGCGTCGCCGTCGCTCAGCGCCTCCTCCGGGTCGATCCCGTCCGGCAGCGGCGCCCCGGACGGATCGACGACGTCGAAGCCGCGCTCCTCGAGCGCCTGCGCGAGCTCGCGCCCCACCCCGCCTGCGCCCGTCCCGCTCGGCCCATACGTCGCCGCCCGCTGGTCGCCGGCGCGCACGGTGAGTAAGAGCGCGAGCGCCGGCCGCTCTCCTCGCCCCGCCCCCGCGGCAAAATCGCCCGATGATTGGTATCGCTCGATGCCTAGCTCGTCGAGCTTGTCGACCACGCCCCTTTGGTCGACGTGGATTTCGGCCGTCACGCGAAGCTGACCACCGCCGGCGGCATGCTCGTCTATGACTGAGTAGGAATCGACATAAAGCCGGGCCCGGCGGAGCAGCTCGCCTTTCAGATCCGCCTCGCGATCGCTTCGCACCTCGGAGCTCACCAGATGACCGAGGACGCGCTCGAGCGCCGCGACGAACGCGCGATCGAGCGCGCGCTCTCGCGCCCCGCTCCCCTCACGTGCCTCGCCGTGCACCTGCACCGCCACCGTGTCCTCGATGCCCCGAGCGTGCGCGGCCGGCGCAAGGAGCGCGAACACGACGAGAGCAGCGAACAGCGCCGGCAGCGAGCGCAGCGGCGCCCGCCGGGAGCGGCGATCGCGACAGTGCCGGTTACGGAGCGGGGGGATCATACTCTGCTTGGTAGCACAGCCGCGTCACGGTGGCATACCCGCCCGAGATCCGGATCCTTTAGCTCGGATCGCCAGAGCGGCCCAGCACCACGACCACGAGGGCTCCCGCGTCGCGGGCCAAAGCCAGCTCGTCGGGATCGAGGTCTACCTCGATCGCGGCGCCCCGGCGCGCCGTCGCCTGCGCCTCGAGGTAGTCGTCACCGAGCCGCGCGTCGCCGGCAGCGGCTCGGCGGGTGAACACGACCGGCGGCGCGTAGCGCTCGTCGCCGGCCACGAGCTTTAACCCGAGCGCGGGCTCATCGAGGGTGTCTCGCGCCCGGACGATGACGCCACTGGGCGAATCGCGGCCCGCCGGCGCGGCGCCCGGCCCCGCGACCGCGCTGCGCAGCGCCTCGAGCGGAAGGCCGAGGCGGACGACGACAGAGCCGTCGCTGCCGTAGTCCACATCGACGTCGATGGCGCGAGCCGCGGCGCGAGACAGGATTTCGGCGGCGTCGCCCTCATCCAGGTCGTCCAGCGCCGCCCCCACTTCGCCGCCGCCGGCGAGCGGCACGGTCTCGGCGATGCGCTCGAGCTTTTGCTCGGCCTGCCTGCGTGCGCGGCGCTCGGCGCCGGCGCGAGCCACGGCCGGAGAGCGGGCCCGGAGATCGGCCGCCGCGGCGCCGCTGGCGATGACGAGTCCCCGCGTCCAATCGATCACGCCGGCGTCGCGATCCTGTCGCACCGACTCCGCGCTCGCGGGGCCGGCGAGGACGAGGGCCAAGCAAGCCAGGACGAACGACCGGGCGAGCGGCCTCGTGCGCGAGGGCCGCGCCGCGAGCGCATCCTCGGCGCCGCTCGTCATTCCCATTCGATGGTCCCCGGCGGCTTCGACGTCACGTCGTAGACGACCCGGCCGATGCCGCGCACCTCGTTTATCACGCGGCTCGAAATCTGGCCTAGCACGTCGTAGGGCACCGGCGACCAGTCCGCCGTCATCCCGTCGCGTGACGACACGGCGCGGATCGCAAACACCTCGGCGTAGGTCCGGGCGTCGCCCATCACCCCGACCGAGCGCACCGGCAACAGCACGCCGAACGCCTGCCAGATGGAATCGTAAAGCCCCGCCGCGCGGATCTCTTGCTCCACGATGGCGTCGGCGGCGCGCAGGACCTCCAGCCGCTCCCTGGTGAGGTCGCCCAGGCAGCGCACCGCGAGCCCCGGGCCGGGGAACGGGTGCCGGCCGAGCAGGTGCGCGGGAAGCCCCAGCTCGGCGCCCAGCTCGCGGACCTCGTCCTTGAACAGCTCGCGCAAGGGCTCGATGAGCTCGAGCTTCATGCGCTCGGGGAGGCCGCCGACGTTGTGATGAGACTTGATCACGGCCGACGGCCCCTTGGCGGACACGGACTCGATGACGTCGGGATACAGCGTCCCCTGGGCCAAAAACTTGGCCCCCTCGATCCCGGCCGCCTCCTCCTCGAACACGTAGATGAACTCGTTGCCGATGCGCTTTCGCTTCACCTCGGGGTCGGTCACCCCTTCGAGGGCGGCGAGGAAGCGATCGGCGGCGTTTACGACGCGGAGATCGACCCCGAAGTGGTCGCGGAACACCGTGGCCACGAGCTCGCGCTCGCCCGCGCGCAAAAGGCCGTTGTCGACGAAGATGCAGGTTAGGCGCTCGCCGATCGCGCGGTGAAGGAGCGCGGCGACCACGGACGAGTCGACGCCGCCGGACAGCCCGCACACCACGCGCCCGCCCTCGCCCACGCGCCGGCGGATTTCGGCCACCGCCTCGTCTGCGAACGAGGCCATCGACCAGTCCCCGCGACAGCCGCAGATCCGGAACAAGAAGTTGCCGATGATCTCGGCGCCGCGCTCGGTGTGAGCGACCTCGGGGTGAAACTGCAGGCCGTGGATCTGGCGCTCGGGATCCGAGAAGGCTGCCGCCGGCGCGTTCGGGGTCTCCGCGGCCAGGTGAAACCCCGGGGGCAGCGCCTCGACGCGGTCGCTGTGCGACATCCACACCGAAAGCTCGCTATCGCCTGAAAACCCGTGAAACAGGTCGCTCGCGACGCGCACCGATACCCGCGCCCGGCCGTACTCGTGGTCGTCGGCGGCCTCCACGGACCCACCCAGCTGGTGCGCCGTGATCTGGGCGCCGTAACAGATGCCGAGGATCGGCACGCCGAGCGTATAGAGCTCCGGGGAGATCGTGGGCGCCCCCTCGGCATACACGGATGACGGCCCCCCAGACAGGATGATGCCGCGCGGCGCGAGCGCGCGCACCTGTTCGAGGGGCAGGTTATAGGGGTGGATCTCGGAGTAGACACCCTGCTCGCGCACGCGGCGCGCGATGAGCTGTGTGTACTGAGATCCGAAGTCCAGGATGAGAATGGTTTCGCGCGGCTCGGCCATCGCGGCAAGACCATAGCACCTCGCGGCTGCCGCGACGGACGCTCGGACTCAAAAGCCGCGGCCGAGGGACCCTAACCGGGTCCCAGGGCCGCTCGGCTGCGCGGGGCGGAGCCGGCGCTATTGCTGGGGCGGCCAGCCTCCGCCACCGGGCGGCGGCTGACCTCCGGGCGGCGGATAGCCTCCCTGCGGCGGCGGCTGACCTCCGGGCGGCGGCTGACCTCCGGGCGGCGGATAGCCTCCCTGCGGCGGCGGCTGACCTCCGGGCGGCGGCTGACCTCCGGGC
>SLNH01000288.1 GCA_007133195.1 Nannocystineae bacterium | reverse complement strand
GCGGCGCGGCGGCGCCCACGCGGAAGGCCCGCGGCGCGGCCCCTCCTCCTGGCCCCGAACGAGCCTCGCCGCGCGGGACGGCCGCTCCGGCGGCCCTCGCGATCGGAATCTTAGCCGCTGCGATCGCGGCGGTTTTGGTGCTCGCGGGGGGATCCGAACGGCGGGGCGAGGCGGAGCGCGTAAGCGGCGATTCGCCCGGCGCCGACAACGCGAACCACGGCGGGCCGGCGGGCGCGCTCGCCGGCCCCGATGTAGGGAACGCAGGCGCGGAGGAGCGGCTCGATGGCGCGCGCGAGTCGGAACACGTGGAGTCGGCAATGCGGCGAGACGCGGGCCGAACCGCGGCCGAGGCGGCTTTTGGCGCCGGAGCCGGCGAGGGCGACGCCGACGAGAGCGAGCCCCTGCATCGAGACCGCGGAGGCGAACCGGAGGAGCCCGAGGGGCCGGAGGGGCTGCCCGCCCGGCCTGAGGAGCCCGAGGCCCCCGAGGACATGGAGACCGGAAAGCTCAAGGTCAACATCATCCCGTGGGCGGAGGTCTACACGGGGAGCCAGAAAATCGGCCGCACGCCCCTCGACGAAGAACTCCCCGCGGGGCCAATCGACATCGTTTTGAAAAACCCCGACACCGGCGACGTCGCCGAGCTGCCCGTGCGCATCGAGCCCGGTGAGACCACCACCATCACGGAGTGGAACCCATGACTTCCCCGCCCGGCCCGGCCCACACCCGCGAGCTCCGGCGCGGCGAGCGCATCGTCGGCCTGAGCCGGCGGCGTCTCCGTCTCGACGTGGTCAAGGGCCCCGATCGCAAGCTCCGCCGGGAGACGGACGCCGATCGCGTCACCATCGGCACCCACGAGCGCTGCACGCTGCCGCTCACAGACGCCACCGTGTCGCGCCAGCACTGCGAGATCGCGCTCACCGGCGCCGGCTATTTCGTCCGCGATCTCGGGTCGACGAACGGCACGCACATCGACCGGGTGCGGCTCGGCGAGGCGATCGTCACGGGCAAGGCGCGCCTTCGAATCGGCGAGAGCGTCATCGACATGACGCCCCTGGATGACACATCCGTGCTCCCCGTGTCGGAAGACACCCGGCTTGGCCCCTTGCGCGGGAGAAGCGCGGCCATGCGGCGGGTGTTCGAGGTGCTATCGCGGGCGGCCAAGACCGAGGCCACTGTGCTCATCACCGGCGAGTCGGGCACGGGCAAAGAGCTCGCGGCGCGCGCGATCCACGAGGCGAGCGAGCGCGCAGCGGGTCCGTTCGCCGTGGTCGATTGCGCATCGCTCGCCGGCAACCTGATCGAGAGCGAGCTTTTCGGCCACGAGCGCGGCGCCTTCACCGGCGCCGTGTCGAGCCGCGCCGGCGCGTTCGAGGCCGCCTCCGGCGGGACGATCTTTTTGGACGAGCTCGGCGAGCTCCCCCTGGATCTGCAAACGCGCCTGCTAGGCGCCCTCGAGCGCCGCGAGATCCAACGGCTGGGCAGCACGGCGCGCCGGCCCATCGACGTTCGCGTCGTCGCCGCCACGAACCGGGATCTGCCGCGCGAGATCAACGCCGGCGCGTTTCGCGAAGATCTCTACTTCCGGATCGCCGTCATCACCGTGACCATGCCGCCGCTCCGCGAGCGACCCGAAGACATCGATCTGTACGCCGAGGACATCGCCGGCCAGTATCCTGGCCTCGCTCTCGACGAGGCGACGCTGTCTCGTTTGCGCGAGCAGCCGTGGCCGGGGAACGTTCGCGAGCTCCGTAACGTCCTCGAGCGCGCCGCCGCCCTCGGCGAGGACCCCGGTGCCTCCTCCACCTCCGCCGCGGCGCTCCCCAAGGTCGAGGGCGCCGCCGATCCCTCGGTGCCGTTCAAGGTCGGAAAGGCGGCTCTCGTCGAGGCCTACGAGCGGAGCTACGTCGAGGCTCTCATGAGCGCCCACGGCGGAAACATCACCCAAGCCGCCCGCGCCGCCGAAATCGACCGCGTCTACCTCCTCCGCCTCCTCGATCGCTTCGGGCTCCGCAAGAAAAAGCGCGACAGCTGAGCGGCGAGAGCCGATTACTCGAGCGGCGACCGGGTTGAATCGGTCGTCCAAACGCGAATCTGCGGCGCGATACGGCGTTACTGCTCGGCCGGGCGCGCGCCCGGTTCACCGTTGTGCCGGCGCCTCGGCGCGATAGACCACCGTCTGGTTGTTCGCGGGCATAGCCACCCGCTCCTCGAACGCGAATCCGTGCGCGGCGGCCCGTGCGGACACGTCGTCGACATCGCGCACCCCCCAACGCGGATCGCGCGCGCGCAAGCTCGCGTCGAACGACTCGTTACTCGGGGCGGTGTGCACGCCGTCCAACCGAAACGGCCCGTACAGGACGAGGGGTGCGCCGGCTGGTAGGAGGCGCGAGGCGCCGGCGAGCAAACCCTCGCAGGCCTCCCACGGTGCGATATGGATCATGTTGATGCACACGATCGCGTCCGCCGCGGCGGCCGGCCACGCAGCACTCTCTGCGTCTAGAGACAGGGGCGGCTTCACGTTCGGCACAGCCAACTTTTCGGCCCACGCGGCAATGCTCGCGCGCGCGTCTGGATCCGGATCGCTGGGCTGCCAGGTGAGCTCGGACAGCGCGGCGGCGAAGTGGCAGGCGTGCTCTCCGGTGCCGCTCGCGATCTCCAAAACGGTGCCCTGCGCGGGCAAAACGCGGCGCAGGACGGCGAGTATCGGGCCTCGGTTGCGCTCGGTGGCCGGCGCGTAGCGGAGCTTGGCGTTCACGGCGAGCACGCTAGCACAGTGGCCTGCGCGCGCGTTCGCCGCCGCCGACAAAGACGCCACGCTAAAGCGCCCTCCCGGCACCGCTGCGGGGAGGGCGCTCTACGCCGCGCTCGAACCGCCGCGCCACAGCGCGGCGGAGGTCTAGTAGGCGCAGGGCAGCGTGACGTCGAACACTCCGCCGCGCGGCCCGGTCACCGTCGCCGTGTCGTCGCCGTTGTAGGTCCACGACAGCGTCGCTCCGCCGGGGAAGGTCACCTCCACCGAACCCGCGCTCGGGCACTCGCCCTGACACCGGGTAACCTCATCGACTTCCACCGTGCGCGTTTGGCCGCGCCGACCCTCGACCTCGGAGGCGGCCGAGAACGTCTTGCACGTCCCGTCCCAGCTCCAGTCCGCGCTGGCCTGCTTTTGCACCTCCCAGCCGTGCGGTCCGGTGACCGACACCGAGCCCTGCCACGTGTACTCCTCCGCGCTGCGATTGGCCGTTACCTGCCAGTCCCCCTCGATTTCCCAGTGGTTCAGGTAAAGCTCGTCGGTGGAGAGATCGTAGGTCACGACCTCCCCCTCGGTCGACTCCGCGACCTCCAGCGTGCCGGTCATCGAGAGGAAGCCGAGACGCCCAACGCACTCGTCAAACTCGAAAATCGTCGCGTCTTCCTCGTGCGACACGGTAAGACATCCGGCCGACTCGACGTCCGACTCGATTTCCTCGGCCGCCTCGTCCACGCCGCCCGCCTCGGCGAAGTAGCTCGACATCGCCGTGATGTCCCCGGCGCCTTCACTCGAGGTCATCGCCTGCTCGGCGACCTCGACATCATCATCGTCAGCTTCCTGCTCGCTGTCCTCGACCTGACAGCCGAACGCGGCGAGCGCGCCCGACAGGACAAAAGGCAGACCCCAAAAGCTATGCGTGGTGCGCGTCGTCATCGAAAACCTCCCTGGTGTGCATCATGGACGGCACCCCGACGCTGTGCACCGTTCGTACCACCTAGCTGGCGCCCGGATTCCGGGAGGTTATAGACCATCCTCGGCTTGCCCCTTGCCTTTAGTCTATAGGTGCCGAGCTACACTGGAGCCACTACTCGATGATCACGCCGCACCCGAGGTCTTCGAGGAGGGCCGAGGCGCTCTCCGGGTCGCAGTCGAAGATCGGCGCTTCGCCCGTGCCGTCGTCGTTCGCTACCACCAAGAAGTCGAAGTCCTCGCCGGCCTCGCCATCGCCCAACTCGTAGGAAAACGCGAGGCTCGCCGCGCCGCCGGGCGACACCGGCGCATCCAGGGCAAGCGTCTCCACCGGCTGGGCGTCGCCGGTATCGGCGCGATACATCGTCACGGGCAGACCGGCGGGAATGGAGGACACGCCCGTGTTTTCGACGGTGACCATCACCTCGAGCGCGCCGGGGCACGCGTCGCGCGAGCCCTCCAGGCTGCGAATCGCCACGTCGGGGGCGTTTAGCGGTACCGCGCCCTGCCGGTTTGCGCGAAACGTGTTGAAGCGCTCCCAGGGCGGCTCCCACGTGGTGGGGAGGGTCCCATCATCCTCGATGTTCGTGATGTGGTAGGCGTGCTGGTTCCAGATGGACCTCGTGCGCACCCACGCGTCGTGAACGTCCTCGAACGCGAAAATCCCGCTCGTGCCCTCGTCGCACGCGGCCGGGCGATCGCCCGGATCGCCTTCGAAGCACTCGGGGAACCAATCCGGCCGGCGATCGCCCGCCTGCGGATCGAGAAAGCCCTCGCAATCCCGGCTGTACTGATCGTTATTGGCGATCACCGCGATATTCGATCGACCGTCGCCGTTTACGTCCACGACGAGGGGATACTCGGTGGCGGTGCGCGTCGTGTTGATGCGCGAGATGTGTGGCTGCCCGGTTTGGCCGTCTAGGACGAGGAGGCGGCACTCGTCGTTGTAGACGACCTCGCTCCGCCCGTTGCCTTGAAAGTCGAAGACCGACGACCCCGTGGTCATCGAGCCGTCCTGGACCTCCACACTCCACAAAACGCCCTCACCGCTACCGTCCGTGAGCGCCGGATCGTCACAGGGATCGACCGGGCAGCCGTCAGGAAGCGGCTCGCCGGGCGTGCAGTCGGGGAATTCGGGCTGCTCGCACGCCCCCGGCTCGTCGGCGCCGCCGATGCAGTCCACGTCGAAGACCGAGTAGCACTGCTCGCCCGGCAGGCCGATCTCGGCGGTGCCGTCGCCGTCGAAGTCGGCGATGTTCGGCGGACCGCCGTCGCCGTCCCCCGGCACCTCGATGCTGTGGATCGTATCGCCGCTCTGGCCGTCTAGGACGCGCAGGGTGCCGCTGCGGACCACCGCCACCTCGGGGAGGCCACCGCGATCACCTGCGCTCACGATGTCGGCGACGGCGGGGATGCCGTTTGAAAACCCGTCGTTACACCAGTACTCGACGAGCTCGTTTTCGTCGAAATCGACCTTCCACGCGCAGTCCCCGGTGAGAAGCTCAAGCGTCCCGTCGCCGTCGAGATCGGCGAGTGCCGCGGCGCCCCATCGCTCGAGGCCGTTGTGGGCACGGCTATTTTCGTCACCGTCAGCGATTACGTCTCCCGACGACGCGTCGATCACCGCGGCGCCCACCACGACTTCGGCCACCCCATCGCCGCGGATGTCGGCGAAGGCCGGTCCCGTGCCCGAGGTGAAGGTATCCAGGGTGCCGCTCCTCACTTCCCAGCGAATACAGTCGTCGGGGTCGGCCTCCGGATCCGGACAATTGGCCGGATTTTCGACCATGGCCACGCCCTCGTCGGCTTCCCCGAGATTCACCGCGATCTCGGGCAACCCATCTCCCGTGACGTCGGCGACGGCCGCGTGGCCTTGTCCCGCGAAGCTGCGCTGGTCGTTGAAATAAACCGTGTCTCCGCCGTCGCCGCTCACCACGGCGAGGATCCCGTTGTGCTGATCGCTACCGTGATAGGGCGCGATCACCACCTCGGGGACCCCGTCGCCGGTCATGTCGGCGGTGACCGGAATGCTCTGCACGTTTTGATAGTTGCGATCGCCGATCGCGATGCCGTCCCAATGCCAGAGCTCGTCGATCTCGAAGGGATCGAAGTCGTAGTCGATCTGGCAGATCGCGCCTTCGGGGAACTCGTCGGGCATGCAGTGTCCGAGCCCTTCGTCGCAGTACTCCCCGAAGTCGCAGTCGGCGAAGCCATCGCAAGCCTCGCCGGGCGTTCGGCATTGGCCGTAAACGCACGCGTCCCCGGTCGGGCAGCATTCGTCTAGCTCGTCCCCGCAGAGCTCGCCCTCTCCTTCGCTCTCGCAATCGCGCACGCACTGACCCTCGGGGCCGCATACCGGGGTGTCGCCATCGCAACACGTATCGCCGCACATCTCACCGGGACAGCCTGGCTCGCACTCGCCATCCACGCACGCCTCGCCCTCGCCGCAGCACTCGCCGTCGCAATACACCTCGCCCTGCTCGGGACAAACGCCGCCATCGCCGCCCTCGCCCGGGCCGGCGTCGCCCACTGGGCCCGCGCCGCCGTCGGGGCCGCCCGCGCCGCCGTCGGAGCCGCCGCAGCCGCCGAGTGTGAGGAACGATGCGAGCGTTAACATAGCGAAGGCGACATTCGCCCTGCAGAGTGTGGACATGCGCGATTGCTCCCGATCGAAAACCCGAGCTCTACATTACCGTTTTCGCGGCTAGCGTTCTAGCCCTGCAGGCGGCGCGTCGATTTCTGACGCTGCGTAGATCGATTCTCGGCGCGCGGCGTTTGTGTCCGGGAGATCACCGGCGCCCGAATGGGTGCATTCCGCGAGGTCATCCCATGTCGCACCGACACGCCCGCACATCGCCCGCCGCCCGCGCGCCCGCCGTCGCGCTGGCCGCGCTGTCCCTTCTTCTGATCCCCGCCGCGAGCGAGGCGCGCGTCGCGCCGCCGCCGCCGCCGCCCCCGGGCAGCACGACCCAATTCGTGTGCGAGGAGCCGGTCGAAGATCCCCCCCAGCAAGTGGTGGACGAGTACGAGGAGTACTACGCGTGCGCGCTGCCGATCCTCGCCGACTGGCTGGTCGAGCATCCAAGCGAAACCGCCCGGGCGGCTAGGCAATACGAGTCGCTCTCCGCGTCCCAAGGACACGACCTCCGGGGTAGACCCAAGGCCGGCCGGTGGATGCGCGCGCACCCGGTCGAATTCTCCGACCGGCGCGTCGAGCTTTCGCGCCGGCAGGTAAGCGCGCTCGCGCCCGACCGCTCTTCTTCGCCGGCGAGCGTCTCAGGCGCCTTTCAGCGCCTGTTCGTGGATCGCGACGAGGACAGGCTGCATTTGATGATCGACGAGCGCGGCCTCACATCGGTGGACATCTCGAGCCGCTATGACTTCGAGGTGGAGGGACATTCAGACCGCGGCGACCGCGACTTTTTCATCGTGGACGGGGACACGGCCTATATCGAAGAGCGCCCAGAGTCGGGTGGAGGCCGGGATCTCGTCGTGCTCGACATCTCCGATCCGGACGATCCGCGCGAGCTTCGCCGACTGCGGGGTGTCCTCCCCGAGGCCGATGCCGCGGGCGGGTCCTACCACGCGGGCATGAAGTCCGAGCCGCCTACGCTCGCGCACTACCGCCAGATCAAACGGGGCGAGATGGCCGTGCGCTCGTGCGGCCCGCTCCCCCGCACGCAGGGGCCACAGGGCCGCGTCACCTGCCGCCCGGACGGCTCGTGCTACCGCGAGCGCGTGACGAGCGAGCCAAAGGAGGGAATGATGTGTGAGCGGCGCGCGCACACGCCGCGGCAACCCGTGGTGCGAGGGTCGCCCACGCGGATACCCGACGAGCGCGCTCAGCTGGGCCGGCGCGCCCCCGCCACCGCCGGGCCATCGGATGACGGCGCAGCCGCCGCCGCGCCCCGCGCAGAGCGCAGCGTCGAAGGCAGCAGCGCCGACGCCGACCGGGCCGCCTCGGCACCGGAGGGCGGCAGCGGGGGCGCCGGCTCGCTCAGCCAGATGATGGTCTACGGGGACACCTTGTACGTGCTGAGCGCCCGCGAAGGACAGCCGAACGGGTGGCTCTCCACCTTCGACATCCGCCGGCCAGAGCGGCCCTCGCCCGCCGGCGTCCTCGAGCTGGATAACGGGCCTGAGGCGCTTCAGCGCCACGATAATCTCCTTCTCGTCGCCGGGCGCGACGCGATCGTGACCGCGTCGCTCGGCCGCCCGCGCGCGCCGCGCCTCGTCGGCGAATTTCGACAAAACTGCCCCGTGGACTTCGATCCCGTCGTGGTCCAGGGCTCGGTCGCCTATCGCACCATCATCGTCGATTCGAGGCGGCGAGCCTGCACCTCGCGGCTCGAGGTCATCGACCTATCCCAGCCGCACAGGCCGGCGCTGCGTACGACCCGGTCGATCCCTCGTCCGCGCGGGCTCGCCGTGCTCGGAGAGCGGCTGTTCGTCGCCGACGAGACGAGGGGCGTCCGGGTGTTCGATCTAACCGACCCGGTGTCGCCGCGCGCGGCGGGCCTGCTCGAGCTCGCCGGCGTCAAAGATCTCGTGCTGAGCGACTTCGACCTGTACGCGATGACGCCGGACGAGGTTCGGACCTATTACGTGGGGCCGGCCTACCAGCGCGGGATAAGCGCGAACGAAGCCGTGGAAGAGGTCCGAGGCGTGACCACCGTGGCCGGCGGCGAGCCTTCGCCGAGCCCCTGGTTCTTGCGGACCTTCCTGGGCGCGGGCGGCGTCCGCTGAGCGCCGCCCGCGCGGGGCGGGGCCTAGCTCGTTACCTCGCGGCGAGCCCGCACGCCGTATCGTCGCCGAGGTGACACGCGCGGGTTAGCCACCCGCTCGCCCCGGGCGCGTCAGGCGACGTGTCGGGACAAACATCGTCGGGAAGAGATGCCCGCTGCTCCGACATCGCGTCGGCCGGGCGGGCGGCGCCTCGGCGGTTCCCCGTGATCCGCCGGGCGGGCGGCCGGATCTCCGATCGGCTTACTACCCGATCACACTCGACGAATGGTCGAACCAGTTGACAAGCTGGCGGCGGTTTGTAGGAAACTCCGCCAGTGCGCTGGAAACGAAGTCTCCACGCACACGGAAGACAATAATCGAAAACCAGTCCATGGATAAAAGTTCACCAAAGCAAGCACTTCGGCCCCCCTCGCCCCGACAGGGGCGGCCGAAGTGTGATCGCGAACTTCTGATACAGGACACTAGATGACGGCCCATCCCTACCCGGTTCTTCGCTCCAAAATCGATTCCCGCGCGGGCGAGTTCCGCGAAAACTACAGCAAAAACGAGGAGTCGGTCGCCGTGCTTCGGGAGGCGCTCGCCGAGGCGAGAAAGGGTGGGGGCGAAAAGTATGTAAACCGCTTCCGCGAGGCCGGCAAGCTCCTGCCGCGGGAGCGAATCGAGCTCCTCGTCGATCGCGACAGCCATTTCCTCGAGCTCTGCCCGCTGGCGGGCAAGGACGTTCAGGGGCAAAGCCCGGGAGCCGGCGTGGTGGGCGGCATCGGCGTGGTCTCGGGCGTCGAATGCCTCATAAGCGCGAGCGAGTCCACCGTCAAAGGCGGCGCCATCACCGAATACGGCCTGAAGAAGAGCGCCAGGCTCGCCGAGATCGCCGCCCAAAACCGGCTCCCTTCGATAAACCTCATCGAGTCGGCCGGCGCGGACCTCCCCAACCAGAGCAAGATCTTCGTCCCGGGAGGACAGAGCTTTCGCGACATCACCCGGGCGTCGCGAGAGCGCGTGCCCACCGTGTGTCTGGTGTTCGGCAGCTCAACAGCGGGCGGCGCCTACGTCCCGGGCATGAGCGACTACGTCGTCATGGTCAAAAACGAGGCCAAGGTGTATTTGGCCGGCCCTCCCCTCGTGAAGATGGCCACCGGCGAACAAGCCGATCACGAGGAGCTCGGCGGCGCCGACATGCACAGCCGCGTCTCCGGGGTCTCGGACTACCTCGCAGAAGACGAGACCGACGCCATACGCCTCGGACGCGAGATCATGGCCCACTTGGAGTGGCACAAGCGCGCCTCGCCGGCACCGCGCCCCGTGCTCCCGCCCCGCTACGATCCAGACGAGCTGCTCGGCGTGGCCTCGCCCGACGTCAAGCAGCCCTTCGACGCCCGCGAGGTCGTCGCCCGCATCGTAGACGACTCGCGGTTTTCCGAGTTCAAGCCCCTATACGGGACGACGCTCGTGTGCGGCTGGGCGCACGTCCACGGCTACCCGGTCGGTATCCTCGCAAACAACGGGATCCTGTTTTCGGAGTCGGCCAACAAGGGCGCGCAGTTCATCCAGCTGTGCAACCAGCGCGACATCCCGCTTTTGTTTTTGCAAAACATCACGGGCTTCATGGTCGGCAAGAAGTACGAGCAGGAGGGCATCATCAAAAATGGCGCCAAGCTCGTAAACGCCGTATCGAACAGCACCGTCCCCGCCTTCACCGTGATGATGGGCGCGAGCTACGGCGCCGGCAACTACGCAATGATGGGCCGCGCCTACGAGCCGCGGTTTTTATACGCCTGGCCGAATCACCGCATCGCCGTGATGGGCGGCAAGCAGCTCGGCGGCGTGCTCGAGATCATCCAGCGCGACGCCGCCGAGAAGAAGGGCGGCGAGGTCGACGAGCAGAAGATCCAAGTCGGCAAGGCGATGATCGAGCAGCAGATCGAAAAGGAATCCACGCCGTACTTTTCCACGGCGCGGCTTTGGGATGATGGCATCATCGATCCGCGCGACACGCGGAGCGTGCTCGGAATCAGCCTGTCCGCCGCCTACGCCGCCCCCGTCGAGGGAACCACGCGCTGGGGCGTGTTTCGCCACTGAGCTTGTCCATGGCGCTCGCCTCGCGCCCCTCGCCTTTGCGCGAGTAGGCGCTCCGAGCGCTACATCACCGCCGAGGAAAGGGCGCCGCCGATGAAGCGCATCGACAAGATCCTGATCGCGAACCGAGGAGAGATCGCGTGCCGCCTGATGCGGACGTGCCGGCGCATGGGCGTCCAGACGGTCGCGGTCTTCTCCGACGCCGATGAAAACGCCCCGTTCGTCCGCCTCGCCGACCAGGCGGTGCGGATCGGCCCGGCGCCGTCCAGTGAATCCTACCTAAACGTCGAAGCCATCACGAACGCCGCCCGCAAAACGGGCGCAGACGCGGTTCATCCCGGGTACGGGTTCCTCTCGGAGAACGCCGCGTTCGCCTCCGCCTGCGCCGAAGCGGGCCTGATTTTCATCGGGCCGAAGCCCGACGTCATCCGCGACCTCGGCTCGAAGCAGATCTCCAAGCGTAAGGTGGAGGCCGCCGACGTCCCGGTGATCCCCGGCGCGGGCGGCGAAGGCGACCAGTCGCCCGCGGCGCTCGCGGACCAGGCGAAACAGATCGGCTTCCCTCTGCTCCTCAAGGCCAGCGCCGGCGGCGGCGGCAAGGGGATGCGGATCGTCCGCGACCCCGACGGCCTCGAGGAGGCCATCGCGTCGGCCAAGCGGGAAGCCAAGGGCGCGTTCGGTGACGACACGATGCTGATCGAGCGCTACATCGATCGCCCGCGCCACGTAGAGATCCAGATTCTCGGCGACGAGCACGGGGAGCTCATCCACGTCTTCGAGCGCGAGTGTTCGATCCAACGTCGCCACCAAAAGATCATCGAGGAATCCCCCTCGCCCGCCCTCACCGCGGAGCTCCGCGACAAGATGGGGCGCGCGGCCGTCCGCGTCGGGCAGGCCGTCGGCTACACGAACGCCGGAACGGTCGAGTTCATCCTCGACGCCGAGGAAAACTTCTACTTTCTCGAGGTCAACACCCGCCTTCAGGTCGAGCACCCGGTCACCGAATGCGTCACGGGCATCGATCTCGTGCGCGAGCAGATCCGGGTGGCCCGCGGCGAACCGCTCGGCATCGCCCAAGACGAGCTGACGATGCGAGGGGCCGCCGTGGAGTGTCGCCTCTACGCCGAAGATCCGGCGAAGGGATTTTTGCCGACGAGCGGGCGCATCGTCGACTGGCACGTGCCCGAGCTCGAGGGACTGCGCGTGGATTCCGGCGTCGAGGCCGGATCCGAGGTGAGCATCCACTACGATCCGATGCTGGCCAAGCTGATCTGCCACGCGCCCACACGCCTCGAGGCCATCCAACGCATGTCGCGCAGCCTCTCGGAGCTGTCCGTCCAGGGCGGGCTCACCACCAACCGCGCGTTTCTGCTCTCGATCCTCGATCACCCGGCGTTTCGCGCCGGCGACCTCGACACCCACTTTCTCGAGCGCCACGAACACGAGATCGACGCCGAGCGGCAGAGCGAGGCCGACCGCCGCCGGGCGGCGATCGCCGTTACGCTGGCGACCCACGATCGCGCCCGCGCCGCCCAGACCGTGCCGGGTCTCGAGCCCGGTTTTCGAAACAGTCGCTCCCAGCCCCAATTTGCGGACTATCGGTGCGGGGACGCCACCGTAGGAGTGCGTTACGACAACCTCGGCGGTGGGCTCCTCGAGGTGCGCGTGGACGACGGCGAGCCCGAGCGCGTGCGCATCGTGAGCGCGGCCGAGCACCACGTAAGCTTCGAAGACGGAGAAGGCGTCCGCTGGAGATACCGGGTGTGCGCCGACGGGGACACGCACTACGCACTGGGGCACGGCAGCGCGGCCGCGCTCTTCGAGCTGCCGCGCTTCCCTGAGCACGACATCGCGCAAGCCCCGGGCGCGTGCGTGGCACCGATGCCGGGCAAGGTGGTCAAGCTGCTCGTAAACGAGGGTCAGCGAGTGGAGGAGAGCGCGCCGGTCGCCGTCCTCGAGGCAATGAAGATGGAGCACACGGTGCGGGCGCCCGAGCGCGGCACGGTCGTCCAGGTCGCCGTGGCCGACGGCGATCAGGTCGACGCCGACGCGCTGCTCGCCGTCGTGACCCTCGACGATGAAGCGTAACGGACGCGGCGAGCCGTAAGCTGCCGCCCCCGCGTCTCGGCGAGCTCAGCCCTCGCCCGAGATGCTCCGCCCCGCCCTGTGCCTCGCCGCGAGAATCGCTTAGACTGGGCCCGGCGTGGGGATAGGAGCCAGTTTGCCCGAGGACATCGTGCAGCGGAAAGGACTCCGCGTCCTTTTGATGTTGGCGTGCATCGTGCTTCTCATCGCCGCGCTGCGGGAGGCGGCGAACCTGATGCGGCCGTTTCTCGTCGCCGTGTTTTTGGCGGTGCTGAGCACGCCGCCTATGCGCAAGCTCCAGCGGCTCGGCCTGCCGACGGGTCTCGCCATCGCCATCGTGGTCGCCATGGCCATCGGCGTCCTCACCCTTGTGGCGGCGGTGCTGGGGCAATCGCTCCGCCAGTTCGAAGACGCTCTGCCGGACTATCAGCGGCGGCTCGACGCCCTGCTCACCCAGGGCATCCTGTGGCTCCAGGCGCAGGGCCTCGAGGTCGAGCAGCGGGCGCTGTCGGACATGGTCGACGCCGACTTTTTGCTCGAGTTCGTCCCGGAGACGATCTCGGCCCTGTTCTCGGCGGTGGCGAACGTCCTGCTCGTCACCATCATGCTCCTGTTCATGCTGTTCGAGGCAAACCGCCTGCCCGACAAGCTGAGGCGTGGTTTCTTTCGGGATCCGCAGGCCGATCTGTCGGAGTTCCAAGCAGCGGCCGAGCGCGTGCAAAAGTACCTGTCGCTCAAATCCCTCACCAGCCTGGCCACCGGCGCGCTGGTAACGGCCCTCACCGCCCTCGTGGGCCTCGACTTTCCGCTGTTTTGGGGCCTCGTCGCGTTCTTGTTCAACTTCGTCCCCAACATCGGCTCGATTATCGCGGCCGTGCCCGCCGTCCTCGTGGCGCTGGTCCAGTTCGATATCGGGTACGCGTTCATCGTCGCCCTCGGCTACCTGGCGATCAACGTGACCATCGGCAACCTGATCGAGCCGCGCCTGATGGGCCGGCGACTCGGCCTGTCCACGCTCGTCGTGTTCCTGTCCATGGTGTTTTGGGGTTGGGTGTGGGGCCCGGTGGGCATGCTCCTGTCGGTGCCGCTCACGGTGATGCTGAAGATCGCCCTCGAGCACAGTGACGATTTCTACTGGCTCGCCGTACTGCTCGGCCCGGGTAAGGAAGATCTGCCCGACCCGAGCCCGGCCGCCGCGGGCAGCGAGGACGCCCGGCGCTGAGTCCCACCGGGCGGCGGCGGTTTTCGTAAGCCCCGCCCGGCTCTCCCGGGGCTCGATTCCGGGTTCGGGGGCACTGGGGTTGATCGATCCCGCCATGGTCGCCGTAATAGGGGCATGACTGCGAAGGCTAGCTCCATCGTCGTCCTCACCGGCGCGGGCATCTCCAAGGAGTCGGGCCTCGACACGTTCCGCGACAAAGGCGGGGTCTGGTCGAAGTTCTCCATCGAGGAGGTCGCGACGCCCGAGGCCTTCGAGCGCGACCCGCACAAGGTAAACGAGTTTTACAACGCGCGCCGAAGCCAGCTCGTGCAAGGCGACATCGCCCCCAACCCGGCGCACGAGGCGCTCGTGCGGCTCGAGGCCGAGTGGCCGGGCGAGGTGCTCGTGGTGACCCAAAACGTAGACGATCTCCACGATCGGGCGGGCCAGAAAAACCTGATCCACATGCACGGCGAGCTCCTCAAAGTCCGCTGCACGGGCTGCGAGAGCGTGCGCCGGTGGACTGACCCCGTGACCACCGCGACGCCGTGCCCGAGTTGCGGCCAGCCGGGCGGGCTCCGCCCGAGCGTGGTGTGGTTCGGCGAAATGCCCTTCGCCATGAATCGCATCACCGCGGCGCTCGCGACCTGCGGCCGCTTCATCTCGGTGGGGACCTCCGGCGCCGTCTACCCCGCCGCCGGGTTCGTTCGCGACGCGCAGCTCGCCGGCGCCCACACCACCGAGCTGAACCTCGAGCTCTCCGAGGGGAGCAGCTACTTCGACGAGCGCCGCCACGGCCCGGCCGCCGAAATCGTTCCGGCCTACGTAGACGAGCTTCTGCGGCGAATGTAAGAGTTCGCGGGCCAACGAACGCCCGCGTCCCGCGCCACCTCCTCGCCATGTCTGAGCCAAGCCGCGCGCCGTCCCGCGTCCCCGCCGAGTGGGAAGCCCGCGAGGGGACCCTCCTTGCGTGGCCACCCGAGCACGTCTTCCCCGGCGCGCGCGCGGAGGTCGTGGACACGTTTCGCGCCCTGATCCGGCTGCTCCGCGGCTGCGAGAAGGTCACGCTGCTCGTCCCGCCGGACGAGCGCGATGCGATCGCGCGCTCGCTCGGCGGTGAGGACGAAAGCCTCGAGCTCGAGCCCCTGCTCGTCAACGACGTTTGGACGCGTGACAGCGGGCCGATCTGCGCCGAGCAAACCGGCCCCGAGGGAACCGAAGCCGTGTTTTTGGACGGCGGCTTCAACGGCTGGGGCGCCAAATATCCGCACGAGATGGACCGCTTGATCCCGACCTTGCTGTCTCGCCGCTACGGGGTGCGGCGGGTCTCCCTGCCGATCGCCCTCGAGGGCGGGGCGGTGGAAGTAAACGGCCGCGGCGATCTGCTCACCACCGAGTCCGTGCTCTTGAATCCAAACCGACACAACCCCGAGCGCGACGTCGTCGAGCGCGAGCTCCGCCGCCATTTCGGCGCCGAGCGCGTTCACTGGCTGGGTCGCGGGCTGGCCGGCGATGACACCGACGGACACATCGACAACCTCGCCCGCTTCGTCGCCCCGGGCCGGATCGCGTGCCCGACCGGTGACCTGCCGAGCGGACACCCCGACGCCGAGACGCTCGCCCGCAACCGGCGCGCCTTGGCGTCGCTCCACACGGCCCAGGGCCCCGCCGAGGTCATCGAGCTACCCGCCGCGAACGTCACCGACCGGCGCGGCCGGCGCCTGCCGGCCAGCTATGCCAACTTTTATTTGGCACCAGGCCTCGTTATCGCCCCCACCTTCGGCGAAAATGCGGATGACAGGGCCCTCGGCATCCTCCGCGAGCTGTTTCCGGAGCGGCGGGTCGCGGGCCTCGAAGCGCGCCCGCTCCTCGCGGAGGGCGGGGCGTTTCACTGCATCACGCAACCCCTTCGCCGCACCGCAAACGCGCCATGAAGACCAAAAAGCCGCGACCTACCACCGGTTCGCCGGGTGTCGTCATCGCCATCATCGCGATCGGTGGCTTCATGGCCGCGTGGTTTTTCTGGACCGCCGACATCTTTTGGCAAGACGAAGGGTTCACCTTTTTCGCCTGCCTCGCCGCCACCATCTTCGGGCTGTGGCGCAGCTCGGCCAGCGGTTTGCACATCCTTTACGTGCGCGGCAACGCGGCCATCGGCATGGCCAGGCTGGCGGTGGTCCTATCGATCGCGTGGTGCGCCTATGTGCTGTTCGTGCACGCCGACCCCACCATCTTCGACTACTTCCCGTCGACGATGACCTACGTCTTGATGGGTCTGTGCGCCATCAAGATCTTCGGTCAAGCCGCCGCCGAGCTGTTCGGCCCCAAGCTTCGGCTCGACGTCTACGAGCGCAAAAACCTCGCCGCAGGCACCTTCATCGGCGGGTTCACGCTCGGCGCGGGCATGATTTTCGGCGGCGCCCTGTGGGGTGAGATGACGCCGGAGTCGCTCGAGTACAGCGCGTTTTTCGAACAGTACCTGCCCACCGAAAAGCACGCGGCGAGCGACGCCGAAAAGGGCTGGTGGATCACGCCGTGGTTTTTCCTGATGGGCTGGCTCATCTACGTGGCCAGCCTCATGATCTGGCTTTGGAGCGAGAAGGGGAATTTCGCGGCGCGCATCGTTCGCGAGCGGCGGTTCAACGACGCGCGGGCCGCCGCGTACTACTGCATCGCCATCGCGATCACCATCACCTACGGGGTGAGCGGCGACTACTACGGCTTTTGGGAGAGCATGTTCGGCTTCAGCTTCGTGGCCCTCCCCGTGCTCGCCCACGGCGTCATGCGGCCCGGCGCAGATTCCGAGCGCGCCCGCGATTTGGAGGGCCTCACCTATATCGCCCTCGCCGTCGTCGGCGTGCTCCTCATGCCGTGGTTCGCCGACCTGTTGGGCCTCAGGCTATGAAGACGATCGCCTGGCCCTTAGACGACGCCGAAATCGACGAAGCGCTTCGGGCTCTGCAATTTCGCCACTGCAAATGGGATCTGTACACCCGGGGGCGGCAGAGCATCCTCCCCGACGCCCTGGTCCTGAGCGAGGATGAGCACGACGAGCTCACGCGCGCCGCGGAGGATGTTTGGCGGGCGCTCCGCCAGCTCGAGGCCGCCGTTTTGCGCGACGCGGAGGCGCTGGCCGGGGTCGGCGTCCCCGCCGGCCTTTATCGCGCGCTCGCCGAGGAGCGCGCCGGCAGCCCGCGCGTGACCCGCTGCGACTTCCATCCGACCCCGGAGGGCAGCTGGCTCATCAGCGAGTTCAACGAAGACGCGCCCACCGGCTTCGCCGAGGCCGAGGGCCTGTGCAGCGTGCTCGCGGACAGCTTCGAGGACCGCGCCGCGGGACTGCGCTTCGTCGGCGACCTCAAGGGCGCGGTGACGGCGGCGCTCGCCCCGTTCGAGCGCGTGGGCCTCGTGTTCCCCACCGGCTACTCGGAGGATCTACAGCACGTGGCGCTCGTATCCGAGTGGCTGTCGGAACACGGCCACCGCACCGTGCTCGGCTCGCCGGCGAACCTGATCATGGACGGAGGGCGCGCCGCGATCTTCGATCAGCCGGTGCAGGCCCTGTTTCGGTACTTCCCCGGTGAAGCCATCCCCGAGCTCGACAACGCCGGCGACTGGGAGGGCGCGAGCAGAACGCTCCCGATGATGAACAGCCTCTCTGCCACGGTGGCCCAATCGAAGCGGTTTTACGCCGCGCCGAACGAACACGACCTGGCTTTGCCCACCGAAGCGCGCGACACCATCGCGGCGCACGTTCCGACCACCCTCTACCTGCGCCCATCCCGGCGAGATCAGCTCATGACCGAGCGCGAACGATGGGTGCTCAAGGGCGCCTTCGGTCGCATGGGCGACGCGATCTGCATGGGCGCCGCGCTCACCCCAGAAGACTGGGAGCGCGTCATCGACGCGGCCCTCGCGGAGGCGGACCAAATCGCGGTCCAGGAGTGGTTCGACACGGCGCCGCATTGGTTCTCGCACGGGCTCGGCTACCCCACCGTCGGCGCGTTTTTGGTCGACGGTCGGTTTGCGGGCTACTACAGCCGCGTGAGCAAAAACCCCGTCATCGACTACGAATCTCGCTATGTCCCAACGCTGGTTGAAGTTTCTTGAGTTTTTAGGCTCGCCGCTCCGCGCCAAAGCGGCGCCCGTCGATGTCTTTGCGCCGGGTCGCGTCCGTGAGGGCGCCTGGTACGAGTTCGCTCACCACGAGGCGCTGTTTCGCCTCTTCGGCCCCCACCCCGACAGTCCTTGGTATCCCTACCACTGTCCCACGATCTTCGCGGCGATCGACAAGCTGCACATCATGCCGCGCCCCATCGCCACGAGCGCCGAGATAACGGCTGAAGCGCCCGCGGGGGCGTGGAAGTGGCTCACCAGCGAGTCCGCCGTGATCGTCGAGCTCGCCGGCGGCCTCTCGGTGCAGCTCGGCGCGAGGCTCCTCGTCGAGGCCGGCGCGCAGCTCGTCTCCACCTTCGATCACTGGCCTCGGGCGAATCCCATGCCCAAGGTACATCAGGATCCGCGCGGGCTCGCCGCGCAGCCGTGGCCGCCGCAGGCCGTGAGCCGCTCGGTGGCCATCGACTCGAGGGACGTCATCGACTGCATGGCCTCGCTCGCGCCGAACGTGTTCGCTCGCATCCAGCAGGGCATCGCGGCCGACGCGCCTCCGGTGTGGATGTGCGACATGCGGCGGATGGCGGTGTCCAAGCCGGGGCCGGGGAATTTCGACAACCGCTACTTCATCGATGACTCCATCCTGCCCAGCGCGAAGCTCCTGTCGCGTAAGGGCATACGGTGGCTCGTGTATTTCAGCTATCTGCCGGCGCCGTCGCCCTCCGCCGACTTGGTCGGCTTTTTGCGGGACTGTCACGAGGCGGGCATCCACCTTTACAACGCCGCGGTCACGGAGCCGACCACCTGGGTGGAGCCGCTTCCCATAACCACGCCGCCACCGGAGGCCCGGTTTCTGGGCTTTCAATATCCGAAGTCCCGAGCCGGCGGCTTCGGCCGGCGCGTCCCGGTTCCGACGGAGAGCTCGGGCAGCGGCGCGTTCGCGGGCGCGGGCGGCTGAGCGGCAGGCAGCGCCATGGCGACCGTCCGCGAGTTCATCGACTACCACTTCGAGCACTTCAACGCCCGCGAGCTGCGCGCCGCCGCTCGCGCCTACGAGGCGCACATCGCCGCCGGCGGGCGCATGTTCCTCGCGATGGCGGGAGCCATGAGCACGGCCCGCGTAGGCCGGATCCTCGCGCGAGCCATCCGCGCGGGCTTGATTCACGGCGTATCCTGCACCGGCGCCAACCTCGAAGAGGACGTGTATCGGTTGATCGGCGGCGATGCCTACGAGGACGTCCCGGCCTGGTCCAAGCTAAGCGGCGAACAGGAAGCGGCGCTCGCCGCGCGGGGGTTCAGTCGGGTGACCGACACGGCGGTCCCAGAATCGATCATGCTCGCGCTCGAGGAAGCGCTCTTTGTCCGCTGGCAGGCGGCGGCCGCGAGCGGACGGAGCGCCACGCCCGCGGCGTTTTTATTCGACGCTCTCGAAGATCCGTCTTTGGAAGAGCAGTTTCACGATCCGGCGTCGAGCTGGGTGCTGGCGGCGCGCGACGCGTCGCTCCCCGTGTTCACGCCCGGCTGGGAAGACTCCACCACCGGCAACGCGTTTTCGGCTGCGGTCATGCGCGGTGACGTGGCCACCCATGCCTGCGTCGAGCCCGGCACGGCGCAAATGACGCGCCTGGCGCGCTGGTACATCGAGCACTGCGAGCCGGCGCCCGGCGTCGGGTTCGTCCAGGTGGGTGGCGGCATCGCCGGAGACTTTGCCATCTGTACGGTGCCCCTCATCGTTAAGGAGCTGCAGCTCCACGACACGCGGCCCTGGAGCTACTACTGCCAGATCAGCGACGCCGAACCGACCTACGGCGGCTACTCGGGAGCGATCCCGAGCGAAAAGATCTCATGGCACAAGCTCACGGCGGCGACGCCCCGGTTTTCGATCCATTCCGACGCCACCATCGTGTTTCCGCTGCTGCTCGCCTACGTGCTCGGCGACTGAGCCGCTGCCCCCTCGGCGAACGCGGCGTCGCCCCGCGGCGGGCGCTCGGGCTCGGGCGCGATCGCCGGCGGTGATGCGGCTTGTTCGTCGCGCGGGCGCCGTGGCACAGTCGGGCGCTGAGTCGTGGCGCCGTTCGTACGCACCTGGGGAACGAGCCACGCGACGAAAGCCGAAAACGGTATTGGAAACAGAGTATCGAAGGCCATGATCGCAGACCTTTTCGACGTTCGACAAACGGGAGATCGCGGCTTCGGCCTGTTCGCTCGAGTCGCGATCCCGAAGGGCACGCTGATCGATTACCACTGCGACTTGTGTGAACGGATCTGCGGGCGCGCCGACCTCGAACGGATGGGCTACGACCGGCGCCAGCAGATCATGGAGCACACCTATACCACCGGCGAGGGCGACGTGATTCTCGATTGCAGCATTGGCCGCTACATGAATCACTCATGCGCGGCCAACGCCCTCGAGGCTTACGGTGACTTCGACGTCGCGGTGCGCGACATCGCCGAGGGCGAAGAGATCACCTGCGACTATCGACAGTTCAACGATCCCGACGACGGCTTTCCGTGCCATTGCGGCGAGCCGTCGTGCTGCTCGATCGTCTCGCCCCTCGGTCCGTTCCCTCCGCGCCTGGAGGACTCGTGGCGTGAGCAGACCGAGGCGGCCTGCAAGGCGCTCATGATGCCCCCGCGCTTCACCACCGGTATCGGCGCCGACAAGATCACGCTCGGCACCTGGCGGCCGCCACAGCGGGGACAGCTGTGGGAGCCGGTCGGACTCGCGCCCTCCGCACCTGTCGTGCGCAGGATCTCGCAGCGTCTCAACGTGGCCGGAGCCGCGCCGGCGGACGCCTCGGTCGAGGCCGAACGCCGGGCGCTGTCCGGCTAACGGGTTTACGGGGTGAGGAGGCTGCGACCGGACGTCTCGAGCGCCTCGTCGGGTTCGATGCCCAGGATCGTCAGGGCCGTGGGACCGATATCCGCATTCGTGGCTCCGTCGAGGTCCGCGGACGTTCCGTCGATCGCCTCACCCCACAGCCACATCGGGATCGTCCTATCCTTCGGCTCGTCGCTGCCGTGCTGCCCCGCGTTGGGGAACGCGAACGCGTAGTCGGGATCGGTGATCACGTAGACGGCGCCGCGCCGCCCCTCATAGCCGACGCGAAGGTCGTCGTAGTCGCCGGCGCGCCCGTCGACGTCGGCGTCTGTGTAGATCGCCCGCACCCACGGTCGGTCCTGGAGGAGCTCCGCGGCCGCGGCCGCATCTGCATCGTCGCGCACGTAAAGCTCCGCGGCGCGACCGCCCCGCTGATAGATCCGGTGCTCGATGCCCGCCTCGTCGAGCGCCTCCACCTCGAAGATCCCCTCGAGGTGAGGAACGACGAGCTGGTCGCGATCCGTCGCGGAGAAGCCGTGATCCGTGCCCACGAGCACGTGCCACGCGCGATCGGGGTTCGCGGCGCGCGCGAGCTCCAAGACGCGCGGAAGCAGCGCGTCGGTCTTCTCGATCGCGTGGATGTAGTGCTCGCTCTCCGGACCCTGCTGATGCGCGATGTAGTCCGTCGCGCCGAGGTTGATGAGGATGAGATCGAGCGGCTGGGTTTCGAGCGACTCGGCCAGCACATCGACGAGGACCTCGTTTTTGCGAAGCCGCCGCGAGACCGCCTCCTCCACCGATCCGCCGTCTTGCGGGTTATAGCGGTCGTCCCAGATCTCGTCCGGAAACACCTCGCCGCCGCCGAGCTGGACCGTGGCGCCGCGCGCGCCCACGAGCTCGTAGCCCTTCATCGCGAACATGCCGGCGCGAAGCCCATGTTCTTCTGCCACCTCGAAGATCGTGGGCACGGGCACGCTCGCTTGCGCCTCTTCGAGCGTAGGGCCGTCGGTGACCCGCTCCTCCCAATCGTCTGTCTTGAATTGGTTGCCCACGACGCCGTGCTCGTCGGCGAAGCCCCCGGTCGCGAAGCTGACGAAGTTCGTCCTCGTGATCGTCGGCATGACGGCCTCGGCCTCGCCGGTGAACGCCCCCTCGTCGGCCAGCCGATCCAGGTTCGGGGTATCTGCGCGGGCTGCGTCCGCCGGCCTGAGCCCGTCGATGGCGATGATGAGTACCGCTGCGTCCTCGTCGGCGGGCTGGGTGTCATGGCCGACGTCGGCCGGCTCGTCCGCCGGACTCTCGGGATCGTCGGGCGCCGGTCGGCTGCAGGCGAACACCACGACGATCGCCGAAGCGAGGCAGACGGGCGCGGGGCGATGACGAGCGGGGCGGGCAGGGCCGCGGGGTCGGCGCCAGGGCGCCGGGATCAACAGGTCGCGTAGCATCACGACACATCTCCTTGGGGCTCCACCTCGCGCGCGGCACGCGCCGAGGGGGCGGGCTGAATTCTCAACTCGAGTAACCAATCGAAAAGAATCGCATCGACGACTCGGCTGGTGGCTCGCGCGCGCTCAAGGCTCGGCGCGGGCGCGAATTCGCTCCTCGCGCAGGTGCGCCTCGAGGGCGCCGAGGTCGGTCTCGAAATCGCCGAGGACCTCGCGCAGCGCCTGGTCGTCTCCGTCGTCGAGCAAAGGCTGCGTGTCGCCCAGCAGGTCGATCCACGCGCGCACGGCCGCCGCGCGGAGCTCCGCCTCGTCGCGCAGCCGCGCGCTGTCGGTCGCCGCCGCGGCGTCGTCGAACGCCTCGGCCGCGTCCCCGTAGTGGGCGCGCGCCTCGTCGCCGCGGACCCCCGCGATCCGCGCCGCCGCGAGCGCCTCATCGGCCGCCTCTCTGGCCTCCACGAACACATCGAGCTCGCCGGCCTCGGCGCGGAGCCGCTCGGCGTCGCGCTCGGGCAACCGGTCGGCGATATCCCAAAGGAGCTCGCTCGCCTCCGAGAACCGCGCCTCGTCGATCAGCCCGTGCGCCTCGGCCTCTACCGCGTCCCGCTCGCCGTCGGCAGCCATCTCCAAGGCCGCCTGGAGGCGGTCGAGGCGCTGGATGCGCGCTCGGTCGCCGTCGCGATCGCTGTCTGAAAATCGAGCCCGAGCTCGATCGAGCTGCGCGGCGATCGCGTCGTAGGGGAGCGGCGGGTGCACGTCCTCGTCGGGCGCGAGCTCCGCCTCGATGCGCTCGTCCACGTCGTCCAAGTAGCGGTCCCACGCTTCGCGCTCGTCGATGAGGAGGCCCGCGATGGCGGCGGTGAGCCACGTGGTGAGCGCGCCCGCGAGCATCGCCCGCAGACCGAGGCGGGCGAGATCGCTCCGGCGACTGGGGGCGATCCCGCCGATGCCGCCGATCTGGATCGCGATCGAAGAGAAGTTCGCGAACCCGCACAGCGCGAAGGTGGCGATCACGAAAGACCGCGGTGAGATGGCGTCGCGCAGCTCCCTGAGCTCGGCGATCGCGATGAATTCGTTGATCGCGACCTTGAGGCCCATGAGCATGCCCACATCTATCGCGTCCTGCGCGGGCACGCCGATGGCGAAGGCGAGGGGGAAGAAGATCCAACCCAGGATCTTGCCCAGGGACAAATCGCCCGGTAGCCACCCGAGCGCGTGGTCGATCATATAGACGATCGCGATGAAAGCCAGAAGCATGGCCCCCACGTTGATCGCGAGCTTGACACCGTCGGCGGCACCGCCGGCCGCGGCCTCGATCACGTTCGCCGTGTCTTTTTCCACGGTGACTTCGGCCCCGCCGGCCGTTTCGGGCTGCTCACGCTCCGGCAAAAACAGCTTCGCCATGAGGAGCGCCGCCGGCGCGCTGATCACGCTCGCGGTGAGCAGGTGCCCCGCGTCCACGCCGAAACCGACGTAGGCCGCCATGACCCCGCCGGCCACGGTGGCGAAGCCGCCGGTCATCACCGCCATGAGCTCCGATCGCGTCATCTTTTCGACGAACGGGCGGACCACGAGCGGCGCCTCGGTCTGCCCGACGAAGATGTTCGCGGACACGCTGAGCGTCTCTGCGCCGCTCGTCCCCATGGTGCGACGGATGACGCGGGCGAACGCCGAGATCACCTTCTGCATGACGCCGAGGTGATAAAGGATCGCCATGATGCTCGAGAAAAAGACGATCGTCGGCAGGACCTGGACGGCGAACACGCCGCCGAACGAGTCGCTGTCGGCCAGCGGCCCGAACAAAAACGAAGTCCCCCGCTCGGTGAACTCCAAGAGGCTGTTGATCGCGTCGCGCAGGATGCCGAACACCCAGCGACCGGGCGCGATCTCGGCGCCTGCGAACCGGCCGAGGAAGCCCACGTCGGGCAGCCTCACCGAAGTGAGGATCAGGATGCCGAGGAGCAGCTGCAGCCCCAGGCCCCACAAGAGCACGCGGGGTTGAATGCTCCGGCGATGCTCAGAGAAGAGGATCGCGACGCCGATGATCACCGCGATCCCTAGCAAGCTGACGAGGCGCTCGAGCACGGGCCCTTCCCCGCAGACGTTCCGGCTCCGGCGCGGGTCACCTTTCGCGAGCCACCCGGCTGCGCCGACGAAAGCGCCTGCTACGTGAGTCGCGTCACCTTACCGAGGTCGCCTCCGAAACGCAATCGCCGGCTCGCGCCGAGCCGAGCCGATGACCGCGGGGCGACGCGCGCCCCGGCACCGACGAACGCCGCCGCGACCCGCGGCGACGAGCGATCACCGCGCCTTCGTCGACGGCCCCGCCACCGGATCTCACACGCCGGCGGCGCAGCCGTCTGCCCGAAAGTCGCTTCCGCCCAGGAGGTCGCCCGATTCGTCGCGGCGGATGATCTGGCCGCGGCCGAACACCGCGCGCTCGAAGCCGCCGACGCCGCTCCGCACGGGATGACCGAGGCGCTCGAGCCCCCGCGCCGCCGGCTCGGGGATGCCTTCCTCGCACAATAGCTCGCCATGGTCCCCGTCCGCCCCCGGCTCGATACACAGTCGCGGACGGTCGAGCGCCGCCTGTGGCTCGAGCCCGTCGTCGAGCATGGCGAGGACGACCTGAACGTGCCCCTGGGGCTGCATGAAGCCGCCCATGACGCCGAACGGTCCGTAAAGTGACCCGTCCGCGCGCGTGATGAGGCCGGGAATGATCGTGTGGTACGGGCGCTTGTGTGGCGCCACGACGTTGGGGTGACCGGGCTCGAGGGAGAAGTTGCAGCCGCGGTTTTGCAGCGTGAAGCCGCGGCCGGGCGGAACCGCGCAGGTGCCGAAGCCCATGTAGTTACTGTTTACGAACGAGCAGGCGTTCCCGCTCGCGTCGACCACGCAAAACTGCACTGTGCCAGCTCGCTCCGGGGGTTCGCCGGCCGCCACCGGGATCCGGCGCGCGGGATCGATCTGGGCGCGCCGCGCCGAGGCGTAAGACTCCGACAAAAGCGCGCCCGTGGGCGGCGCGTAAACGGCTGGGTCGGCCACGTGCCGGCGCGCGTCGGCGAAGGCGAGCCGCAGCGCCTCTGTGATCAGGTGGAGCCGCTCGGTGCCCATAGGGTCGGTGTCTGCGATCTCGAACCCCCGGAGGATCTGCAGCGCGAGCAGGGCCGCCATACCCTGGCCGTTGGGAGGACACTCCCAGATCCGGTGCCCGCGGTACTCGGCCCCGATCGGCTCGTGCCAGGTGGAGTGATGGCGCTCGAGGTCGGCGAGGGTCATCGCGCTGCCCGCCGCTCGCGCCGCGTCCACGATGTCGCGCGCGATGGCGCCGCCGTAAAACGCGCCCTTGCCTCCTTCGGCGATCGACGCCAAGACCCCTGCCAGGCCCGGGTTGCGAAACCGCTCGCCAGCGATCGGAGCTCGACCGTCGATGGTCATCTCGGCACCGCCGGGGGCGCGCAACAGCCCGTCTAGACCACGGGCCCAAAAATGAGCCGTCACCGCGCCGACCTCGAAGCCGTCTTGGGCCAGCTCGATGGCTGGGGCCAGGACTCCATCCATCGCCATCGACCCGTGCCGCTCGGCGAGATCGATCCACGCGGCGCACGCGCCCGGCACGGTGATCGCATCCCCGCTGAACGGCAAAATCGCCTCCCGCACGCCAGCGCGTTCGAGGCGCCCGAGGGTGAGCCCGGCCGGCGCCCGCCCCGAGCCGTTTAGGGACGTAATGCGCCCGGTGTGGCCCTCGTAGTACAGCGCGAACGCGTCGCCGCCGAGACCCGTGGAGTTCGGCTCGGTGACGGCCAGCGCCGCCGCCACGGCGATCGCCGCGTCTGCGGCGTTGCCCCCGCCCGCCAGGATCGCGCAGCCCGCCTCGGTGGCGGCGCGTTGACTCGATGCGACCATGCCCGGCATCCGCGCGAGCATACCCGCGGCCCTGGCGCTTTGCGAGGCTTCGGCTACGCGCGGACGAACACGGCGTGGACGAGCTCGGACAGGGTCGGGTGGGTATGGATGCTCCGGCGCACCAAATCGACCCCCGCCGCCTCCGCGTTCATCGCGACCACGACCTCGTGGACGAGCTCCGCCGCCTGAGGACCCGCGATGTGGCAGCCGAGGATGCGCTCAGTGCCGTCTTCGACGAGCAGCTTGGCGAATCCGGGCGGTGAGCCGACGATTTGGCCCTTGGCGATGCTGGCGTAGTCCACCTTACCGGCCCGGTAGGGAATGCCCTGCTCTCGGCACGCGCGCTCCGTGAGCCCCACCGCGCCGATCTCCGGATCGGTAAACACGGCGTGCGGGTTACTCCGATACGACACCTTGTGCGCGGCGCCGAACGCGTTCCGGTAGGCGAGCTCGCCTTCGTAGCTGGACGTGTGCTTGTACATCTCGGTCCCGATCACATCGCCGAACGCAAAGATATCGGGGTGTGTCGTCCGAAGCTGGTCGTCGACGCGAACCCACCCGGCCTCATCGAGCTCCACGCCGGTACGAGACGCGTCGAGCGTCTCCGCGTTGGACCGCCGCCCTGCGGCCAACAGCAGGGCATCGCCGCGCACCGTCGTGGGCCCGTCTTTCGTATCCAAATCGAGAGCCAGGCCGCGCCCGTCCGCATAGGCGCGCTGTGCGGTCGCTTGCGTGATGAGGCGGAGCTTCTTCCCGAGTTCCGTCGTCACGAGGTCCCTCACCTCGTCGTCTTCGCGGAGCAGGCACGCGGCGCGATCGACGAGCACCACCTGGGTGCCCATGGCCTCGAAGAAGTGCGCAAACTCGCACCCGATGTAGCCGCCGCCGAGAATGATGAGCCGATCGGGACGCGCGCTCAGCTCGAGAATGGACTCGTTCGTATGGTAGGGAACGTCTTCGATCCCGGCCACGGGCGGCACCGCGGCGCGCGCTCCCGCGGCGATGAACACGCGGTCGCCGGACAGGCGCCGCCCGTCGTCCATCTCGAGCGTTTTTTCATCCACGAACCGGGCGCGGCCGTAAAACGGGAACAGCGAGCCCTCGACGTACGAGCGGGCACCGCTCGCGCGCCGGGCGCGTTCCTCGCGCACGCGCGCTGCGATGCGCGGGAAATCCACCCAGATATCCGAGGGCGTCACGTGAACCCCGTGGACGGGCCCTGCCCGCAGGGCATTGACGATCCGCGCGGACTGAATGAGCCCCTTCGTCGGCAGGCAGCCGAAATTGACGCACGTGCCGCCCAGCGCCTCGGGCTGCGCGTCTACGAGGGCCACGGATTTTCCGTCGCGCTCGGCGTGGTAAGCGGCCGTGAGCCCGCTGCCGCCGCCGATCACGACGACGTCGAAGTGTCGCGTATCCGCCATCGCTCGTCCCGTGACCTGCGCTCGTCCACCTGTGTCACAGCCCTTTCGTGAGATGCGCGCGGCCGCGCCGGCGCCGCCGCGCGCGTGCTAGATTGCGCGCATGCTCGGCTCGTCCCGCGCACAAGCGCGCTCGGCACTCGCCCTCATGCCGCGGCCGAGCCAGGCGACATCATGACGCGGGCTCGGATGAGAGCCGCGCTGGAGACCCTCGGGCTCCACCGCCCAGAGCTTCGCGCCTGGGCCATGTACGACTGGGCGATTACCGGCTTTTACGCCGTGATCGTCGTGGCCGTCTTCCCGATCTATTTTCAGGACGTCGCCGCGGAGGGCATCCCCGACGAGGCCGCCACGCGTCACCTCGCCACGATCACCGCGATCGCGTTGGCCATCGCGGCGGCGATGGCGCCGATCCTG
>SLNH01000090.1 GCA_007133195.1 Nannocystineae bacterium | reverse complement strand
GACGTACTCCCATCGTAAACGAAGTGCCCGAGCCCACGCAGCGCTCTAGCTCACATCTCCCGCGCCTGGGTGCGAAAACCCACCGCGGGCAACCTCATCGTCACCGCCCACCCGGGCGATCAAGCATGATCGGCAACACCCTCCCGGCGAATCCGCCGACCAGGCCGCCCGGCGGCTAGCGGGCGCGCCTACCCTGGAGCCGCCCTGCGCGGCCTGGCGACAGACCACGGCGCGGGACCGCGCGTGCAGCCCCGCGCTCCGTGATCACGATCATCCCCACCGGGCCCCGAGGGTGGGGCCCCCGTCTCCCGCGCTACAGGAAGTAGAACTCGTAGATGCCGAGGTCTTCCCGCTGCCGATGGGAGGAGAGCGTGCCCTGCTTGATCTCCGGCTCGCCGAGGGCGCTGTCATCCGCCGAATCGAGGACGGTGACATCGACCGAGTAGTCACCGAGCGCCAGCGGATCGGTGTAAACGTCGCCGTAGGTCGCGTTCGACGGGCAGTCGAAGATATCGTCGAACGCAGTGCCCCCGTCCCCCGCGAGCGTGGTCAGGATGGACAGGCCCCCGACGCCGACCTCCGAGCAGGAGCGCGGCTGGCCGTCATTGTCGTCATAAAGCTCCCAACCCGCCACGAATTCGCCGTTTTGAAAGCCGAGCTCGGGAACCTCGAAGTAGGTGCTGCTGGTGTCGAGGTACACGGGCTCTTCGATGGAGCCCCCCATCAGGCGATCTTCACCGTCGATGGCGTTCACCCACAGGTCGTAGTCGCCCGTGCGCCGCTCGATGACGACGTTCCCCACGCTGCAGTCGAAGACGTCGATCTCGATGGCGCCCGTGCTTTGGCGCCGAGTGACTACCTCGACGCCGGAGGCGCCCAGCGTCTCACAGCCATCGGCGATAGCGGGATCGGACGACGAGCCGCTCACGTTCCAAAGGACGTCGATCTCGGGGCGATCGGTGACGATCACGCAGCTCGCGGCGAAGCTGAGCCCCCCGAGGGCGAGCGCAGGATAAACGAAGTTTTTCATAGGAGCCTCCCTCTCAGAGCCCCGCGCCAGCGTCGATCACTGGCAGGGGCAGGCGCGTTCGGACGGCCATACATTACGAGCAAGAACACGAGTTGAGTAGAAAATGCAAGGAAGTGGCGCAGGAGAGCGCCCAAGCAGTGGTGAGCGCAAAAGCGGAGGCGCGCTCAGAAGTCGCACGTGCAGCCAGCCGCGGGGCAGTTTCGCGCCCCGTCGGTGGCTTCGACGAGCTGTGCGCCGAGCGCCACCACCGCGCCCTCGGCGACACCTCTCACGATGGGCGCCGGTACTTGGTACGTTCCCTCCACCGCCATTTCTCCCCCTTCGCAAACCGGTTCGAGCCAGATCGCCTGCTCGCCGGGCTCGACCTCGAAGCGCGTCACCCCGCGGTCGTCGCCGCACGCGAACGTGCGCGACCGCCCGCCAGCGCACTCGGGCGCGCCCGCGTCGACGCCACCCGCGCCCGCCGGCCGCCAGCACACACGGATCGACTCGATCCCCGCGCGCCGGCACGCCTCCTCCTGGTCGGACGAGATCACCTCGCCCTCGAACGTTCGCAGCGTCCAGCTGAGCTCGATGGCGCCCCCGTCTACATCCACGCAGGAGGTCGCACTCACGGCGCACAGGGACACGAAAACTGGCGATAGGACGGGGAGCCATGGGCCTGCGATCCCTTTGACCGCACGAAAAACCGCGCTATTCATCCCAAAGCGCAAGCCCGATTGACCCCCTCACGGGGCTCGTGTAACGTCCAAGTTCGCGATATGCAAGAATTTCCCCTACTTGTAGCGAACGCTGCCAGCAAGGATAGCCTCTGGTCGCTCGTAATCCAAGCCGGCTTCGTCGTCCAGCTCGTCATGGTGATGCTGGTCGCCATGTCGTTCGCCTGCTGGTACATCATCGCGTACAAGTATCTATTCTTAAAGAAGTCAAACGCCGAGTCGGCCCGGTTTCACGATTCGTTTTGGCGCTCGCGCGACATCGAGCAGATCTATCGCCAGGCTCAGTCGCTGCGCCGGAGCCCGATCTCCGCCCTGTTCCTCGCCGGCTACACCGAGCTCGCCAAGCTCTCGTCTGACGAGAGCCGCACGAGCGCCGACCGCGAGGCCGACCTCGAAAACATCGAGCGGTCCCTTCGCAAGGCGCAGACGAGCGAGATGATGAAGTTCGAGAGCATGACCCCGGCGCTGGCCACCACGGGCACGGCCGCGCCGTTCATCGGCCTATTCGGCACGGTGTGGGGCATCATGAACTCGTTCCGCGCCATCGATCAAACCCGAACCGCGACGATCGAGACGATCGCCCCCGGCATCGCCGAAGCCCTCGTCTCCACGGCAATCGGCCTGGTAGCGGCCGTTCCGGCCGTGATCGCCTACAATTACTTTCAACGGCAAATCCGCGTGATGGCGTCGGAGATGGAAACGTTCACCCAGGATTACCTCAACATCATCCGCCGTCACTTCCTCAAATAGGCAGAGGCAGGACCTTTCGCGATGGTGATGCCCACCGGCGCCAGCGGCGGCGAGATGAAAAGCGACATCAACGTCACGCCCCTCGTGGACGTGATGCTGGTGCTGCTCATCATCTTCATGATCACCGCCCCCATGCTCACCACGGGCATCGAGCTCGATTTGCCCGAGGGCACGATCACCGAGGCTGAAGAAGACGACCCGGACCAGCTCGTCCTCAGCATCGACGCCGATCGTCATATCTATCTCGGGGAGACCCGGGTGGCCTGGGACGACCTGCACACGCTCCTCGAGACGAACGAGCGGGTCCAAACCGAGCGAACCCTTTACGTGGAGGCCGACACGTCTCTGCCCTACGGGGTGGTGGTGGCGGCCATGGACACGGCGCAAGCGGCCGGTGTCCGCCACCTCATGATGCGAACCGATCCCGTGGACGACGCGGCGCGCCAGGAGATGTTGGGTGAGCTCGGCGCCGACGGCGGATCCGCCGGCGCGAACGGATCCGAGCAAGGGGGCGATGACGGTGGATAAGGGCCTACACGCAGCCGGAATCTCGATCGCGATCGCGATGCACGTCGTCGTCGCAGGCGGCGTCCTGTTCGCCGACAGCAGCTGCCTCGCCGAGGCCACGACCCGCGATGTCGACGACGCGCGCTACATCCAGGCGTCGCTCGCGATGAAGGGCGACGAGGAAGAGGCGCAGGACGAAGGCGCGCGCGAAGAGGATGAGCCGCTCGAGCCCGAACCCGAGCCGGAACAGCCCCAGGAGCAAGAGGAGCCCGAGCCCGAGCCCGAAGAGCCCGACCAGGAGCCGGCTCCGGAACCGGAGCCCGACACGCAGCCCCGGCCGAACCCGGAGGCCGATCCGCACGCCGAGCCCGAGCACGAGGCGGACGAGTTCGATCCGCAGGACATCCTCGACAGAAACCGCGCGCTGGCAGAGGCCGACGACGACGTGGAGCTAAGGCGGCCGACCACCACCGAGGCCGGCGCGCTCGATGGCTCCGAGTGGGGCACCGAGCTCGACGCGGAGGGGGATCCTTACGTAGGCGAGCTCCGGGGCCGGGTGGAGCGCGCGTGGAGCCTTCCTTCCCTCGAGCGCGGCGAGGATCTCGCGGCGTGGGGATGTGTCCGGCTCGAAGAAGACGGGACGATCGCCGATCGAGAGCTCGAGGAGCCGTCGGCGAGCAGGACGCTCAATCGCTCCGTGGTGGTCGCGCTCGAAAACACCACGGACATGCAGGAGCCGGTGCCGGAGCACCTCCTCGATCTCCTCGTCGACCAGGGAGTATGCTTTACGTTCAGGCCGTGAACCCGCCTGCCCGGCTCCGGCCTCGCACTGGACCGGCACGAACATGACGGCGCGCGCGCCCCCCTCGCGTTGGCGCCGGCCGGGGCCCAAACCCTCGGGCGGCGGGCGCGCAAAAAACAGACGAATGGCAGCCGCGCGGCCACGTCCAACTCAGGCAGAGGGACGATTCCCCTCGCGAACGACCGAGAAGTCTCCTTTGCGAAGGTACCTATGACGCGATCCAGCCGTTTCAAACAACGCATCCTCCGGGACGGCCTCGGCGCCGGCGCGCTCGCCGCCGCGGCCGTGGCCCTCGCCGCCGTCCCAGCCGGAAACGCGGCGCGCGCCGACAGCGGCCCGGTGGCCATCGACATCACGGACCCCGAGCGCTCCCTTTATCCCATCGCGATTCCCGAGGGGGTGGACTCAGACCCGGCCCTGTCGGAGCTCGTGGCAGAGACCGCGCGGTTCAACATGAAGGTGTCGGGCTGGTTCAACGTCCTCGATCCCGACTCGTTCCTCGCTGACCTCGAGGCCGAGGGCATGTCCATCCGGCCCAGGCCTTGGGAAGATGTGGGCGCGTTCGGCGTGATGAAGCACCGGGCCGTGCGCTCGGGCGACCGCGTCCAGCTCGATTTCCGGCTGTTCGAGGTAGAGGAAGGCTCCAGCCCCGTGCTCGAGCGCACCTACACCGGCGACGTGAACGACGCGCGCTCGTTCGTCCACGACTGGAGCAACGAAGTCGTGGAGTACTTCACCGGCGAGCCGGGCTTTTTCGGCGCGCGGCTGGCCTTCACCGCCAACAGCCGCCACGCGAAGCGGATCCTCACCATGGATCACGACGGCCACAACATCCGGCCGGTGACGCGCAACCGACACCTCAACATTTTGCCGGCGTTTTCGCCCGGCGGCGATCGCGTCGCGTTCACGTCCTACATGCACAACAACCCGGATCTGTTCGTGGCGCCTGCCGGTGGCGGGCGTCCTCACCGGCTCAGCTCGCACCGCGGCATGAACACGGGCGCGAGCTGGTCGCCCGACGGTGATCGCATCGCCGTGACGCTGTCGCGGAGCGGCAGCCAGGATATCTACCTCATCGACGCCCAGAGCGGGGACATCGTTTCTCAGCTCACGCGCGGACCACACATCAACACCTCGCCGGCGTGGTCGCCCGACGGCAGCGAGATCGCGTTCGTCTCGGGGCGCGAGGGAGGGCCGCAGATCTTCGTGATGGACGCGGACGGCTCGAACCAGCGCAGGGTCTCGCGCACCGGCAACTACAACTCATCACCGGCGTGGTCCCCTGAGCCGGGGGTCCGCATGCTCGCGTATACGAGCCGCGTCGACGGCCCGTTCGATATCGTCACCCAAGACTTGGACAGCGGCGAGCGCGTGCGCATCACCCGCGGTGAGGGGAACAACGAAGAGCCCTCCTTTACTCCCAACGGCCGCGCCATCGCGTTCGGCTCCGACCGGCCCGGTGAGCCGGGCATCTACATCACGAACGCCGACGGCACGGGGCCGCAAGTGCGGATTTGGAGCGGCGCCGGCACCTCGCCCACCTGGGGCCCGATGCCAGACTGAGCGAGGTGACCTTGCCCTTCTCCGACGCCACCCGCCGCCGCGACGCGGGCAAGGCGCCCCGGCGCGTCGCTTCCGTAGACATCGGCACGAACACCATCTTGCTCCTCGTCGCCGAAGCTATGCCCAGCGGCGATCTTCGGCGGGTTGCCGACCTGTGCCGGTTTGCCAGGCTGGGACAGGGCGTGGAGGGCCGCAAAGAGCTAGGCTCCGACGCGATCGCGCGCTCGCTCGAGATCCTCACCGAGTACCGGGAGATCGCAAGGCGCGAAGGCGCCGAGCGGATCGCCGCCGTGGGCACCCAAGCGCTCCGTGAGGCCCAAAATGCCAGCGAGTTTCTCGAGCCCGCCCGGGCGCGGCTCGGGGCAAAGGTCGAGGTCATCACCGGCGAGCGCGAGGCGGCGCTCGTGTTCGCCGCCGTGCGCGCCTCGATGCCGGCGTCGCCGACCGACGCGCCGCTCGTGGTGGCAGACGTCGGCGGCGGCTCCACCGAGATCATCGTCGGCGAGCCGGGCGGCGCCGTGACGTCGTTTGCCAGCCTGCCGATCGGCGCTGTGCGACTCACGGAGCGTCATCTGCGCAGCGATCCGCCCCGCGACGACGAAGTGCGCGCGCTCACGGCCGACATCGACGATGCCCTGTCCGCGCGACCGATCCCGGACGGCGCCCGGCTCGTCGCCACGGCAGGCACCGCGACGACTCTCGCGGCGGTTTCACGCGCGCTTCAGGAATACGATCCCGACGCGATCGACGGCACCGTGCTCGCCGCCGCCGACATCGACCGAGAGCTCGAGCGGCTCGTCGGGCTCAGCACGGACGAGCGCCGGGGCCTCCCGGGCATGCAGCCCGAGCGCGCCGACGTGATCGCCGCCGGCGCCGCGATATTCGCGCGACTCGTCCACCGCGCCGGAGCGAGCTCGATGACGGTGAGCGACCGCGGCGTGAGGTGGGGCCTCGCCCACGAGCTCGCAGACGAGCCCTAAGGCGCGCGCGCCCGCCGCACGTCGCGCGCGTTTCGCGGCGCTCACTCGGCGATGTAGGGGCCGCCGCTCGAGCCGGCCAGTTCTTCGGCCCGATCCGCCGGGCCCGTGGCCTTCGTGTTCACCGGGAAGATCTTCACCGAGCTCGCCGACTGGCGGACGCTCGGCGCGATGCGGCGCAGGATCGACATGACATTTCTCTGAATGTCCTCGACCTCCCCGGCGCTGATGCCGGGATCGACGATCTTTCCGATCCACCGCTCGTCGTCCTCCATCGTGCAGATGCGCAGGAAGGGCGATTCCGGATCCTCGAAGTAGCGCCGCTCGCCGGGCTTTGCCTGGGCGAGCGCCTCGCGGAGCTTGCTATCGATCTTGCAGCCGAAAAACAGCAAGCGGGATGTTTCTAGCTTCATCACGACTCGTGCGCGCCGAGAGGGTACAGCGAGTGCCGACGCGCAACGCTCGCGCGGTGGCTCGGGGAGAAGGATTCGAACCTTCACAGGTGGCTTCAAAGGCCACTGTCCTACCCTTAGACGATCCCCGATCGGCTTGCTCGCCACACGTTGGCTCGAAAGGCCCCACAAGTCAACCGGCTGGGCCGGCGCGTGGCGCTGTCGGTGCATCGCGCCTCACCTGTTGCGCAGATCCCGCGCCGCGTCCTGCCCCGCGCCCCGCGAAGGGGCGACCTGCCGGCGCCCGGACGGCCCATGGGATGTCGGTGGCGCGGCGCCGCATCGCTCGCGGGCGCGCCAGCTTCCCGCCACCGGCCCGTTCGTGGGGCGAGCCGCGCCCGACATGCCTGGTGGTGGCGAGGGACGGATTTGAACCGTCGACTCAGGGCTTATGAGACCCCCGCTCTACCGACTGAGCTACCCCGCCTCTTTCGAGGTGGGGAACTTAGCGAAAGCCGGGAGCGGACGCAAGTGCCCAAGCGCCGATCGGTCGGACCGACCGAGCGCCGCAGGGCGCCGTGACCCGTTCACTCTCGACTTTTGCTGCACCGCAATCGCGGGTATGGTCACGCCGCTATGACGACGAACGTGGCCATCACGGGTTGCGGTATCCACACGCCAGACAACGTGGTCTCCAACGAGGAGCTTTGCGCAGCTTTCAACGCGTGGGTGAGGCGCGAAAACGATCGCCGCGCCGACGCCATCGCCGCCGGGGAGGCCACTTTGCTCGAAGAGTCGAGCCCCGCGTTCATCGAAAAGGCGTCGGGGATCCGCTTTCGCCACGTCGTGGACCGCGAGGGCATCCTCGACCCCGAGCGCATGGTGCCCTATATCCCCGAGCGCCCGGACGACGAGATGTCGATCCAATGCGAGTACGCCGTCGCCGCCGCGAAGGAAGCGCTCGCCGAGGCAGGCCTCCGCGGCCAGGATATCGACCTCATCATCCTCGCAAACTCCAGCCTGCAGCGCGCCTACCCGGCGGTAGCGATCGAAGTGCAGCACGCGCTCGGCGCCGGCGGCTACGCCTATGACATGAGCGTGGGTTGCTCGTCGGCCACCTTCCCCATCCAAATCGCCACCGACGCCCTCCGCGCCGGCAGCGCCACGCGCGCGCTCCTCGTCAACCCCGAGATCATGTCCGGGCACGCGAACTGGACGGATCGGGACAGCCACTTCATCTTCGGCGACGCGGCGACGGCCGTGGTGCTCGAGCGAACCGAGAGCGCGAGGCCCGGCGCGTTCGAGATCCTCGGCGTGCGCTGCATGTCGACGTACTCGAGCAACATCCGCAATAACTTCGGCTATCTCAACCGCTGCGATCCCGAGCGCCGAAACGACCCGGACAAGCTGTTTTACCAGGCTGGCCGCCGCGTCTTTAAGGAGATCGTCCCCCTGGCGGCGTCGTTCATCCTCGAGCACATTCGCGCGCTCGGCATCGATCCCGAGCGCATCGATCGCTATTGGCTTCACCAAGCGAACTCGAACATGAACAGCCTGATCGCGCGCCGGATTCTCGGCCGCCCGGCCGAGAGCCACGAGGCGCCCCAGGTCCTGGGCGAGTACGGAAACACCGCCAGCGCCGGATCGATCATCGCGTTTCACGATCACCGCAGCGACCTCGAAAGCGGCGCCCTGGGCGTCATCTGCTCGTTCGGGGCCGGCTACTCCATCGCGAACGTGGTCGTCCGCCGCCAATAGGCGGCCAGCGCTCCGTCGGGGGGGCTTTGGTGCCGGCGTTTCGTGAGCCGCGCCCTCCCGCGCGCTCCGCCGGCCCCGTGAGGGGGATGCAAAACAAACCAGGACGCCTGGGCCGATGCTAGGGGCGACGACGCGCCCCCGGCCAGATCGCTCTCCATACCCGCTGGCAAAACCGGAGGAGTGGACCGCTCGGCGGGGCGAGCGACGGCACGTCGTCGCCGCTGCCGGGTGCCGCCACGCCGCTGTCGGCCCCCGCGCGATCTTGCTCGCCGGCCGCGCCGCCGAGCGCCCGATGCTCGCCGCTCCCCGTCGCCAGCTCCGAGGTGTTGCGATCCGCGTCGTGCTCCCCGCTGCCCGATGCGAGCCACGAGCGCCCGCTCGACCTGCTCGGCTCATCATGCCCGAGGTCGGTCACGATCTCGATGTCCGGCTCGTCATGCTCGTCGTGCTTGTCGGGAATGTAGATCGACGTGGCCGGCCCATCGGGATCGTCATCGTCGTCGGCCAGGGCGGCGGCCAGCTCCTCGGCCTCATCGGACCGTAGCGTCTCCGCCGCGCGATCGCTTGGGTTCGGCGGCGGAAGGGGGAGCGAGCGCGGAGCAGCGCGCGACGCGAGCGCGTCGAGCGCGTCGCGGCGCCCCGAGACATTGTCGCCCACCGCGGCCCACACCGCCGCGGCCACCTCCTCAGCCGAAGCCAAAACGCCGGCCTCCGTCGCCGCCTCGCGCAGCGCCGTGGCCATCACATCGGCCGACGAAAATCTCGCCTCGGGATCGCGCTCGAGCGCGCGCAGGCACACCTGGTCGAACG
>SLNH01000409.1 GCA_007133195.1 Nannocystineae bacterium | reverse complement strand
TCGAAGTCCTCGCCGCCCACGAGCTCCATGGTGAAATACCAGCTCCCCTTTTCGGAGAACAGCTCGTAGAGCGTGATCAGGTTCGGATGGTGCAGGCCGGCGAGCGAGCGAAACTCGTTTTTGAACTGGTAGAGCAAATCTGCGCTGGCGGCGCGCAGCGTCTTGAGCGCTACCTTCATTTGCAGGCGCGCGTCGAACGCCTCGTAGACGACGCCCATCCCGCCCTCCCCGAGCCGGCGCAGGATGTTGAACCGATCGCTTACGAGGCTGGCCTCGTCCACCGCCATCAGTTTAGCATCGCCGCGGGGCGGGAGCGCCGCCGTCGTGGGCGTTGGCTGCGGCGTGCTCGCTACTCACGGTGCGCTGTCACGTGGGGCCATGTGCCGCTCGTGACCACCGGTGCTCCGCTCCGAGCGGACCGCATGCGGCGCGGGCTGCCGCCTCGGAAGCCAGGCGCTCAGCCGTCGCGGCGTAGCGCCGCAATGGCCTCGGCGCACTGGGGATCGGCCGCGAGTGCGCTCTCGTAGTGGTCGCGCGCGCTATCTGGGTGTCCGGCCCGCTCGTCGAGGTAGCCTCGCGCAACGTGAAGCGCCGCGACGAGCCGCCCGTCATCGGGGCGTATGAACACGGCGCGCTCGAAGCGCTCCACGGCGGCCTCGAACTCGCCTGCGGCGAGAAGCTCGCGCCCCTCGCGCGCCTCTGCTTCTCCGGGGGCGTCCAGGGGCGCCTCCACGGCGGCTGCATCATTCGTCTGCACGTGCGGCTTCTGCTCTGCGAGGAGCGGGCGCGCCGGCACTTGCTCGCGAACGTGAAGGCGCGGCTCGGGGGGCTCGACCTCGCGAAGCTCGAGCCCGGCCGTTCGGGCCTCGGCCCTGCCGGCCATGGCACCGCTCGGCTGCAGTGCGGGCGCGCCCGGCTCCGCGCCCTCCTCGGCCAGAATTTCGTCGACTTCCTGACGGGTCCGGTCGGGCACCTCCAAGAAGCGAAGTCCCATGCCGGCGCCCTCACCCTCGCTCACCACGCGGACGACCTGGGCCCGAATTTCGACGGCCCGCCCGCTCGGTGAGGCGAGCGACAGCCGCACCACGGTCCCCTTGGCGAGCGGTTGCTTCGCGCGTACGAACATGCCGCCGCGGCTGAGATCTCGCGTGCGCAAGGTTTCGAAGCGGTCCCAGGTAGGCAGCTTGAGCCGGATGCGAACGTTCGCCGGCACGCGGGGATGGGCACGGGCGGTCAAGCCGCCGCCGTGGCTCTCGGTAGCAGGCGCGCCGGATCCCGGGAGCGGCGGAGGCAGGGTCGCTTCGCCCGTGGCCCCGAGCGGGCGTGCGGCGGCTGGCTGCGCGCTGGTGTCACCGGCGCTGCCGGCACCGGGGACGCCCGGGCCAGAAGTCGGGCCAGAAGCCGGTCTAGATGAGGGGCCAGTTTCCGATCCGGAAGCCGCGCCGGAAGCCGGCCCGGCCGCGCGCCCGGTCTCCGCTGCGGGCACGGACGGATTTGCGGCCGCAGTCTGGGAGGGCGCGCGCCCGCCCACCCCCGTGCCTCGCGCGGCCCTCCCGCCGCGCTCGGACAGGTCGCTGCGGACCTGCGCGAGCGCCGCCGCGATCGCCCGAGAGTTTGGCTCGTAGCGCGACGCGAGCTCCAGGTGATTGCGCGCGCCGCGCGCGTCGCCGACCTCGAGCCTACCTCTGCCCTTTTCGAGGAGCTGGCGCCCCAGCTCGGTGGCGGGATCCCGCTCTGGCGCCGTTTGCCTCGCCGACCTGCTCTCCGGGGCGAGTGTGACCTCGCCGCGGGCGACCGCTTCGTCGTACGCGCGGCGGAGGCCGGCGTCGGTGAGAACGCGGTAGGCGTCGCCGATGCGCGCGAACAGCCGCGTGAGCGCCTCGCGCCGATCCGGATCGCGCTCGCGCGCGTGTCGATCCGGGTGAAGGCGCGCCACGAGAGCGTAGTACCGCGACGCGATCTCCACCGGCCCAGCATCGGACGAAACACCCAGGATCTCGTAATAGGTCGATCGTTCCAGGCGCTCGCAGGCCGACAGCACCCGCTCCCAAAACCGACTCATCGGATCTCCTTCATCCCCACGGCCGAAAGCTTGGCGCCCGTGGCCGCGCCGCTGCGGCGATCGCGGGCGGAGACGTTCAGCACCCCGTCGGCGTCCATGACGAACGAGACCTCGAGCTCGATGTCGCCGCGGTGGGCTTCGGGGAGGCCGTCGAGGGTGAGCTCTCCGACGGGCGCGTTGTCGTCGAATCGGCTCGATTCGCCCTGGCAGACGCGGAGCACAACCTCGGTCTGCTCGTCGCGGCCGGTCGTGAAGGTCGCCCGACCCTCGGCGGGGACGTGGGTGTTCTTCGCGATGAGGGGTTTCGTATAGCCTCCAGCCGTGGCGACGCGGAGCGAGTGAGGGGTGACGTCGAGGAGCACGCGATCTTTCGGCGACGGTGACAACAGCGTATGCGCCTGCGCCGCCGCCCCGAGCGCGACGATCTCCATGGGGTCGATATCTCCCCGCGGGGGCTGCCCGAACATGTCCCCGACCCGCCGCTGGATGAGGGGAATGCGCGTGGCACCCCCCACCAGGATGACCTCATCGATCTGCGACGGCGTCATGCCGCCTTCGGCGAGGACGCGCTCCACGGTCGATAGGGCGCGATCGATGAGCGGCGCGATCAGCGCGTCGAGGCCGTCGCGGTCGAGGTTCACCTTGAGCGAAAGCGGCTTGCCGCCCGGCCCGTGCGCGATCTCGGACAGCGAGCCTTGGACGGCGAGATCGCTCGACAGGCGCGTCTTGACCTGTTCGGCGGCGAGCCGGAGCCGCGCGCGCGCGGCGGGATCTCGCTTTAGATCGATACGGTGTTCGCGAAAAAACTGTTCGGCGAGGCGATCGGCGAGGGCGTTGTCGATGTCGTCTCCGCCCAAGAACGGATCTCCGCCGGTGGCCACGACCTCGTAGAGGTTGTCCCGCACCGCGAGCACGGAGATATCGAAGGTGCCGCCGCCGAGGTCGAAGACGGCGATCCTTTCGTGGACCGCGCGATCTTCGCCGTAGGCGACGGCTGCGGCGGTGGGCTCGTTGAGGATCCGCAGCACGTCCATCCCGGCGAGCTCGGCGGCGCGCCGGGTGGCCGCCCGCTGGGTGTCGGAGAAGTTCGCGGGGACCGTGATGACGCAATGGGTCACCCGCGCGCCGAGCTGCGCCTCGGCGATGGCGCGCAGGTGGATGAGCACGAACGAAGAGATCTCCGAAGCGGAGAAGGGGCCGCCGCGCGTGACGACGATGGGCTCCTGGCTTTCGCCCTCTTCGACGCGATACCCGAGCTGTGGCAGGGCCGATTGGACGTTCGTAGAATGAAACGCCTGGCCGATGAATCGCTTGGCGCTGTGGATCGTGTTTTCCGGGTCGATGACGCTCCGCCGCCGAGCCTTCTTGCCCACGAGCCTCTCGCTGTCGGACTGCCACGCCACCACCGACGGGTGGAGGCGCACGCCGTTTTCATCGACCAGCACGGTGGGGCGACCGTCCACGACCGCGGCGATGCAGGAGTTGGTCGTGCCCAAGTCGATCCCGATCGCGACCCCGCCTGGGTGTTCTTCGAGCTCTTCCTCGTCGTCCTCGAGCAGATCGTCAAACATCATCATCCTCGCTGACGGTCGAGAAGCGCCGACACCGCGCGCTGATAATCGTCGCCCGGCTCCTCGAATCGGACACCGTAGCCTACACCCGGCTCCTCGCGCACGACGACAGCGCGGAGCGCGTGCTTGGTCGCGCCGATGCCATCGGGCGTCGGCATCGCCAGGGTAACCTCGAACGCCGCGCCTTGGGGGAGAGGCGCCTCCGTGACGATGAAGGCGCCGGAAGGGCTCACATCCCGCGTCACGGCCCGCACGCCGCCTCCGCCGAGCGCGACGCTCGCGGTGACGGGGACTGCGGCGTCGGCCGGGAGCGCCATTCTAGGCTCAGCTCGCTTTTCAGCTTCGCGCGAAGGCGGATTCGCCGGTGCGTGTACGATGTGCTCCAGTGCCTTTCGGGCAGCGCCGGGGATCAAGCTTCCCGGACCTGGACGTGGCTCGCCTCGAGTGCTCGCCGCTTTGTCGCGGACGCTTTCGGTCGCGCCAGACGAGCTGTCATCCTCTTCGATCTCGACGAGCGCGTCCGGCGGCAGGTCGATCGGCTCTTGCGGCGGCAGGTCGATCGGCTCTTGCGGCGGCAGGTCGATCGGCTCTTGCGGCGGCAGGTCGATTGCCTCGGGCGGCGTAAACTGGCCGGGGCCCCTTGAATCGGCGGAAGGGCGATTTTCGCCCGCAGCCGGACTATCGGCTGGGAGCTCGATCGGGTTGGCGTGTTCGAAGCGCTGCGCGTGCACCTCCGAGCCGGCGTCTCGGGTGAGCCCTGGCTCGCCTTCGAGCTGGTAACCGATGTCGAGCTCGAGCGCTGGCTCGGCGGTGTTGCCGGCGCCTTCCTTTCCAGCGCCCGCGCCAGTCGGCGCGTCTGCCCCGCCGGGCGGGGGACCGGCCGGGACCTCATCGCCGAGTGCGCCGGCGTCGCGCAGCGGAATCCCGTCCGGCTCGCTCGATGCCGTGACCCGGGTGGGGAGGCCTGGCGCCAGGCCTCCGCGACCCCGCGCGAAGTCGTCCAGGCCCGGCCACCGGGGCGCGCGCTCCTCGACCAGCCCCGCGTAGCGCTGCGCGGTGGCTGCCGCGCCCAAGTGGCCCCACGCCACCTCGAGGCCGACGATCGCGAGCGCGATCCGATCGTCGTCGGGAACATCGGCAGCCAATCCGTGATCGACGATGAGGAGCGCCTTTTCGGCGGCGCGCGCGCGCGTGTAGTGATGGTATACGACTTGTATGAGGGCGATGTGTCCCGGGATGGCTCGAACGCCCTCCTCGTAGGCGTAGCTAAGCGCCCGCACCGCGACGTTGACCGCGAGCCCCGGGGCGTTGGCCCACAGGGACAGCCGCGCCACGGCCCGCCTCAGCGTGTCGACCACCTCGCCGGCCGACGAGACCGCGTCACAGCGACGCCGATAGAGCTCGAGTAGTGCGTTTGCGTCTCCCTCTTTCGTGAGCTCGCGCTCGGCCACCGCGCAGGCTCGTTCGCTCGTGGGATCGCGCCGGCACGCCAATACCGCGAGCTCTCGTACCCGCTGTCCCTCGCCGAGCATGCGGGCGATCCGCGACGCGTGGAGCGCATCTCGCGCGGCCTGGGCGCCATCGTCGCCGGACGCCGCCGCGGCCTGCACGCGATCGATCTCTCCGCGCACATCCGCCCACTCGTGGCGGGCGGCGGCCAGCGCGCGCTTTAGCGCCTCATCGCCAGGCACGGCGCGCGAGGCCTTGAGGAGGGGGCGAATCGCTCTGTCCGGCTGGCCGGCGTCGAGCCATAGCTCGCCCTCCGCGAGCGCGCTGTCGCCGCTCCCATGCTTGCGCTCCATGGCCGCGATGCGCGCCGCCAGCCCCAGATCGCCCACCTCGAGCGCTCCTTCGCGGGCGCGCGCGAGCGCGCCCGGGTCGCCGCCGCTCGCCTTCGACGCGAGCAGGTGCATCTCGACCCCAGGCGTGCGGTCGAGGACGAAGGCTTCGAGCGCCTCGGCCAGGGCGCGCGCCGGCGCGGCGAGCTCCGCGGACGCCACCTCGCGTCGCAAAGACGCGGCTCGCTCCCTCAGCACGCTCTCCCAGTGCCGAGTCTGCCACAGCGTCTCGCGGAGTTCGGTATCGAGCTGCATTCCCGTCGGCTCGGCGGAGACCCCGTCCGTCACCTGCGCACTTCCCCCGCGCCGCGTGTAGAATCGCATACCTGCGCCTGCCCGGGAACAACCAAGCGCCCGGATCACGCGCGCTCGAAGTCGCCCCGAGCGTGTATCCTGCCGGCGCCCCAACTGGAGGAGCGCCATGGCCAAGCTGTATTTCCGCTACGGCACGATGGACAGCGCCAAGACGCTGAACCTGCTCGCCGTGGCACATAACTACCGCAAGCAGGGAAAGCGAGTGCTCTTGGTGAAGCCCGCTTTAGACGATCGCTTCGGGACCTTACGGGTCGCGTCGCGCTCGGGGCTCGAGGCCGACGCCGACCGGCTCGTGGGGGAGGGGGATGAGCTCGCTCCGGACGACGTGGCGGGCATCGACTGCGTCCTCGCCGATGAGGCGCAATTTTTGTCGCCGCGCCTGGTGGAGTCCATGCGCCGCATCACGATACGTCCGGGCGTGCCCGTGATCTGCTACGGACTGCGGACGGATTTTCGGACTCGGCTGTTCCCGGGCTCGCAGCGCCTCCTCGAGCTCGCCGACCGCATCGAGGAGGTCAAGGTTACCTGCCAGTACTGCCGGAAAAAGGCGACGTTCAACCTGCGCATCGCCGGGGAGGGGGCCGTCACCGAAGGGCCACAAATCGAGCTCGGCGGAGACGAGCGCTATGCCCCGGTGTGCTGGGCGCACTACGAGGCGCGCGCGGGCTCGCGCTGACGGGCACACTGCGCTGGCGATGGCGACGGGGCTCCCCGTAGACGAGATCGTTCCCGGCTTCGTTTCGGCGCTCGCGGAGCACGGCGCGGCCGTCGTGATCGCGCCGCCCGGGGCGGGGAAGACGACGCGCCTGCCTAGGGCCGTCCTGGAAGCTGGCCTGTCCGGGGAGGGCGCCGTCGTCGTCGCGCAGCCGCGGCGCTTGGCGGCGCGGATGGCGGCGGGGCGGGTCGCGGCGGAGCTCGGCGAGTCAGTAGGCGACACGGTCGGCTACGAAGTGCGGTTCGAGCGGCGGGTGAGCGGACGAACTCGGATCCGGTTCGTCACCGAAGGCGTGCTCACCCGGCAGCTCATCGCCGATCCCGAGCTTCGCGGCGTGGGAGCGGTCATCGTCGACGAGTTTCACGAGCGGCACGTGACCGCCGACCTCGCGCTTTCGATAGTGCGGCGGCTTCAGCTCGGAGCACGGCCGGATCTGCGCGTGGCGGTGATGTCGGCGACGCTGGACCCGTCGCCGGTCACCGCGTTTCTCGGCCACTGCCCGGTGCTCGAGTCGCGCGGCCGGGTTTTCGACATAGACATCGAGCACGCGCCCGGCGCGGACGAGCTGCCGCTCGAGCGCAAGGTCTCGGGGGCGGTGCGCCGGCTCGTCAAGGACGGACTCACCGGGCACGTGCTGGTGTTTTTGCCGGGGGAGGCCGAAATTCGGCGGGCGGCGGCGGCGTGCGCCGACGTGGCCGCGCGCGAGGATCTCGAGGTTTGTCCGCTTTACGGCGCCATGCCGACCGAAGCCCAGGATCGAGCCGTGGCGGCCTCGCGTCGCCGAAAGGTGGTGCTCGCCACGAACGTGGCCGAGACGTCGATCACGATCGCCGGGGTCGAGGCGGTCGTCGACAGCGGGCTCGTTCGCGTGGCCAGTCATTCGCCGTGGACGGGTGTCCCGAGCTTGCGCACTGCGCCGATAAGTCAGGCGAGCGCCGCACAGCGAGCAGGGCGCGCGGGACGGACCGGGCCGGGGCGCTGCATCCGGTTGTATACGAAGGCGGATCACGACGGTCGCCGCTCGCACGACCGCCCGGAAATCGCCCGAATCGATCTGGCCGAACCCGCTCTGGAGCTTCACGCGGCCGGGGTTCGCGAGCCCGCGGCGTTTTCCTGGTTCGAGCCGCCGCCAGAGGCCGCGCTGTCGGCCGCCGAAACCCTTTTGCGGCGCTTGGACGCCGTGGACGACGCCGGCGCGCTCACCGAGACGGGCCGGCGCATGACGCGGTTTCCGCTTCACCCGCGGCTATCGCGGATGCTCGTGGAGGCAAACGAGCGCGGCGCCAGCGCCGAGGGAGCCGTGCTCGCGGCGCTCGCCGGTGAGCGGCCGCTTAGGCGGGCGCGACGCGGCGGGGGCGGCTCCGGGCCGGCGGCCTCGGGGCCCTCGGATCTGCTCGAGGACCTAGACGAGTTTTTGGCGGCCCGGGACGCGGGGCTCCGGCCGGAGCGGCTTCGAAACGCCGGCATCGACGTCGGCACCGCGCTGTCCGTCGACCGCGCGAGTCGCCAGCTTTCACGGCTTTTGAGCGATGCGGGCCAGGCGGAGAAGCGCTCCCAGCGTGCCGGGCCGCTCTGCGCGCAAAAGCTCGATCGCGCGCTTCTGATCGCGACGCTCACCGGGTATCCAGACAGGCTGTGTCGGCGCCGGCGCGCGGGTGGGCGCGAGCTCGTCTTGGCAGGGGGCGAGACCGCGACCCTCTCCGCATCGAGTGTCGTCGTAGACGCTGACCTCATGGTGGCCGCGGATGTGGAGTCGCGCGGTGCCGGCGGTGCCGTCACGGTACGGAGCGCGAGCGCCGTGGAGCCCGATTGGCTGCTCGAGCTCTACTTGGAGCGCATCGAGGAGCAGGACCAGCTCGCGTTTTCGCCGTCTGCCGAGCGGGTCGAGCGGGTGAGACGCATGTCCCTGCACGGCCTTTGCTTCGACGAACACCGCGACCCCGCCGCCGCTCGCGATCGCCCCGAGGAGACGGCCAGAATATTGGCGGATGCCGCCCGGGCGGCGGGCTCGCACCGCTTCGTGGATGGCGAGGCGCTCTCGACGTGGCGCCTGCGGATCGCGTTCGTCCAAGGGCACATCGCGCCCGAGCGCGCCGCCGAGATCGGGCTGGCTTATCCAGACGACGAGGCCGTCTTTGCGACCATCACGGAGCTTTGTGCCGGGCTATCGAGCCTCGCCGAGCTCGAGCGCATGCCGGTCTTCGACGCCCTTTGCCACCGCCTGCCGCCGGCTGCGCGGCGCGCGGTGGACGAGCTCGCGCCGCGGCACGTAGCCCTTCCGCGGCGCCGCCGCGTCCCCGTTTCTTACGAAAAGGGACGCCCGCCCCGGATCGCGTCGCGGCTGCAGGATTTTTTCGGCCTCAGCCAGGGACCGGCGATCGCTGGCGGGCGGGTTCCGCTCGTTTTGGAGCTGCTCGCGCCGAACGGGCGCGCCGTGCAGGTGACGCAAGACCTGGCCGGGTTTTGGCAGCGTCACTATCCCGCGCTCCGCAAGCAGCTGGCGCGCCGCTACCCGCGCCACGCCTGGCCGGAGCAGCCCGTCTAGCCATCGCGCGGACGAGGCGTGCTCGGCGATTTACGCTCAGCCATCCTGGGCGGTTTTGCCGACGGCGTGCTCGAGTTCCTCGAGGGCTGCGGCGCTGTAGACGGCGAGCCGCTGAAGGTGAGGGATGGTATCGCGACAGCCTGTGAAGCCGAAGTTGAGGGTGCCCGTGTAGCCGCTTATCGTGATGTTCAGCGCATAGCCGTGAAACGGGATCGAGAGCGGGTAGAGCCCTTCGAGGCGAGCGCCGCGGAAATACAGCGGCTCGGTCGGCCCCGGGAGGTTTGAGATCACCACGTTGAAGGTGGGCCGCATGCGCCCGGCGGCGCCCGTCATGATCTGCATCGCGAGCGGCGCCATGAGTAGCGCCGTGTACTGCATGATCGCGCTGCGCGACATGCCTACGAGCTGCTGTTTCGCGTGCGTGGTGGAGGCGACGATCGCCTCTAGTCGGCCCGCGGGATCGGAGACGTGGGTGGCGAGAGAGGCCAAGATCGCGCCGAGCGCGTTGCCGCCGCCCGGGTCGTCATGAGGTCGGACGTCCACGGGGAGCATCGCGATGAGCGGCTCGTCCGGTAGCGCGTCCAAGTCGAGCAAAAGCCGGCGGATCGCCCCGCCGCACAGGGCGAGGATCACGTCGTTTACCGTGCCGCCGGCGCGCTTTCCCACGGCGCGGAGCCGCTCCGTCGAAAACTGCTGGGTGGCGAAGCGCCGGTTTCGACTGATCCGGCGATTTAGGATCGAGCGCGGGGCCGTTAGCGGGGCGACCAAGCTGGGATCGTGGCCGCGCGCAGCGCGCACGACCTTCGCGATCGCGCGACCCACGTCGCGGGTCGCACCGGCCTGGCCGCGGCCGAGTTCGAGCAGAGCCTCAAGCCGCGACGAACCCGATGACGATCGCTGTCGTCGCGACGCCGGCGGGCGCGTAAAGAATATCGGCGTGTCACGCTCGTCTGGATCAGTAGAAAGGCTGTCGGCGAGCATGCGCATGCTCGTGTGGCCGTCGAACAGCGCGTGGTGGATCTTGAAGTACAGCGCGAAGCGGCCGCCCTCGAGGCCCTCGATGAAGTGGACCTCCCACGGCGGGTGATGGAAGTCCACCTGCACGCTGTGCAGGCGCGATACGAGCACACCGAGCTCGCGCTCGTCGCCGGGGGAGGGGAGCGCCGAGCGCCTCACGTGGTAGTCGACGTCGAACGCGTCGTCTTCGACCCACCACTGCAGCGGGTTTTTGAGGAACTCGGGCGCGCGGAGCCGGAAGTTCCAGGGCCGCTGAATCTTCGCAGCGCGGAGCTCTTCGGTGAGCGCGCGGAGCCAGGTTTTCGGCGCATCGGGAGGCGGCGTGAGCAGGAGAAGCCCGCCCACGTGCATCATCGACTCGCGGCCTTCGGCAGCGAGAAAGATCGTATCCATCACTCCGAGACGCTTTTGGCTCATGGCTTTATCGACCGGCTTTCCAGCCAAAGGTCCAGCTCCAGGCCTCGTCGACGCTGTATCCGGTCATCGAGGCCGGCCCCCGCGGTGGTCGCCAGCTTCACAAAAAGTAGTCCGGGAGCGGGTCGAGCCCGGGCGTCATCGCGTAACCCGAGAAGTCGCTCACCCCCGCCTCGCGCAAGACGTCCTCGTCGACGAAAAACTGGCCGGTGACCTCGCGGCTGTCGCGCACGAGGATCGCGTGCGCGGCGTCGGCCATGACCTCGGGTTTGCGGGCGCGCTTGGTGGTCTCGTCGCCGCCGAGGAGGTTTTGGACGGCGGCGGTGGCGATCACGGTTTTCGGCCACAGCGCGTTGACCGCGATGCCGTCGCGCCGGAGCTCCTCGGCCATGCCGAGGACGCACATGCTCATCCCGAACTTCGCCATGGTATACGCCACGTGCGGCGCGAACCACCGCGCCTCCATGTTGAGGGGGGGCGAGATGTTCAGGATGTGGGGGTTGTCCGCCTTTTCGAGGTGCGGAAGGCATGCCTGCGAACAGGCGAAGGTCCCCCGCGCGTTGATCTGATGCATGAGATCGTAGCGCTTGAGCGGCGTTTGCCTCGTGCCGGTGAGGCTGATGGCGCTCGCGTTATTGACGAGGACGTCGATGCCGCCGAAGGTCTCCGCGGTCTTGTCCACGGCGGCGCGAATCTGGTCTTCGTCGCGAATATCCACGACGAGGGGGAGCGCTCGCCCGCCCGCTTTTTCGATCTCTTCGGCCGCCGTGTGAATCGTGCCCGGGAGCTTGGGGTGGGGATCGTCGGTTTTCGCGGCGATCGCGATGTTGGCGCCGTCTTTGGCGGCGCGCTCGCCGATCGCTTTGCCGATGCCGCGGCTCGCTCCCGTGATAAAGAGTGTCTTTCCCGCGAGTGACATGAATCCTCCTGGTGGGCAGCGAGCCTAACACAGCGCCTCGTTCGCGCCTCGGCGCCGATCGCCTTCGGCTCGCTCGACCGGGCGCCGGCGAGGGCGAGAGCGTTCGCAACCGGACCGGCGTCCGCGACGTCCAAGGAAGGCCGGCGTCATGGCGCTCTCGGTCGAGGTACTCACGAGTTTCGGCGAGCTCGCGGGCGCGCGCGAGTCGTGGCGGCGACTTCTCGCCCGGAGTGGCGACCCGCAGGCGACGCTGTCGCCGGCGTGGCTCTTGGCGTGGTGGCGGGTTTATGGCCAGGACGGCGATCGCGCCCTGCGCGCTTGCCTCGTCTATGATCGCGCCCGCCTCATCGGCCTCGCTCCGCTGCTATCCCGCACGACCTGGCACCGGCCCGGCATTCCGTTTCGAAGGCTCGAGCTCATCGGCTCCGGCGAGGCGGAGGCCGACGAGGTCACCTCCGAGTACATCGGCGTCATCGCCGAGGCCGGGCGCGAGCGCAGCGTGGCGGTCGCGCTGGCGTACGCGCTCCATCGGGGCCGACTCGGCGCGTGGGACGAGCTCGTCCTCGAGAGAATGAAGGCGGACTCGGTCATGACCCGCGCGCTCGGCGAGGAGCTCGGGCCGCGCGCCGGGCGACTCGAGGCCAAAGCGACGACGATCTCGCACTACGTGCCGCTTCCCTCGGACTGGGATGCGTACCTAGGGCGGCTTTCGCCAAGCCGCCGCTACCGGCTAAAGCGCGCGCTCCGCGACTTCGAGCGCTTCACGGGCGGCGACTACCGCCTCGAGCGCGCGGCGAGCGAGGAGTCGTTTTGGCGAGGCTTTGCGATCCTCGAGGAGCTCCACCGCGAGCGGTGGCGCGCAGCCGGGCTAAACGGCGCTTTCGCGTCCGCTCGGTTTTGGCGCTTTCACCGCGACGTCGCGCCGGCATTGTTTCGCCAGGGCGCGCTCGACCTCTTATGGCTCGTGGCGCGCGGTGAGCCCGTCGCGGCGGCCTATAACCTGGTCTGGGACGGGTGCGTGCAGTTTTACCAAGGCGGTAGGCGGACGGACCTGCCAGGGGCGGTCAAGCCCGGGGTCGTGCTTCACGCGCTCGCGATCGGCCAAGCCATCCGCTCCGGTCATCGAGAGTACGATTTTTTGGCTGGCCGCGCGCGCTACAAGGAGGAGCTGGGCCCGGCGCGGCGCCGCATCGTGTCGCTTCGCGCGACGCCTAGGCGCTCTGCCCGCGAGGGCGCGAGGCGCGCGGCCGAGCGCTCCCTGCGTCCGCTGCGCGACGCGCTGGTGCGGCGCGCCCCCGCGCCCTTGTTGGGACGCGCGAGCCGAGTCTACGGGACGCACATGGCTCCGGCGGCGGCCGAGGCTTCCGAGCAGGACCCGGGGCGCCAGGGAGATCCCGCCGTACACTGGCGTTTTCTCCCGCGAATCGGCATACGATAGGGGAATGGCGAGCGCGCAGGGCGGGGCCTCGCCCCCAGCGAGCGGCGTGCGCGGCCGCGCTCCCGACGCTGAGCTGCGCGCGCCGAGCCGGCGCACGGATCCGCTCGGTCTCCACGACTAGATTGCTCTACGGAGCCCCCATCGCTCGCACCGTGGCCCACATAGGCCCGGCCGGCAAGAACGCCCAGCGCTGCCCGGGATGGCGCGGCCAAAATTTTGCCCGAGGCTGTGCCGTTTTCGCATCGACAGGCCGCGACATATTGCAAACCACCTGAATTTATGAGTTTCACAGGAAGCTCGTGACCCGTCGCAGTTGTGTCGCTTGGCCATATTTTTGGCAACGTGACCTTGGCCGCGCCCACCGTCTGGCGGCTGTCGATTAACGCACAAAATATGTATGTACAGTCACTGTTCATTCGTGTAACCGGGAGCGTAAGGGAGGGCTTATGCACGATAACGAAGATCGCAGTCGAAGGCGGTGGAGCTGCCGAATGTCTCGGCGGGATCCGTCTTCGCGGATGAGAATGCGGGCGGGCGCAGCAAGGCGGCAGGGCACGCCCCTGTTCGGCTCGGTCATCTTGGCAGCCGCCGTCTTGGCGCCCGGCTGTTTGACCGACCAAACCTCACATGAGGAAGCGCGCGCCGCGTTGTCAGGCTCCGAGCGAGCGGACCTCGTGGAGGAGGTCAGGCAACTGACCGCGGACCGAGACGTCGAGCCGATTCCGCCGGCGCCCGAGGTGAGCGATGAAATGTTCGATCTCGGGCAAGCGCTGATGTTCGACAAGCTGCTGAGCGGAGACATGGATGTCTCATGCATGACCTGCCACCCCCCAGAGGGGCCCGAGTTCACGAGCGATGACAGGCATATGAGCCTCGGGGTCGGGGGCGTGGATCAGGGGCAGGACCGCATCGGCGGCAGAATCCACTTTCGCAACTCGCTGCCGCTGTTCAACCTCCACGCGCTCGACGTCTTTTTCTTCGACGGGCGCCTCGAGCAGAGCTCCTCGCAGAAGATTCGCAATACGCCGGCGGACGAGGAGCTGCCTCAGGAGATGATCGATGTCTTCGATTTCGGGGGACTGTCGGCGCTCGGCCTGTTCCCCGTGGTCTCGCGCCTAGAGATGCGCGGGCAGTGGTTCAAAAACCAGCCACAACCGGACAATGAGCTCGCCGCAGATCTCGAATTCCAGGAGATCTGGGCGGGCCTGATGGATCGCCTGGCAGAGGTTCCCGAGTACGTGAACATGTTCGAACAGGTGTATCCGGACACCGAGTTCGAGGACATGAACTTCGGGCACGCGTCGAACGCGATGGCCGGGTTCATGGTGAGCGCGTTCGAGGCTCGCGAGAGCCCCTTCCAGCAGTTCCTCGCCGGAGACGATGAGGCGATGAGCGACAGCGCGCTGCGCGGCGCCGCGGACTTTTTCGCGGAGGGCAGCTGCGCGACTTGCCACGCAGGCCCAATGCTCACCGACGAGGAGTTCCACAACACGGCGCTTGCCCAGTTCGGACCAGGCCTTGGCGATGGCCCCTACGGCAACGACGACTTCGGCCGTGCGGGGGACCAAAAGCCGTTTAGCCTCGGACGGGTGCCAGGCGGCCCCGAGACGCCGAACCCCCACTGCAAAGACGGCAAGAATCCGCACGACCTGTACGCTTTCCGGCCTCCGCCGCTCCACAACGTCGAGCTCACCGGCCCGTGGGGCCACGTGGGACAGTTTTCCGACCTGCGGGACTTCGTGTCCCACTACGAGGATCCGGAGCAGGCCTTGCTCGACTACGATATCGAGGAGCAGCTTCTTTGGAACGAGCAGGGCCTGGCCGACATGTTCGTACCCAACACCGAGGCCGTTTTGTCCTGCGTATCGGAAGATGCGCAGGTGACGGTTCCGGACATGGACGACATGGTCGCGTTCCTCGAGAGCCTCACGGACCCCGGCTCGCTCGAGCTCGGCTCGACGATTCCAGACGAGGTCCCGAGCGGCCTTCCGGTATCCGACGGCGAAGCGCCGGAGGTCACGGGGGACACAGATAGTGGGGCCACCTTCACGAACATCGCCACCGACCCTGAAAACGCCCTGAGCGAGTACAGGCGAGCTCCGTCGGCGCGCAAGGCGCTCGCAGATCAGATGATGGAGGACTCGCTCACCGCGCCCGAAGACTTCTTCGACCACATTTCGTCGCCCTTGCGCTGGCGCGGCCTGCCCGGCGTGGCCGTGTTCGACTACACGGGCGACGGCGCGATGGATATCTTCGTCACGAACGGTCCGGGCGCGCCCAACAAGCTGTTCGAAAACCAGCTCGCCGAGACCGGGGAGCTCGAATTCATCGACCGAGCCGCCGAGGCGGGTGTGGCCGCCGTCGATACGGACAGCTCGGGGGTGTGCTACGGCGATATCAACAACAACGGCTACTCCGACCTTTACGTGGTCGCCGACAATGGCCGCTCCCACCTGTTCAAAAACAACGGCGATGGCACCTTCACCGACATCAGCGACGAGAGCAATGCGACGCCTGACGGGGTCGCCGGCACGGGGTGCTCGTTCGGTGACGTCACCGGAAACGGAAAGCTCGACCTGTTCGTCGGTCGTGGTTGGCACCTGGAGACCCAATACGCGTGCTTCACCGAGCCATTCGGTGAAGGGATTCAACACAACGAGCTGTACATCAACCAAGGCGACGGCGTGTTCGAAGACGTCTCCGAGACGAGTGGGATCCGAGAGCTCGGCGGCCTTCCGCCGGGCGTCGATGGGCCGACGATCACCTGGGCCGTCGCGATGGTCGACTACAATCAAAACGGCGTGATGGACATCCTCCACGGCGACGATCAGTGCGGCCTGCCGGACGCGTCGGTGGGGGGAGTGGACCGGGGATTCATCCAGGTCTTCGAAAACGACGGCACGGGGAACTTTACGAACCGGACCGTCGAGGCCGGGACGGCCGCTCCGTCGTCGTGGATGGGCTTTTCCTTCGGCGACTTCAACTCGAGCGGTGAGCTCGACCTATTCGCCACGTCGTTCGGAGATTGGGGGCAGCCGTTTTTGGGAGCGCCTGGGTTCCCCGAGGCGAACACGTCACGGTGGTGGCTCGGGCAGCCCGACGGTACGTTCGAGGATCCGCACGTGGGCGATCTCGAGGCCACGCCCTTCGGGTGGGGTACGAGCGCACAGGACTTCGACAACGACGGAAACGTCGACGTGGTGTATCACGGCGGTCTCCATCTTTACTTCGTGGTCGAGGCTTCGAATCCGGGGACGATGCTGGTGGGCGACGGCGCGGGAGGCTTTCGCTACGCGCCTGACGCGTTCGATACGAACTACACGAGGCGCAACACGATCGGCGTCGCCGCCGGGGATCTCAACCAGAACGGCTTCCAAGACGTCGTGAGCGTTTCGAACTTCGACATTCCCGACGAAAACCCGGTGGTTCGTTATGGCTCCGAGGATCAGGACGTATCGTTCTTCGCATCGATCTTTGACCAGGTCTCGTACTTCTCCCCGGTGTTCGAGCACGTGACCGCGTCCAACCCCGAGTTCGACTTCAATGCGTTCCCGTGGTTCGAGCCGGAGAACAAGCTCGAGCGTCGGTTTCGGTGGAATGAGGACGTGAGCTTCCCGGACGGGACCCTCGCCGTGGAGATAAACGACGCCGACAGCGAAAACAACTGGGTGTCGGTCGAGCTCATGGGGACCGTCGGCATCATCCCCGATGGTGAGGTCAACCGCTCGGGCATCGGCGCCACGATCACGTTCACCGCGGAGGATGGAAACAGCTCCATCTCGCCAGTGCTCGGCGGGGCCTCCCACCTGTCCCAGGACAGCTTGGTCCAGGGGTTCGGCCTCGGAGAGGCGCACAGGGGTACCGTCGACATCCTGTGGCCCGGCGGCACGAAAAACCGCCTTTACGACGTGCAACACGGCGAGCAGGTGTTCATCCCGGAGCTGCCCTGCAGCTACGACACCTCCGATGATCGGCACACGTACGCGGCATGCGTCGAAGACACGCTCTTCGACCTTCAGGACGCCGGCGTCATCGACGCCAACGTGCGCGCCCGCATGCAGTCGAGCGCCCTGCGCGCCTACGACGACGTGAACTAAAGCCGCGCCGGACACGCGCCGGACACGGCCTGAGACCGCCGCGGCGGGCGCTCGAGCCTCGGGCGCCCGCCGCGCTTTTTTCGGTTCATTACCCGTTGCTTTAGCATTCGCGGCCCGCGACCTCGGCCTCTGCGATCTCCTCGAGGGCATCCACCGCCGCGTGGTGCGCTGCCGGCGAGCGGTAAAGCTCCAGATCCGCTGATGCCAGCGGCGGCAGGCCCTCGGCCTTCCCGAGCACCCGCCACGATACGGGTGCCGTCTCTGGGGTGGCGACCGTCACCGCCGCACCCTGCTCCACCGCGATGCGCATGCCGGTGGGGCTTTGGCTCGTGTAGACGATTTCCCAGCGCCTGCCACATCCGAGCAGTGCCTGAATCGCGCGAGTTCGGTAGACGCAACCTTCGGGAAACAGCGCCAGGGGCAACGCGGCATCCGGGTCTGACCGAAACGCGGGCGCCGCCATCCACGCGAGCGGCGCCTTGCGGATCACACGCCCGTCGCGCCGCTTCCCATGGCGCACGGCCAGCACCAGATCCAGTTCGCCGCGATCGAGCCGGTCTAAAAGCTCGGTGGACATCAGGCAGTGCAGATCCGTGCGCACGCGGGGATGCCGCTCGCGAAAGTGCTTTAGGATTCCAGACGCCCAGCGCACGGCGCAGTCCTCCGGGACGCCGAACCGGATGACGCCCTGGTGCCCCCGCGACGCCACCTCGGCGAGCGCCTGCGCATGCATGTGTACGATACGCCTGGCGTGAACGAGGAAGTTCGTCCCCTGTGATGTAAGCGCCAGCTGGCGGCTCGTGCGCAAAAGCAGCGGTACGCCCGTTATCTCCTCCAGCTTCCGAATGCGCAGGCTCACCGCCGACTGCGTCTTGTGCAGTTGCGAGGCCGCCGCTGTGAACCCCCCGCAATCCACCACGGCGATGAAGGTCGTGAGCAGATCCGTATCCAGGTAGGGCTGAGCCGATCCATGCGAGCCGCTCATGGAATCCATGACAACGAATCGTTTCACAAATGCCTCGGGGGGCACCAGGGTGAGGGCATGCGAATGCCCCACAGCGCACTCAGCGGGACGACCGGGCAGCCTTTCAGGCTCGCGGACGCAGACGCCCGCGATCTCAGCGATCTGGTGGATGCAGAGCGTTACCCGCTTGGCGCTACCCAGAGTTCGACCATGCGCGCGGTGATCGCGCGCTGCCGAGAGGAGCTCGACGCCGTGGGGTGCTCGTTACTGCCCGGATTTTTGCGCCCCGACGCGTTAGCCCGCGCGCGGGAGGAGGGGCGGCAGCTCTCGCGCAAGGCGTTTTTTGCGGGCCAGCACACCAATCCGTATTTCACGGCAGACGACCCTGCGCTCCCGGACGATGATCCGCGCCGGTGGTTCATGGACCGCACGAGCGGATTCGTCACCCGCGACCTCATCCCCGCGGATACGGTGATGGAACGCCTTTACGTGGCCCGGGGGATGAAAGAGCTCATCTCGGCCTGCCTGGGTGAGGATCGCGTCTACGAGTATGCGGATCCGTTCGCGGGCCTGGTTCTAAACGTGCTTCCCCCGGGAACGCAGCAACCGTGGCACTACGATACGAACGCCTTCATCGTCACCCTGATGACCCAGGAGCCCGAGCAGGGCGGGCTGTTCGAGTACGCCCCGAACATTCGCTCCGCCACGGACGAGGCGTTCGGCGATGTGGGTCGCGTCCTGCGCGACGAAGATCGATCCGCCGTGCGCACGCTGGATCTCCGTCCCGGGGACTTGCAGCTGTTCAAGGGGCGCTTTTCTTTGCACCGGGTTACGCGCGTCGCAGGTGACGAGGCGCGTCACACCGCCATTTTCGCGTATTCCGAGCGGCCCGGCGTGATCGGGCGCCTCGAGCGCACTCGGCAGCTTTACGGCCGCGTCTCCGAGGCACACCTGCAAGCCGAAGCGCAGCACGTCCGCAGCGACGATCTCATCGACTGATCCCCAAGCCAAAGACGACTCGACCATGCCGCTCACCGAGCCAACCCGCGATCCTGCCCTTTGCGAGCCCACCGCCGAAGAGATCGTCCAGATCCGGCGAGACCGCCTCGCGCGAGTGCGAGCACAGCTTTCGCGTCACGACGTAGGCGCTTGCGTTTTATTCGATCCCGCGCACATGCGCTATGCGTGCGGGTCGCGAAACATGCAGGTCTACTCGGCGCGAAACCCGGCCCGCTACCTCTTCGTTCCAGTCGAGGGCCCGGTTGTCTTGTTCGAGTACGCCGGCTGCGCCCACTTGGCAGAGGGGCTCGACACGGTGGACGAGGTCCGGCCCGCCACCGCGATCTCGTACTTTTTTACCCACGATAAGCTCGGCGCGGCAACCGAGCGCTGGGCCGACGAGATCGACGCGCTCGCGCGCGAGTGCCGCACCGGCGATAGGATCGCCCTCGAGAGCGGCACCCCGGCGTCGGCCTTCGCCCTTGGACGGCGAGGCTACGATGTGGCCGACGCCCAGGCGCCCCTCGAGCAAGCGCGATGTATCAAGGTGCCAAACGAGCTCAAGATGATTCGTTCGAGCCTGCGCGCCGTCGAGGAGGGCGTCCAGCACCTGGAGCGCTCCATCAGTCCCGGCAAAACGGAGAACGAGGTGTGGTCCGAGCTTCACCGCCACCTGATCGCCACGGGGGGCGATTACGTGGAGACCCGGCTTATGAACTCGGGACCGCGGACCAACCCCTGGTTTTCCGAGTGCGGCGACCGCGCCCTAAACGCGGGGGACCTCGTGGCCCTCGATACCGATGTCGTCGGCCGGCACGGCTACTTCGCCGACTTTTCGCGCACGTTTTTGTGCGGCGACCGCGACCCGACCGACGCCCAAAAACGCCTCTATCAGCTCGCCTACGAGCAGGTTCAGACCAACCTGCGAGCGCTTCGCCCCGGCATGAGCTTTCGCGACTACGCCGAAGAGACCTGGAAGATCCCGGCTCCGTACAAATCTCGTCGCTACTTCGCCCTGGCTCACGGCGCAGGTATGAACGGCGAGTATCCTTACATCGTTCACCGAGAAGACCTCGATGCCCATGGATATGACGGCATCATCGAGCCGGGCATGACGTTATGCGTGGAGAGTTTCATCGGCCACGAGGACGGCGGCGAGGGCGTAAAGCTCGAAGAGCAGGTCTACGTCGGCGAAGACCGAGTCGAGCTGCTGTCGGACTATCCATTCGACGAGCGGCTCCTCGCGTAGTGCATCCACGACGTAAGGCGCGCCGTGAGCCAGATGCAGCAGACAGGCTGCTGGGCGGTCAGTCCCGAGCCGGGGCCGGCGCGGTGCGCGGAAGCGAGACGGTAAAGGCGGTGCCGCGCACGGGATCGGACTCGACCTCGATGGATCCGCCGTGGGACTTGACGATCTCGCGGCTGATGAAGAGTCCTAGCCCGAGCCCGCGCGAGCCCTCGCGCCGGCACGCCTTGCCGACGAGTGGCTCGAACGGGTTGGCCAGCATTTCGGGCGGGATTTGTCCCATGTTGCGGACGCGGACGCGCAGGAGGTCGCGGTCGTCGCCGTCGATCTGGATGTCGACGCCATGCTCGGGAAGGCCGTGCTGGATGGCGTTGGCGATCAGGTTCGAAAACACTTGAGACAGCCGATCGCCGTCCCAGGTGCCGGTTGGATCCCCGCTCTGCTCCAGCCTCAAGGTCCAATCCGGGTTGGCGTCGTCGAGCTCGTCGATGACCTGGCGGATGAGCGGCGTGATCGAGATGGAGGCAGGCGCGAGCGGGATGCCGCCGCCGAGGCGGACCCGTGTGAAGTCCAGAAGCTGCTCGATCATGCGCGCCATCCGGCTGCCGCACTGAAGAATGCGGGATAACGGCTTGACGAGGCGCCCGTCCTCGTCACGCCTCAGCGCGAGCTGCGCCGAGGTGACGATCGCTCCCAGCGGGTTTCGGAGATCGTGGCCGAGCACACCGGTGAAGAGCTCGTTGAAGCGGACCGTCTGCTCGAGCTCGGCGATGGTGCCGAACCGGGCGAGCGCGGCGGCGACGTGGTTGGCGATCGCACGGGCGAGGTCGATTTCCTCGGGGCCGATCTCGCGCGGCTGCGAGTAGTAGATCATGAACTTGCCGATGAGCCGTCCCCCGGCGACGAGCGGGATGAACGCCAGCGCCCCGATTCCTTCGCTCTGCAAGAGCGGCAGGTAGGGCCTTACGTACGGGGCGGCCGCCGCGTCGTTCACGATGATGGGCTCGGGGGAGCGCGCGTCCCGCGGCCATGGACAGTGGCCTTCGACCGCCCTCCGGTAGCCGTCAGACAGCCCGCGCCACCCCTTGAACCGCATGACGCCGTCTAGATCGAACGACAGGATCGAGGCGCGGTCGGTCCCAATCGCGTGCTCGATCGCGTCGAGGGCGGCTTCGAACACTTGCTCGACCCGATCGGCAGCGATCACCTGATCTGTTAGCTCGTAAAGGAGCTCCGCCCGCAGGCGCGCCTGCTTGGTGCGGACGTGGAGCATGCTGTTGTCGATGGCGAGCGCGGCCCGGTCCGCCAACTCCTCGAAGAGCTGCAGGTCCGCCTCCGCAAACGGCGCGCTCGTGCCTTCGCGGCTGGCGGTGAGGGTGCCTAGCACTCGCCCGCGCGCTGTGAGTGGCACGGCGATCAGGCTGTGCGGGAGGTTTTCAACGAGCCAGGCGCGAAAGCGCGGTGGGGTCCCCGCCAGCATCGCCGCCGGATCGACGCGCGGCAAAAACACCGGCTCTCCGGCCATGGCGACCCTGCCCGATACCCCCTCGCCGAGTCGCGGCCGTCCCGCCTCGACCAGGTCCCGCAGGGCGGCCGTACTCTCCGGATCTCGGTGCAAGACGGCGGCGATCTGGAGCTCATCGCCCCGCTCGGGCACAAGCGCGATGGCGCAGGTATCGGCGGCCGACTGGGTTATCTGTTCGACCACCGCCTGGAGGACCGGCGCGAGCTCGGTCCCGGCCTCCGAGAACGCCCGCGAGGCGGCCGAAGCAATGGCTTTCCGCTCGGCCGCCGCCTCGGCGCGGACCCGGCTCGTGCGCTCGGCCTCGAGCAGGCGCAGGCGCTCGATCGCCTGGCCGCTGTAGCGGGCGGTGAGCGCGAGAAAGTGCCGCTGGTCGTCGCCCGGTGGTTCGCTGTCGTCGAAGGTGAACCCGAGCGCGCCGAGGCGCTTGCCCTGGACGATGAGCGGCAGACAGCAAATCTGGTAGGAGCGGCCCGGAGTCACGACGCTCGCGAGGTGCGGGTAGCGGGCGATGATCTCCGCTTGTGAATCGATCCAAAGCGGCTCGCCGCTGCGGAGCGCGTCGATCACGGGGATACTCGGCTCGGCGTCGAGCCGCACCGACTCGATGGCCCTCCTAACCTCGTCTTTGTAGCCGACACACCGGACGAGCTTTGCGCTCGCCCCGTCGCCGGCGAGCAGCCACAGCCCGGCGCTCGAGGCGCCGATCGCCTCGCCGACCCGATCGACCACCGCTTCGAACACCTCCCCCTCGGTGACCGCGTCAGCGATGGCCGCGGTGACCTGCATGAGGCGGGCGGTCTGCTCTGCCATCGCTTCCCGCGCCAGCTCGCTGCGCTTTTTGCGGGTGATGTCGGTAACCAGTCCGATGTAGCCGGCGATCGTGCCGCCGGCGCCGCGGGTCGGCACGTAGGTGGCCTCGACGTAGCGCTCGCCGCCGTGGCGATAGGGGGCGAGAAGCTCGAAGCTCACCTGCTCTCCAGACAGCGCAGCGGCGATGTGCGGTTCGAGTCGGTTTGCGGCCTCCTCTCCGAGAACGTCTTTTAGATGTTTGCCGACGATCTGCTCGCGCGGGATCTCAAACCACTGCTCGTAGGCGCGGTTGACCAGCCGGTAGCGGCGGTCGCGGTCCACATACGACACCAACACCGGTAGCGCGTCGATGATCGCCTGAAGCTGCGCTTCGCTCGGTCCCCTCGCCTCGCCGGCCGCGCCGAGACCCGCAAGCAAGGTTCGTGGAGCATGGTTCGTCGTCCCCCGCTCGTCGATCTCGGTTACGTGCTCGGTTACGTGCGCGGTTACGTGCTCGGTTACGTGCGCGCACGCGTCGTCCAATGGCACCGCGTCCGAGTGCACCTTCAGGAGCTGGTGGAGCTTGTCCGGGTCGCTCGAGAGGCCATCCATCCCGTAGGCGCAAACGAGCGAAAACGGCCGTCGGCCCTGGAGCTCGTTAAAGAGCTCCTCGAGGCGCAGCGCGGCGCGCGCGTTTCCCTGCCGCCACAAAACGTCGACCATCTCGCCGTAGGCGCGCACCTGGCCCGTCGCGCTCGCCGCCGTCTCGTCGAGCGCCTCGCCCACGGCCCGCGCGAAGCGGGCCGGGTCAGGCATGGAATCGACCATGAACTCCTCGAGCAGCCGGTCGGCGTCTACGAACCTGACCGCCGCGGCCGGGCGATCGCCGTCTGCTGGCTGGCCTGGGTCCATCCCGCCCGCCCGCAGCCACTTTTCGAAGGCCGCCCGATGAGGCTCGGTCGCGATGACCAGGCTCGGCTCGCCGCTCGCGTAGGCGTCCCGTACGAAGGCAACCACGGCTTCAGTGAGCGAGTCGTCGCGGTCGTAAAATTGGACCCGGTGGTCCGGGCATTCGGCGAGAGCCGGGCGATTAGCCATGGGTTGTTCCGCTGACCCAAAGAGTAGCCTGGTAGCTGCAATAAGGAAGTACGAACGCGCTTTTCGTGTACAAAAACATGAAGCGCGACGGTGACTTCGAAGACATCCTCGCGGCCCTGAGGCCCGGTGACGACGCGGCCGCCGTCGTCACGGTCGTCGTCGTATTGCGATCGCGGAGGGCGCCCGCGTGGCGCGCGACCTGCGCTCGGCGCATCTCGTCACCAGGTGATGTCGAGAGGCGGTGAGCGATGATTCTGGTGACAGGAGCGAGTGGAACGGTGGGGTCGCAGCTGGTGCGCCTCTTGCGGGACAAGGGACAGCCCGTGCGAGCGGGAATTCACACGCAGCCGCTCGCGGTCGAGGGGGTCGAGGTGGTGACGCTCGATTTCGATCGCCCCGAGACGATTCCTCCGGCCCTCGCCGGCGTCCGCCAGGTGTACCTGCTTTCGTTTTCGGTCTCACACGAGCGATCGCTCGTCGAGTCCGCTCGCAGCGCGGGGGTCGAGCGCATCGTCAAACACTCCGCGTTTGGCGCCGCGGATCAGGATTTTCTGGCCGGCAGGCTGCACAGGGAGATCGAGCTGGATATCGAGGCCAGCGGTTTGGCCTGGACGTTTCTTCGGCCCAACTATTTCATGCAAAACTTCATCACTGTGATGGGGGACGACATTCGCCGGGACAGCGCGATTTACGATTCAGCCGTGGGCGCGCGTCTGAGCTACATCGACGCGCGGGATGTCGCGCGCGCGGCGGCTCGCGTCCTCACGGAGCGAGGCCACGACAGCAGGGCCTACGAGCTGAGCGGCCCGGAGGCGATCACGAACGCAGACGCCGCCGCGATGCTGTCGGAGGCCATCGGCCGAACGATACGGTACGTGCCGATATCCGACGAAGAGTTTCGGCAGCGCTGTCTGGCCATGGGAATCTCCGAGGATGACGCTGAGCAATGGATGGACGTCAACCGCCAAGCCCGCGCCAGCGACGCCGACAGCATCGTGACGACCGGCGTCGCGGACATCCTCGGGCGCCCTGCAACGCCGTTTTGGCGGTTCTGCAGGGACTATGCTCCCGCGTTACAACGCGGGGCCGCCTAGTGTCCGGACAGGGGCATTGACCCGGTCCAGCTTATGGACGCTACCGAAACGATCGCAGCGCGTCCTTGCCGATCCACCGCGACGTGGCATTGTCCGACTCCGCGAGCCGCGTTGCCATCGCCCGGGCGGCGGCGCGGAGCTCGGGGCCTCGCTTGCCACCGATGGCGCGCAGCGCCCAGCTGACGCCCTTCTTAACGAAGTTCCGCTCGTCGGTAGCGGCGCGTTCGATGCACGGCATCAGCGCACCGAGGTCGGCGTCATCACCGCGCCTGTGAAGCGCAAGGCAGGCGAGGAGCGCGAAGGCGGCCCGCTTGACGAACTCGTCCTCGGCATGAGCCCACGCAACGACCTTGTCGAACGCGTGGTCCGTGCGGTCGAAGAGGTTGAAGCAGAGGGTGTCGACGAGGGCCCAGTTGTCACAGCTTTCGATCCATCGATCCATCTGTGCGGCGGTGACGCGCTCGGGCTCATCCACCATGGAGGCGAGCATCCGCGCCTCGTATGCGCCCGTTTTCCAGAGCTCCTCTGCGAAGGCGTGATCACGGCCGAGCGGCTTGGCGATCCGCTTGATGTGCGCCATCGGCGTACCGAGAACGCGCGCCTTCGTGACGATGCCGTAGCGAGCGCTCATGTCCGCCCGAAACGACGCCGAGCTGCCCTTTTCGAGCTCGCGCAGAACCTCGTTTACGTCGCGCAAAGGGCGGGGGACGCGTTTCGTGCTGGGGGTGGTCATCTCATCCCGCGAGAGATCTGTTGGTCTCGTCAGGCTACCGCCTGGGCGGGGCGCGCCTCGCTCAGGCGATGACGCCGGCGAGCGGGTAGAGCATGAGGTAGACGACGACGCCGGTGACCGAGACGTAAAGCCAGATCGGAAAGGCCACGCGCGCGAGTCGGCGGTGCCGCGCGAACGACTTCGTCCAGGCGAGGTACAGGACGCGGAGCGCGAGCGGCACGAGCACCGCGGCGAGGACCATGTGCGAATACAGAATCCCGAGATAAAGGACCCGGTCCCAGCCCTCACCGGGGTAGTAGTGCGTGCCCGTCGTCGCGTAGCGCGCGAGGTAGGAGGCCAAAAAAATGGACGACGCGATAAACGCCGCCACCATGCACGAGCGATGCACGCCCACGTCGCGCCGCTTGATGGCGAGACCTCCGGCCACCAGGAAGGCGGCGCTCGTGGCGTTTAGGAGGGCGTTTAGCGCCGGGTGTATCTCGTCCCACGGCGCGCCCGCCTCCACCATGTAGCCGAGGATCGGGACGGAGACGAGCGCCATGGCGAAGGTGATCCACGCCACCGGGCGGCCAAAGACGCGTGTTTCCGCGCCTCGCTCCTCGCTCACCCCAAGACTCCGTCGGCGACGAGCACGCCGTAGAGCACAGGCAGGTAGAGGATCGAAGCCAAAAATACGTTGCGGGCCCAGGTCGGCGTCGCGCCGCCCGGCAGGAGGAGCCCGGCCCACACGTAGGCGAGATACGGAATGCCTACGAGGAGGGCCGTGGCCAAATACACGCCCCCCGCGACGCCCAGCGGGACGAGGAGCACGCTCGCCCCCACCTGCAAAACGGTGTAGGTGAGCATGGAGCGACAGGCGGCGCGGTCACCGGCCTCCGAGGGCAAGGTCTTGAGGCCCGCGCGCTCGTACTCCTCGCGGCGAAACAGCGCGATCGCCTGAAAGTGCGGGATCTGCCAAAACAGGAGCACGGCGAACACCGCGAGCCCCGCCAGATCGATGCTCCCGGTCGCGGCCGTCCACCCCATGAGCGCGGGCGCGGCGCCAGGGAACGCGCCGATCAGCGTCGCGGCCGTGGTCTTCCGCTTGAGCGGCGTATAGAGCATCACGTACGCGAACAGCGCGAGCACGCCGAGAAGGCCGGTTAATGCGTTAACGCCGAAGGTCAGAAGCGGCACCGCGACGAGCGCCTGCGCGACGCCGAAACCGAGCGCCACCCCCGGACCCAGGCGCCCCGCCGGCAGCGGCCGATTTTTCGTCCGCGCCATCAGGCAATCGACGTCGCGCTCGAGGTACATGTTGAGCGTGTTCGCCGCGCCGACGAGGAACGCGGTACCCACCAGCGCGCAAACCACCGTGGCGATGCCCGCAGACACCGGGGCGAGCGCGAGCCCGGCGGCCGCCGTGAGCAGCGACATCACCATGATGCGGGGCTTCACGAGCGCGAGCAGATCGGCCGCGGGCGCGCGGCCGGCCGGGGATAATGGCGTGCGATCTCTACCCATCTCGACTCGACTCGTATCAGGCCGGATCGTCTGCCTCGGCGTCGTAGGTGATCTCGATCTCGACCGTAGCGGCTTCCTCGACCGTGATCTCCTCGCGCTTTTCCCCGTAATGGGGGTGCCACGTCGAAAGCTCGAAGGAACCGGTCGGCACGTTTTCGATGCGAAAACGTCCCTGTTCGCCGGTCGTCGCGAAGTAGGGATGATCGCTTACCACCACGAACGCCTGCATCCAGGCGTGCATGTCGCACCCGAGCTCGACGACATCCACGTCCCCGACGCCCTGTTCGATGGCGGGCGCTCCCGCGGGCTGGGCGAGGTTGTAGAGCGTGCTGCCGACGGTGCCGCCCAGCGTCATCTCGCGCCCGCGCACATTGTGAAGCGTGGAATCACTGTTTTTTACGCGCAGGGTTTGCCCCGTGACCGCGCCCTGGACGCGGGGCCTGTACATGCACGCCTCCTGATCGACGACCACCGGCCCATCCGGCGCGGGCGCGCGCAGATCCTCGTCACCGCCGTCCACGCGCACGAACACGTCCTTGAGCCCGCCGTCATCGCCGGTGACCACCGACTCCGTGAGCATGTCGCTCTGCGCGCAAACGGGATCACTGCCTCGCTGGAGCGGAACTCGCTCAGGGGCCTCGCCCGACAAGACGATCCGGCCCTCGATCACGCCCACCGGCCCGTCCGGCTCGGGCGGCGCGTCTGCACGGCCCGACGCCTCGGGCGTGCCGTCGTCGGTTTCGGCCGCTGGCCCGTCGTCTTCGGGCTGCTCGGCCGCCTCGCCGGTTCGAGCGGGCTCCTCGTCCTGGTCGCAGGCCGCCAGCGCGACCAACCACAAGGCCGCAAAAGCGGGCATCAAGCGCTTGCACATCCTCATTCGCACCTGCATGGGAGCCAGGTGTCACCTACCACGAAGCGCCCACGCCATCGGGCCCAAAGCGCGGTCGTGCGACAATTTGCCGCTTCATTAGCCGCGCAGGGATTCGCTGTCAAGCAGGGGCCGATGCCCGAGCGGTGACCGGCGTGCGGCGCGCCCCGGCCGGGTGACCGCACCGGGGGCGCGCTGAGCGGCGCAGCGCCACCGCCCGCGGCCCTACCGCGGGCCCTACAAT
>SLNH01000278.1 GCA_007133195.1 Nannocystineae bacterium | reverse complement strand
GACCATGGCGTGATCCCGCCGCGCGGGCGGCCTCAGGCTCGCGCCGCCGACCTGTCGCCAACCCGAGGCGTCGAGTCGCCACGCATCGTCGATCCGCTCCGGCAGCCAGCCAGTCGGCTGGTGGCCATGCATCGCGTCTGGCTCGGGGGCGGTGCCGGGCGCGGAGGCAGAGCCAGGATCTCGGCGCGGACGAATTCGCCCAGAGAGCGCGAGCAGTCCGCCTTCGCGGGCATCCGGTACGAAAATGTGGCCGCTTCGCGGCGGGGGGCCATCCCACGGCCCGGCCCGGCGCTGCCACGCCTTTTCGTCGAGCCGCCACGTGTCTCCGAGGGGTGCGGCGTCGGGGTTAGGCCGGCCGCCGTGCAGAACCACCCCAGAGCCGTCCGGGTCGCTCGCCATGGCGGCGTCCGTTCGGGGCGAAGGCGCCTCGTCGCCCTGGGAGAGCTCTCGCCACCCGGTCTCGCCGAGCACCCAGGTATCGGCGCTCGCGCCGTCGGCGGTGACGCCGCCAAACAAGGCGATGCGCTCGCTGGCCGGATCATAAGCCGCGCTGTGGCCGTACCGGGGCCCGGGACCCTCGTCGGCAGAGGCGCGCTTCGACCAGCCGTCGTCGCCAAGCGCCCAGGTGTCGCCGAGCGCGCCGCTCGCGTTTCGGCCTCCGAACAGCACGACCTCCTGTCGTGCCGCGTCGTAGGTCAACGTGTGGCCGATGCGACCCGGCGGGCGGCCCGTCTCCTCGCCCGCGTCTCCGTGGGGATGACGTGACCAGCCGGCATCGCTCCAGCGCCACAACGTGTCTAGCGCGACTTCCTCGTCGTCTGTGCCGCCGAAAAGCAAGATTTCGGCGCTCGCCCGGTCGTAGGCCATGGCGTGGCCTCGGGCGGAACGCGGCGACGGCTGGGAGCTGCGATGATGGCGCCATCCGCGCGCGTCGTAGCGCCAGGTCTCGCCTTTGGCGACGACGATCACCGCATCTCGTTTGGCGTCGGTCGCGCCCGCCTGCCCCTCGTGCGGCGGCGGGAGCAGGTCCGGGCGCTTCCACCCAAACGCGGCATCGGCGTCGCCGCGTTCCGCGTCGGCACAGAGCGCGCGCTCGCCCTCGCCATCCGGCCTTTTTCCTGTTTCGGATTCGGGCTGGTATTCTGGCTCCATCTCGGAATCAGCGCGGTCGCTCGAGGACCGGGGCGCGTCGTCCGCCGAGGTGGCCTTGTCGTCGCGGCCGGCGCAGCCGCCGAGCCCGCCGCCGCCCGTCACCAGCGCGACAAGCGCCGCGAGCGCGACCGGCCGACCCGCCCGGCAAACCGCGGCGCGCTGCTCACGAACCTTCTGTGGTGACGCCTCGCTTTTCATCGACATGCCTCGCCCGGGGATCCCCCGAGGATATCGTCGCGGCCCCGCGCTCACGCCAATAGCCTGTGCCAGTTTAAACGCGCCCGCGCGGTCCAGCACTCCTGTTGACAATAAAATTTGTCAAGGGCTACGCTGCGGTCGTGGTGGACGTAACCGTGATCGATGATCCCGCCGCGGCGACGGTGGCTTTGGACCCCGTACGCAGCCGGCTTCTCTCCGAGCTTCGCGAGCCGGCGTCTGCCGCCGGTCTCGCCAACCGCGTCGGCCTGCCGCGGCAAAAGGTCAACTATCACCTGCGGACGATGGAGTCGCACGGACTCATCGAGGTGGCGGGCGAAAAGCAATGGGGCGGGCTGACGGAGCGGCTGCTCGTGGCGACGGCGTCTGCGTACGTCGTGTCGCCGAGCGCGCTCGGTCCCGCTGCGATCGACACCGAGCGAGCGACCGATCGCCTCGCCGCGAGCTACGTCATCGCGCTCGCGGCCCGCGCCGTTCGTGAGGTCGGCGATCTGATCCGCCGGGCCCGTGAGGCGGGCAAACGCTTGGCGTCTTTGTCGGTGGACACGGTGATTCGGTTTCGGTCGGCCAAGGAGCGCGCCGCGTTCACCGATGAGCTCACCGAGGCGATAAACCGCCTCGTCGCGAAATACCACGACGAATCTGCGGAGGGCGGGCGCTCGCATCGCCTCGTGCTGATGGCCCATCCCCTGCCGCGGTCACCCTCGCCCGACACGAAGGACTAAAGATGCCCGTGAAGAAGGACAAGGATGGAAATCGGTACGTCGAGGCCGAGGTCGAAGTCCCCGGCTCGCCCGAACAGGTGTGGCAGGCGATCGCGACGGGGCAGGGGATATCCTCGTGGTTCGTGCCCACCACCAGCGACGAGTGCGTAGGCGGTAACACGGTGAGTCGCTTCGGCCCGGGTATGGATGCGGTCGCCAAGATCACGGCGTGGAATTCGCCCGAGAGCTTCGTCGCCGAGTCGGAGGGGGGCGAGGCCGAAGGGGGGCCCGGCAAAGTGGCCACGGAGTGGATCGTCGAGGCCCGCTCCGGCGGCACCTGCGTGGTGCGCGTGGTGCACCGCTGGTTCGCCGAAACCGACGATTGGGACGGAGAGTTCGAGGGTCACGCCTACGGCTGGGCGAGCTCCTTCTTCCGCATGCTCCGGCTGTATCTCACCCATTTCGCCGGCCAGAAGTGCTCGGCCTTCGACCTCGCTGCATTCAGCAACGATTCGCCGCCGGACACTTGGCGAGCGATCAAGAGCGCGTTCACGATCGACGAAAAGGCGCAGCGGGCCGAATCGAGGCCCGATGCCCCGAAGGTGTCGGGCAACCTCGAATCTCTCGAGATCACCGACCCGGCGCTTTTGCGCGTCCGCGAGACCTCGCCGCTCGTCAAAGCCGCGCTGGAGGGCCAGGGCGACGAAACCCCGGAGCTCTTGCTTCGGCTCGACCGGCCGGCCCCGGGTATCGCCCACCTGTTCATCATGCCCATGGGCGAGCAGACCATGGTGTCGATTCGGTTTTTCCTCTATGGCGATGAAGGCGCCGCCGCCGCGCCGAAAGCCGAAGCGGAGTGGAACGCGTGGCTGGCGGCGCGCTTTCCGCATGAGCCGCCCGCATGATGAGAGTCTTGAAGCTCATCGACGAGCTGGCCAGGGGAAGGCGACGGAGAAGCTTCTGCGCGAGTAGGCGTAGCCGCCGGCTGCTTGCCAATATGTGCTAAGCGAAGCTCATGGCCGGCCGCACGATTCTTTTTGACCTAGACGGCACGCTCTTGGACAGCATTCCGCTCATCCTTGCGTCGTTCCGTCACACCCTCGCCGCGCACGGGATCGACCCGGGCTCCGACGACCGGTGGCTCGACACCATCGGCCAGCCACTTCGAACGCAGCTAGGCGCGGTCGCCCGGCAGGAGGCCGAGCTCGACGCGATGGTGGCCACCTATCGGGACTACTTCGTGGCCCACCACGATAGCTACGTTTGCGCGTTTCCCGGTGTGTTCGACGCGCTCGTGAGCCTTCGCGACCGCGGCGTCACGATGGGGATCGTAAGCGGCAAGGTTCGCCGCGGCATCGAGCGCGGGCTCCGGCACACGGAGCTCGCGGAGTTCTTCGACGTCCTCGTGGGCGCCGACGATGTCGCCGAGCACAAGCCGCATCCGGCGCCGCTCTGCCGCGCCGCCGAAGCGCTGGGCGCCACCGATGCCCTGTACGTGGGCGATGCGCCGGGGGACATGCAGGCGGCCCGACGCGCCGGAATGGAGGCGGTCGCCTGCCTGTGGGGACCGTTCGATCGAGACGTCCTCGACGCCGATCGCTATCTTTCGCGCCCTGCCGAGCTCGCCGAGCTTTAGGGCCGAGCTCGAACAGCCCCCACGGCGCGACGCGCGCGCCATCACCTACAGCGGCGTGATCTCACCTCGCTAGAGCACTTCGTCGCCCTCGATGTTCGTACTAGGCTCGGGAGTCTCGGCGTAGGCGAGGCCGCGGTCTACCTGCCCTCGTCGCTGCTTCTTGAGCGCGACGAGGCGCTCGACCCACGCCGCGAGCTCGGAGCTCGTTGCGGCGTGGCCCTGCGCGATCAAGACCGCTTCGAGCTCGTCGTGCACCACCTTCGCGCTGTGCGGGCGCTCGCCGGGATCGCGCGCCACGGCCCGCATGTAAACCGCTTCGAGCTCCGGCGGCACATCGTCGCGCGCCTCGAGAAGCCTTGGGGGCGGTGCGGTGAGGGCGCGCCGGAGCGCTAGGAAGTCTGCGTCCACATCGAGAAAGTGACGCAGCGTGAGGCACTCATAGAGCATGGCGCCGACCGCGTAGATATCCACGCGGTGATCGATTTCGCGGTCTTGTGGGGTGCTGAGGAGCTGCTCGGGCGCTGCGTATCCCACTTTCCCAAGCAAGGTGCCCGGATCGGTTTGCCTGTGCTGGGACTCGTCGATGCGCTTCGCGATGCCGAAATCGGCGAGTTTGACGGCACCGTCGATCGAGAGCAGCACGTTGGATGGGGACACGTGCGATCATCCGCGCCTACTGGTGGACGTCCTCGCGCTTTTGTCGCCGCGCGGGGGCCGTACTTCTCCACGAACTTCCGCGGCTTCGAGCTCGACATCGGCGAGATCGAGGCGAACGTCGAGGAGCTGACGCCGGGCTCTTTGCCGGAGGATTCCCGCGATCGGCGCGTCCATCGGCTTGTCCGGATCACCCGATGACGCTCGATTCGAGGGAGAGGACTCCGCCCGCGCCGAGCATCTTCGATGCCATCGCGCGTTTTGTCACTCCCGCTGAGATCGGCTGATTTGTTCGCTACTTGGAACCGCGGCGAGTGACCCCACGCGTAAATCGCGCGTTTTGTCACTCCCGCTGAGATCGGCTGATTTGTTCGCTACTTGGAACCGCGGCGAGTGACCCCACGCGTATTGAGATCGGCTGATTTGTTCGCTACTTGGAACCGCGGCGAGTGACCCCACGCGTATGGAACCGCGGCGAGTGACCCCACGCGTACCACGCGTAGTTTGGAACCGCGGCGAGTGACCCCACGCGTAGTTCTATCTCGCCGTGTGCGGCAGCGGGGACGACCGGGTGCGCTTTGGAATCGAGCGCGCCCGCCGGCGCTGGTAGCTCACGCCGAGGGAGGTCGATGTTTTGGCCGAGGTCGCCGCCGGCCGTCAAAACAGTCAGATTGCCGAGCGCCTCGATGCCGCGCCTCGTACCATCGAGCTCCACATCTCCTCGATCCTACGAAAAGCGCACGCCGACTCGCGCAGCCAACTCGTTGTCGACCTTTGGCATCTCGCCGGCACGTGACACAGCGAACGGCATACTCGAGTTCAGCCGCATCGACAATAGCTTGCCCGGCTGGACGTAATTATGGGCGACGGCGAGGTCAGGAGTGAGAGCCACCTCGCGGCCGCCCGCCGATTCATGCCGGGCTGGTACCCACTTTACCGTGTAGCGCGGAATCTCGTGGGGTGGTTTTGCGCCCGAGCACCCCTATGACACCGCGATCATATGGGTACTCGGACCAGATGAGCCCCCTCGCTACAACCATGAACGGTTTGAAGACCGAGTCGACCCGCAGCCTTTCGCCCATTGGTCGAGTGCCACGAGCGATCCCCGGCAACCTCGCCCCTCGGCTTCATATCTTCTGAAACGTCAGCACGCCGAGTACGGCGGCTTTGCTGCCCGGGCCGGCGTCTTGCGGGTGATTTACACCATCGAGGACCTGGACCTCATCGAAGTCAAACGGGCTGATGCCGTCGAGGCAGGCGGCATTTACCCCGTACTGCTCGGGGTTCGAACGCCGCTGGTGGTGGGTGTAGATGCCGCAGATCGAGCAGAAGTAATGCTTCGCTGTGCGCGTGTTGAATTGATAGGAGCTAAGGTGCTCGTCTCCGGTCGTGACGCGCAGTCCATCGACAGCCGCTGACACCGCGACGGCGCCTCGCATGCGGCACATAGAGCAATTGCATCGGCGAGCGGTGCGCAGCCCGTCGGAGAGGGTGACCTCGAACTGGACGCTTCCGCAGTGGCACCTTCCGAAGTAGTGGCTGCGGGTGTCTGCTGTTGTCATCCCCACATCGTAAAGGCCGCGCCGGTCGGCGATATCGTCCCACATGGCCAGCTGTCCAAATTCAGCGTTTGACGACCGGATGTGCGGTGAGGGGGGCGCCTGCTGGTTGCGCTCCTTATCGAGTCTGCTTCGAGACGCGACACCCATGCGCACCAGCCATTTGGAAGTTGAAGAAGTTGAACCCGAGGAAGCCGGTCCTTGACCAGGGGCGTCGCGCTGCTAGCATTGATATCAATGGCGCAGCTCATCGTGCGGAACATCGACATCGAGATCGTGGAGGCCCTCAAGCGCCGCGCCGCCGATCACGGCCGCTCGGCCGAGGCCGAACATCGGGAGATCTTGCGCGAAGTCCTGCTCGCCCGGGAGGCCGAAGGGCTCGCCCGCCACCTTTTGTCGATGCCCGACGTCGGTAGCGATGAAGACTTCGAGGGCACGCGGGATCCGGCTCGCCGCATAGACCTTTGAGCTACCTTCTCGACACGCACGTCATCTCGGAGCTCCGGGAGGGGCAGCGCGCGGACGACGGTGTGCTCGCGTGGCTGGGCTCGGTTCCGGAGGCCGAGCTGTATGTTTCGGTGCTCGTGGTGGGCGAACTGCGCCAAGGCGTCGAGCGACTGCGCCGACGCGACCCGAGGTCGGCCGAGAAACTAGACCAGTGGCTGGCCACCCTGACCTCGCGCTACGAGACCCGCATCCTCGTGGTAAACGCGCATGTCGCGGAGCTTTGGGGACGGCTCAACGTCCCCGATCCACTTCCCGCCGTCGATGGCCTGTTGGCGGCGACCGCGCTCGCGCACGGTCTCACGCTCGTGACGCGTAATACGCGCGATGTGGCCCGCAGCGGCGCCGAGCTTCTGAATCCCTTCGCGAAGCCGTGAGCGGCCTTGGCCGCGAGTAGGGCGCGCCGTCGTCGGTGCGGTCGAGATCGTGGACGGGGACGATCGCCGGGTGTTCGAGCATCCCCTGGATACTGGCTTCGCGCATGAAGCGCTCCTCGAGCGCCGGCTCACGGGCCACATCCGGACGCATCGTCTTGACGGCGACGTCGCGGTTTCTACCCTTCCATGGGCGCCACCGCTGCCCGGCCGGGCCGTGACCATCGGCCGTCCCAATACTTGGCCGAACGCGGCCTGGGTGTCGAGTGTGTCGCTCGCGGACCGCCTACCGGTGCGGGCGGCGGTCCCGGTGGCGGTGCGAGCGATAGACGGCCTCGCTCAGCTGTCGCCTTCGATGCTCCAGCTCTCGAGCACGCCCTCGTCTCCCATGGTCGTCGTATCCTCGATGCAGAGCGTCCACTCGCCCTGCGCATCGCCCGCGAAGCCACCCACGTCTTCGTCGGCGAGGCTGAAGCTACCCGAGCCGAAGCCGAACGTGCCGGTGGAGAACACCTCCTCGCTATGGCCGTCATGCTCGAGGGTGGCGCGGAGGTCCGAGCGCCAGTCGTGCTGGCCTTCGAGGCTTACGCGCGCCGTGGAGGCGTCGCCACTGTCATCCACGGTGATCGAGGTGCAGGCGTCGCCGCCGTCCACGGTCTCGAGGTTCGGCTCGTCGGAGGCGCCCCAGGACTCGCCGTTGTCGCCGTCGCCATTGTCGCCGTCGCCATTGTCCCCGTCGTCGCCATCGTCGCCATCGCCGTCGCCGCTGTCGCCATCGTCGTCCGCCGGAACGCGCTCGCGGATCCAGTCGTAGTGATCTTCCACGCCCTCGTAGACGCCGGGATAGTCGGCCTGAGCGCAGCCTCGACCCCAGCTCACGATCCCCGCGAGGAGCTCCTCGTCGCCATCGTCCGAGCGCACGGTGAGAGGCCCGCCACTGTCACCCTGGCAGGCGTCCTTGCCGCCCTCACCGAGGTAGCCGGCGCCGATCTGGCTCTCCGGGACGTCTCCGTAGGCCGCCTCGAGCTCCTCGTGCGTGACGATGGGGACCTCGACGTATTGAAGGATGTCGGCCGTCGGTCCGCCCTGCGAGGTCGCGCCCCAGCCAGTCACGCTCGCCATCTCGCCCGGATCCTGCACGCCGGCATCGCGGTCGTCCGGGGTCACCGGGGCGATGGGCGAGACGGTGGAGGACGACAGCTCGAGCGGCTCCTCGAGGCGGAGAAGGGCGATGTCGAAGCCGCTGCTCGCGCTCTGGTAGTCGGGGTGGATCGCGATCTCGGACACCCCGCGCACCTGCGCGTCGTCGCCCTCGTCGTTATCCACGCGCGTCACCCCGGCCAAAATGCCGAGGGCTGGGTCGTCTTCGGAAAAGCGCGTGACGCAGTGGGCGGCGGTCAGGATCCAGTCCTCGGTGAGGACGGAGCCGCCGCAAAACGCGCCGAACGAGTCGGTGGTGAGCGCTACCTGCCACGGCGACAGCTCGATGTCCCAATCCTCGCCGCCCACGATGGGGTCGTCGGAGGTGCCGGTGCCGGTTGTGCCGTCGCCCGCGAGGCAGCCCGCCGCAAAGAGCCCGGCGACAACGCTCGCCGCCGCAGTGTTCGTCACGTTTCGCTTCCCGTTCGTCATGGCGACGGAACCTACTTCAACGTTTCCTGTGATGTGAAGTAGGTTTTCGGATGAAAATTCAGCTCTTGGTAAGGGGTGGTCTTCAAGGAACGTACAGGTCACCCGACAGTGCACATGTCGCACATCGCGGTTTCGGGAAGTTAACGAGCTGGCCGACGATGAGTGCGTTCAATCGGCGTTTGGCGAGCCCTTCGCACTCTGTCCTACATGTCGCCAAGTGCGCCTACAAAGGGCGATATCCGTTGCGCTGGCTCGGGCGCCTTCGGCGACGTCGCGGCCACTCGAAAAGCAACCATTTCGTAACCGCGCGCGTGAACAGATGGCCTCGAGCCTGGGCCTAACCAGCGCGCGTTGCACGATTCGCAAAGGCTGAAATGCTGGCCCAGGTGCGGCGTCTGCGCGCGACATCGTCTCGTCGCGCCGAGAAGGTAGACGCCGTCACCCATACGACGCGACGCTTCGTTATCGAGGCAATCGCCACGATCCGGCGGCTGCCTTGCGCGCAAGCGGTGCGAAAGGTGTGGCTTGCGGCGGCGCGGCGCTCAGAAATAGAGCGCGGCGAGGACGCCGACCACGGTTAACAAGACGCCGACGCGCAGCTGGGTGCGTGGGGCGAGGGTCGTTCCATTCGAACGTCTCGCGCCCATCATCCAAAGACATCCCCGGCCGGCCGGGCGCCGGCACAACAGCGCCGTAAGCGTGAGCTGCGTGGCCGGCACGATCGCAAACATCCAGCTAAGCGCATTGAGCTCGAGCAGCAACACCGCGACGCCGAACAGCCCGGCGGCGATGCACAGAAACACCAGGACCCAGCCGTACAGGGCGGGGCGGGACAGCGAGAAAAACGCGTCGATATCGCGCTCGCGATCGTGTGAGACCTTGGATACCACGAACACCTTCACGGCTCGGCGTCACAAAAACGGGCCCCGCGGGACCAGCAGTCGACGCTGGATCGCGCTCTACGAGCGCGGGCTTCCATTCACTCGCCTACATCGCAGCGGTCGGCGTCGCAGTCGGCGCTGCACGTACTCGCGCAGTCCAGGCTACAGGCGTCGACGCCCTCCTCGCACGAAAGGTGACAGTTCCCGCCCTGGCATGACGCATCACAGTCGCCGGCGATGCAGCGCATGTCGCAGTCCCCCCCGCGGCAGGTCAGATCGCAGCGCTCCGCTTCACACTCGAAGCTACAGCCCCCGCCCTGGCAGCTCATTTCACACGCCCCGCCCAGCACATGGCAGGACGAGGTGCAGTTCCCGCCGGGACAATCGAAGCTGTGGACAGGGCTTGCTCCGTCGGGGCCCAGCGCCTCCGCGTCCCGCGCGACGCTGGCGTCCGCGTTCGGCGGAGATCCGTCGGCCTCCGTCGCGTGCGTTGCTGACCCGTCCACGACTTCGCCCTCGTCGTCCGCGGGCTCGTAGCCGACGCGCCCGCAGGCGGCGCCCACGGCGAGCGCGAGCGTCGCGACCGCGCAGACCGCGCGGCTGGGCGCGACCCTATCGGGGGCGCCTGCGGAGCGCGCCCGGTAGGACGACCATCGAAAACCCGACACGAGGTCCATGCTAGAGAAGCCTTGTCCCCGTGCCAAGGTGGGCAAACCGGCGAGCGAGTCCCTCATTTCGTGCGATATGTTGCGATATGTATTGAATGCGGGTGTGAGACCGGCGTCCATGAGCACATGACAAGACGCGCCCTATCCGCACTCGCAGCAGCGGCTGCCACCGCTTGTATCGTTGCTCCTTCGCTGGCCGAGGCCCAGCAGGTCGAGCGCCGAGATCACCGCCAGCCCCAGCCGAGCGCTCCGCCTGAGGTTCGGTATCTCGTATCGAGCGATGTGCGCGGCGAGATATACCGCGCGGTGGTCAGTGAAACGCGGCGCGGGCAGTCCCTCGTGGTCGAGGTCATCGATCCGGATCGGCGGCGAGGCATGCTGCGCTACCAGAACGAAGTCACGGCGATCGAGCTCGATGGAGCGCGAACGCGACTGTCCGCCACGCAGATCGACCCGCAAGGGTTCCGCGGGCGAGAGCTTCGCTTCGAAGCGACCCAGCGCGACGGAACCCGACTGCGCTGCGTCTACCGGCCCCGGCAGCGCCCGCACGACGCCCGGTGCCGCGTGGCCGGCGCGGATCGCCCGCAGCCCCCGGTGACGCGCCCGCCGGAGCGTCCGGAGCCCCCAGTGACGCGCCCGCCGGAGCGCCCGCAGGACGATTGGCGTCGCGATCGGGAGGTGCGGGCCGCCTGCGACCGCGCCTTGCGGAGCCGGTCGAGTCGAGCCGAGTGTCTGGATGCCGTCGCCGAGGCCCGCTTTCATCCGGCGGAGCTCATACAGAACTGCGACGACGCCGCGAGCGGCGCTTCCAGCGTGCTGGCCTGCATCGTGGCCGGCGCGGGCGCCGCCGACGATCCGAGCCGTTCGGTCCGCGCGTGCGACAGCGCATTCTCGGGCAGCCGGTCGGTGCGCGAATGCATCGAGGTCGCGGCAGGGGCGCACTACGAAGCGAGCAGCGCGGTCCGCGCCTGCGGCAGCGCCATGTCCGGCAGCCGCCGCACGTCCGAGTGCGTGGAGAGGGCCGCGCGCGCCCGCCGGGATCCGACCGAGGCGATCCGCGCCTGTGATCAGGCGGTGTCCGGAAGCCGGAGGACGCTCGAGTGCGTGAACGCCTCCACGGACGCGTCCTTTGACATGCGCCGGGCGATCCGCGCCTGTGACAGCGCGATGTCGGGCAGTCGCCGAACCGCCGAATGCGTGGAGGCGGCGTCGCAAGCGCGCCGGGATCCGAGCGGCATCATCGGCCGCTGTGAGCGAAGCGAGCGCGGTAGCCGAGCTCGGCTCGAATGCGTGGAGCGCTCGCTCTCGCGCGGCCGCTACTGAGCGACTCACTCGGCGCGCGGCTTTTCACGATCGTTATGCCGAAGCCTCGAGATCTTCGGCGAGGGCCTCGGCCACGGCCTTCGGCACGGGCGTGGCCACCTCCATCGCCGGGTGGTCGATGACCACGCGGACGCGCCCCTGTGCGCCGAGCTTCCGCCACGCCTCGGGCGTCGTCTCGCCGAGGTCGAAGCGGATGAACTGGACGGAGCTTATGCGCTCGTCCTCCATCTGCCGCTGGTCGAACTGCGCCTTGATGCGATCGCCGCCGAGTTCGAGCCACACGTGGTCTTTGAGCCCCGCGAGCTCGCGGAGGCGCTTATTTCGCAGGTCCACGTCCTCATACTCGATGAGCATCGTCGCCGAGATCTCGCGGGGGCCGGGCAGGAGCTCGTTATAGGTTTCCATCTCGTGGGCGATGCCCTCCTCCTCGGTGATGGACTCGGCGCGCAGCATCTCCTGCACCTGGTACCAGAGCGTCTTCCAGGTCTCGAACAGGAGCATGATGTGGTCGCCGACCTGAAGGCGCCTCCGGTTCTTCTCGGCCATCACCTCTTTGCGGATCTCGTTACGCCTGGCGCCGTAGGTATTGAGATCGAGAATGTCTTCACGGCGGATCGGCTGCATGTCGCCCCTCCTCGGCTCACCAAAAACTGTAAAGGCAGCGCGCGCCCTGGCGGCGCGTCGAGATGCGGCGCCGGGGCGGGCCTGAGCCCGCCCCGGATCGCGCGCAATGTCTCGGTTAGGACAGACCGTCGCGGGCCTTCTGGAACCGACCCGCGTGGGACTTCTCGGCCTTCGCGAGCACCTCGAACCAGTCGGCCACGTCGCTGAAGCCCTCTTCGCGCGCGGTCTTCGCCATGCCCGGGTACATGTCCGTGTACTCGTAGGTCTCCCCGGCGATGGCGGCCTCGAGGTTGTTCTCGGTGCTGCCGAACGGAAGATCCGTCGCCGGGTCGCCGGCCTGCTTCAGGTAGTCCATGTGCCCGTGGGCGTGGCCGGTCTCGCCGTCCGCCGTGTCGCGGAACAAACCGGCGACATCGGTGTGCCCTTCGACGTCGGCGATGCGCGCGAAGTAGAGGTAACGACGGTTCGCTTGGCTCTCGCCGGCGAAGGCGTCTTTGAGGTTCTGGTGGGTCTTGCTTCCCTTGAGCTCAGCCATGGCTATTCCTCCTATCCCAAGTGGGGGTGTTGGCGGCGGCTACGCCGCGTCTCAATCGCTCGTCTGTTGTCGACAGCTCCGGCAGCGTACGTAGATTTCCACTGATCCCCCAACGACTTCGTGATCGCCCAGCCACTTTTGAGATCCGAGGAGCTCGTCGAACTGGGGAGCCTCGACGTCGAGGACGCGCAGGCATCCGACGCAGACGAGGTGATGGTGGGGGCTCAGGTTTCCGTCGTAGCGCGCGCTGTGATGAAGGGGCGTGACCTTGCGCGCTTCTCCAATCTGACAAAGCGTCTCCAAGGTGCGGTGGACCGTGGCCAGCGAGATCGTCGGGTGCTCAGCGCGCACCGCGTCGTACACGTCTTCGGCCCGAGGATGGTCCTCGGAGGCGAGGAGCGCGCGCATGATCGCGCGCCGCTGCGGCGTCACGGACAGGCCGTGCTCACGGCACCGGGCGGAGAACGCCTCCACGCGCGCGCCGAGGTCCCCTGCGGGTACAGCGGGCCTGTAAATGCCGAGCTTGGGGTCCACTGCCATTTGCTAACTATTATCACCTGAGACCTGTTGTCAACCCCGCACCGCCCCGCGGCGCCGATACGGCTGCCGTCGGCGGCGCAGGGCGCTAGGTCTGCTCGCGCGTCTTTTGCAGGCGCACCTGTGGCCACTCGCGCTCGGTGGTCTCCAGGTGCCAGTTGTTTCTCGCCAAGAACACGGGCTCCCCGCTGTGGTCGTCGGCCAGGGCGTCCTGGTTGGCGTCGGCAAACCGCTTGATCTCCCGGTGGTCATCGGCGGCCACCCAACGCGCGGTGAGGATCGAGGTGGGCTCGAATCGAACTGGGATGTTGAACTCCGTGCGAATGCGGTCGGCGAGGACGTCGAACTGAAGCGGCCCGACGGCGCCGACGATCCAATCCGAGCCGATCCGGGGTTTGAACGCCTGCGCCGCACCCTCTTCGGCGACCTGGGTGAGCGCCCGTCCCAGGTGTTTGGCGCGCATCGGGTCTTCGGGCCGAACCGTCTGGAGCACCTCCGGGGCGAAGCTCGGGATGCCCGTAAACTGCATGCCCTCGCCTTCGGTGAGGGTATCGCCGATGCGAAGGTTGCCGTGATTGGGGATGCCGATGATGTCGCCGGCGAGCGCTTCCTCGGCTACGCCCCGGTCGCGGGCGAGGAACAGCTGCGGGCTGTGGATGGTGAGGGTCTTGCCCGATCGCACGTGGGTGAGCTTCATGCCGCGGCGGAAATGCCCCGAGCAAAGCCGAACGAACGCGATCCGATCCCGGTGTTTGGGATCCATGTTCGCCTGAATCTTGAACACGAAGCCGGTGACTTTTTCCTCAACCGGGGTGACCTGGCGGGTCTTGGTCGGCTGCGGGCGCGGCGGCGGCGCGATCTCGGCGAGTCCGTCGAGCAGGGTTTTGACGCCGAAGCTGTTCATCGCGCTGCCGAAGTACACGGGGGTCAAGTGGCCGCTCCGGTAGGCCTCGAAGTCGAAGGGCGCGCAGAGCTCGCGAGCCATCCCCACCTCCTCGCGGAGCTCGCCGGCCGCCGATCGGGGGAGCTCGTCGTCGAGGGTGGGGTCGTCGAGGCCCTCGCACACGGTGCCCTCGGCGGCGACGTTTTTGTCCTCCCGGTCGAGGAGCAGGAGCTTGTCGTGCATGAGGTCATAGCAGCCCCGGAATCGTTGGCCCCGGCCGATGGGCCAGCTCACCGGCGCGACGTCCAGGGCGAGCGTCTGCTCGATCTCATCCAGCAGTTCGAACGGTTCTTTGCCCTCGCGATCGAGCTTGTTGATGAACGTGATGATCGGGACGTCGCGGAGGCGACAGACCTCGAAGAGCTTGCGAGTCTGGCTCTCGATGCCCTTGGCGCTGTCGAGGATCATCACGGCCGAGTCCACGGCGGTGAGGGTCCGGTAGGTGTCTTCGCTAAAGTCCTCGTGGCCCGGCGTGTCGAGGAGATTGAAGTGGCACCCGGCGTACTCGAAGGTCATCACCGCGGAGCTCACCGAGATGCCGCGCTCGCGCTCGACCTTCATCCAGTCCGAGCGCGCCCTGCGCTGCTCCCCGCGGGCCTTGACGGCCCCGGCGAGCTGGATCGCCCCGCCGTAGACCAGGAGCTTCTCGGTGAGAGTGGTCTTCCCGGCGTCGGGGTGGGAGATGATGGCGAAGGTGCGCCGCCGCTGGATGGCTTCCGGGGACTGGCTCATGGCCGGGACAGGGAGTACTAAATCCAAGCGCGTGGCGCTACCCTCGAGAGTCGGCGTCACGTAGCCCTGGCGTGAATGGGCTTTCCCGCTAAACTCGAGCCCGGTGGAGGAGCTGAAAGCCAAGGCCGGGGGCGAGCTCGTCGGCGGACGCTACGAGCTCGCCGAGATCGCGGGGCGCGGCGGCATGGCCGTGGTGTGGCGCGGGCGAGTGCGGGGCGATCGCGGCTTCGCCAGGCCGGTCGCCGTCAAGCAAGTTCACGATCATCTCGCAGAGCAGCCGCTTTATGCGGAAATGTTCGCCGAAGAGGCTCGAATCGGCGCCGAGCTGCAGGATCCCAACATCGCGCAGACCTACGACTTCGTGGTCGAGGAGGACAGCTACTACCTCGTCATGGAGTGGATCGACGGGATCGACCTCGGCGCTTATGTCCATCACGTGCGAGACCGCGGGGAGTCGGCGCCCTGGGAGCTCGTCACGGCGATCGGGATCGGGGTGCTCCGGGGGCTGGCGGCGGCGCACGAGCGCAAGGACGACACTGGCCAGCCCGCGCCCATCGTGCATCGCGACGTGTCGCCCCACAACATCCTCATCAACCGTCAGGGCATGGCCAAGCTCATCGACTTCGGGCTGTCCCTGGCCGGCGATCGGCGCAAAGAGCTCACGGATCCCGGGATCGTAAAGGGGAAGATGGCCTATCTCGCGCCCGAGATCGTGCAGGGCATGCGTCCCTCGCCCGCCTCGGATCAGTTCGCCATGGGCTCGGTCCTGTGGGAGGCGCTGGTGGGCCGAAAGCTCTTCGAGGCCGAGACGGATTACGAAGTCTATCGCAAGCTTCACAACGGGCAGGTCGAGCCGCTGCGCCCGCGGCGCCCGGATTTGCCGGCGAAGCTCGTCAAGGTGATTCACCGCGCGCTCGAGCCGGAGCCAGAAGATCGATTCGAGTCCACGCGCGAGATGGCGCGGCAGCTCGGCGAAGTGCTCAAGGGCTCGCGAAACACGCAGGACCTGCACGCGCGGCTGTCCCGCATGGTGGCCAGGGTGTCCGAGAGCGGCTACGCAAAGGGGCCGGACGAGCTATCGGACGCCACGCCGGTGGCAGAGGCGGGCGCCGACGCACAACCGCTCGCGGAGGAGGCGCCCAAACAGCGGGGCCTCGTCCACAAGCTCTCGCAGTTTCTGCGCGGGCGCTGAGCGCGGGTTTGCCGCATCCGATCGCTCCGCCGCCACCGGTGCCGCGGTGCTCCGAGTCGGGATGGGGCGACACGCGGGGTGACCATATGCGAAAACCCCCCGCGATTGTAACCGGGCCGCTGCGCCCCACTTCTGCGGAGGACAAGCGCGTGATCGTACGGACCCTCAAAGAGGCGCAAAATTCCGAGCGCCGAATCGTTTCCGAAGGCTGGGAGAGCGTACGCCTGCTCCTCAAGAGCGACGGCATGGGGTTTTCCTTCCACATCACCACCATCCACGAGGGCGCCGAGCTCGAGCTTTGGTACAAAAACCACCTCGAGTCGGTGTACTGCATCGAGGGCGAGGGCGAAGTCGAGACGATGGATGATGGGGTCGTGCACCCGATCGCGCCGGGAACGATCTACATACTCGACAAGCACGATCGTCATATACTGCGGTGTCGACGCCAGATGACCATGGCTTGCGTGTTCAACCCGCCGCTCCACGGCAAGGAGGTTCACGACGCCGACGGAGCCTACAAGCTCGAGGGCGAGGAAATCCGCGACGACTAGACGCGCCCCGGGCGACCTCACCCGCCGCCGGCGAGGTCGCGCAGGGCGCGGTCGTTTTGCGTGGTAGCGAGGAGCTCGGTGATGGCGAGCGTGGCGAGGCGAGCGGCTTCGCCTTCGTCGGCGGTGAGCGCGCGCGCCTCTTCGCAAGCGATGGTGACGAGATCGCCGAGCTCGATCGGGGGAAACGCACTGCCTGGGAAGAACTGCATTCTTACCTCCTGGGGGGGCGGAATGCAGCCGTCGTGCCGCGACGGGCTCGGCCGCGAGCGCCGCTTATTCACGACGAAAGTTCGCGTCCATCGTGCGCAGGCGCCAGCAGTAACGGCGAATTTTTCGCACTCCCGGGCGGGGCGGGTGTGACAATCTCGCGACGGCGCGCACGCGAGCGGCGCGCGAGATCGAGGCGCGAGCGCGCCGGCGTCACGGCGCTTTAGCCGGCGCGTGTTCGGGCGGTTTGTCGAGATCGAAGCGCGAGCGCGCCGGCATCGCACCGCATCAAGCCGGTGGTTGGTTCGGGCTGTCTTCGAAAGGGACTCGCCGCAACTTGGCAGACAGCGACAGCCACGCCCACGAGGCTCGCTCCATATCGATTTCCGCGTCCCTGGCGACGCCTTGCAGCTCGGTGCCTAGCTCGGGCCCCACGATGTGCGCGAGCTCGCGGCAGACATCGGTGAGGCTGCGAGAGTCGGCGTGAGCGCACGCCCAGTCGCCGCCGTTTACGAGGATGCTGAGCCTTTGGGGCATGGTGGTCTCCCTTGTCCGCGCTCGAGGTGAACGTTTCGCCGCGGGTACGAAGCCGTCGTCGCGGCCGCGGCGGCTGCTCCATCGGCAGCTTCTGGTCACGCCCTAAGCAACCGGCGTGCCGCCAAGGTGCACACGGTATCGGGTAGCGGCCGCGGTCGGGCGACCGCCGATCGGGAGAGGAAGACGATGTGCCTGGACGCGGTGCCGGCCGGGAGTCAGGGCGTCTGCCTGGCGAAGAACTCCGACTGCCGGTAGGCGTCGACCGTCGCCCGCACGAAGATTTTGAGGACCGCCGCGAGCGGCACCGCGAGCAGGATCCCCAAGAATCCGAACAGCTCGCCGAACGCGAGCACGGCGATGATGACCCCGAACGGCGATAGTCCAACCCGGTTGCCCACGATGTTCGGCGTGATGAGCCAGCTCTCCAGCGCCTGCACGCCGGCGAACACCGCGTAGACCAGAAGGAGCTGGACGATGCCTTGCCACTCCAGGAGCGCGACGAGGGTGGCGATGATGAGGCCGACCGCCGTGCCGAGAAACGGGATCATGTTGCCGAGCCCGGCGATGATCCCGACGAGGCTCGCGAGGGGCAGATCGACGCTCCACAGCCCGATCGAGTACAGGACAGCCAGAATACCGGCCACGATGAGCTGCCCGCGCACGAAGCCGCCGAGCGCGCTGTCGATCTCTCGGGCGCGCTTTACCACCACGTCTTGGTGATGGGGCGGTACCAATGCCTTGAGCGCGGCCAAGATGCGCCCGAAATCCCGAAGCAAGAAGAACGAAAACACGGGGATCATGGCGAAGCCGAACAGCATTCCGATCGCGCTCACGGTGCGACCGAAAACGACCTGCGCGGCCGAACCGATCCAGCTCTCGGCGTCTTCGATGTCGTCGAACCACTCGGTGAGCGCGTCGCGGATCTCGTCGCCGGAGGTGGGGACGGCATAGCCGAAGGTCGACTCGATCCAGGCGCTCGCGGTCTCGGCGAGGTCTGCGGCCTGCGTGGGCACGCGGCGGATGTCGTCGGCGACGAGGGGGACGACGATCGCGACGGCGCCGCTCAGGATGCCCAAAGACCCGACCACGAGAATCGCGATTCCGAGGGTCCTGGCGATGCCCCAGCGCTCGAGACGATCCACGAGCGGCGCCAATAAGTAGGCGATAATGAGGGAGATTAGGAGTGGGACCGAGACGATCGGGACCATGAGGGCGAGCCACACGAGACCCCAGAGGAGGCCAGCGAGCGCCAGGGCCCAGCCGAGCCGGCGCCACATCGCGAGCGCGCCGATCGAGACGATCGCGACCTCGACGGGCTCGCGCTGGCTCCCGCCTCCGGCGCCCCCGGTGCGACCGCCGCCGTCGCCCCCACCGCGCTCGCCTGCGTCGCCTCCGCCGGCGCCCGACTCACCGCCGCTGGCGAGGCCGGATGCGGCGCTGCCTTCGCTTCCGCCGTCACCTTCCCCTCCCCCCGCGCCGGAGTCGGCACTTGGGTCCGGGGCCCTGGGCCGCTCGCCGTGGGCGCCGGGGGCAGACCCGAGCGCGGCGCGCGCTGCGGGCGATGGGGGCCGCGGTTTGTCCGAAAGACGCTCGCTCGCCTGCTCCCCGGCGCTGTCGCCGGTCGAGGGCGCCTGGTCGCGGAGGCCGCGTCGGCTGGGCATGGGTTCCCATACCAGCCGACCGCCCCGTTTGTGGCAAAATTTTTGCCGCGCCTCGTCACAAGTTCCGGCGCCGGAGCCCGGGGGCTCGCCTTGTTTTGCAGCGACCGGGCGCATAGAGTCTGGGCCAACTCTGGAGGGCTTTATGGGCCTGGCCGATCTGTTTCGTCCCAAGCACAAGCACAGCGACCCCGACGTCCGCCTCGAGGCGATCCGCCACCTCGGCGACGGCGACGGCGAAATTTTGGCTCAGCTCGCCCGGGGTGACGCGGCGCGCCAGGTCCGCAAGGCGGCGATCGAGCGCCTCGAAGATCCGGTGCGCCTCGTGGAGGTGGCGGCACGCGAGCCAGATTCCGGGCTTCGGGAGCTCGCCGAGTCGCGCGCGCGCGTGCGCCTCGCGCGGTGGGCCGAGAGCGAACAGCCCGATCGCGCGCTCACCGCGATCCGCCAGATCGCACAGCTCGAGCACGGCGGCCGAGCGCTGGTCGTCATCGCCCGGCGCGCGCAGCTCGCCGAGGTGCGGCGGGCGGCGGTAGAATCTCTGCGCACCGATCGCGAGCTCGCCGACGTCGCGCGGAGCGGGGCCGACACCGAGCTGCGCGTCTTCGCGCTCGGCCGCATCGAGAGCCCGGAGATCCTCCGTTCGGTCGCCGTTGACGAGCACCGCAAGGAGGTGGGCTTCGCCGTCGTCGAGCGCCTCGAGGACGCCGAGAGCCTCGCCCATGTCGCCAGCAAAGGGAAAAACCGCCTGGTGCGCGCGCGGGCGAGCCGGAAGCTGTCGAGCCAAACGCCGGTGAGCGCAAAGAGTTCGGAGGAAAAGCGCGCCCACGCCGAGCGCGCGCAGCTGTGTCGACAGGCGGAGTCCCTCGCGCGAACCGACAGCTGGGAGGGGAAGGCCGAAACCTTGGCCGAGCTCCGCGAGGCGTGGCAAGCGCTCGCCGCCGAGGGGCCGGCGCCCGACCCGGAGCTCGAGGCGCGGTTCGTTCGCGCGTGCCGCCGCTTTGACGAGCGCTACGAGCGCGAGGGGCGGGCGGCGCTCGCGGCCTCCGAGCGGGCCAAGGCGGAGGCGTCGGTCGGTTCCGAGGATTCAGCGCCGGCGCGCGGCGATGACGAGGATGCGACGGCGCGCGCGACAGATGCGGATCCGAGCGAGCAGGGCGCGCCCTCGGCGGACACGGGCACCGGATCCGAGGCCGCGGGCGACGCCGGCGAGCAAGGTGACGGCGACGACTCGGGCGCCGGCCGCGAAGACGCCACCCATGCCGGAAGCGACGCGAAAAACGAGCCGGCCGCGCGGGCGGCGGGCAAGGCGCGGGCCGAGCGCGAAAAGCGCGCGACCGAGGCCCTCGCCGCGCTCGAGTCCCTCGTCTCGGAGCTGGAGGGCGAGCTCGACACCGACTCGATAAAGCACGGGGATCGGGCGCTTCAGCGCGCGCAGAGCCGCTACCGCAAACTGTCCGCGCTGCCGGGCTCGAACGAGGCGCGGGCGCTCGATGCGCGCTACGAGGAGGCCAGGCGCAAGCTCTTAATCCGGCTGCGCGAGCTTCGCGAGGCCGAGGAGTGGAAGCGGTGGGCCAGCGTCGGCAAAAAGGAAGAGCTGATCCAGCGCGCGGAAAAGCTTCTGCGAGCCGAGGACGAGCCGGAGCTGTTCGACAAGCTCAAGGCGCTTCAGTCCGATTGGAAGCAGTCCGGGCCCGCGCCCAAAGACAAGAACGACGTGCTCTGGTCGCAGTTCAAGGCTACCTGCGATCAGATCTACGAGCGGGTCAAGGCGCGGCGGGCGGAGCAAGCCGCGGGCGAGAAGCAAAACCTCGAGAAGAAGGAGGCGCTCGTCACCAGGGCCGAAGAGCTGGCCGAGTCCACGGACTGGGAGCGCACGGCCGAGGAGATCAAGCGCCTTCAGCGCGAGTGGAAGGAAATCGGGCCGGTTCCCAAAAAGCGGGCCGGTTCGCTATGGAAGCGGTTTCGCGCGGCGTGCGATCGGTTCTTCGAGCGCCGCAAGCCGCACCTCGAAAAGCGGCTCGCGGAGCTTCAGGAACACCTCGAGGCCAAGCAATCGATCGTCGCGTCGATCGAGGCGTTGGCCGAAGCGAGCGACGACTGGAGCCATACCGAGCAGGAGCTTAAGCGGCTGCGCAGCGAGTTTCGCAAGATCGGTCCGGTGCCCCGCAAGGAAGCCGACGCGCTCGGTGAGCGGTTCCGGGCGGCGTGTGACCGGGTGTCGGCGTCCCAGGCGCAGGCGCGCGAGGCGCGCGCGACCTCGCTCCTCGAGCAGGGCGACGCGGCGGCCTCGCGCATCGAGGCGCGGCTGGCGGGGGACGATCCGGGCGAGGGCGACGCGGCCGCTGACGCCATGGCGCTCAGAGCGACTTTGCGAGAGCTCGAAGCGATGGGCGCCGGCGGGACCGATGAGCTGAAGGCCCGCGCCGAGGACGTCACCCGGCGGGCGATGGAGGCGTTCGGCGACGCGTTTCGCGGAACCGATCTCGATCCCGAAGCCATCGTGAAAAAGCGGCGGAAGCTTTGCGAGCGCGCGGAAGCGCTGATCCCCGAGGCGCCCGAGTCGCCGCGCGCGGACGCCAGTCCGGAAGAAGTGGCCGCGGCGCTCAAGGCGGCGCTCGCGGAACGCGCGCTGGGCGTACATCAGGACGGAGAGCGCTCCGTGGCCGACGAGTGCGCCGATCTGCGCGAGCAGTGGCGGAGGCTCGGACCCGCCCCAGGCGCCGAGGCCGAGGAGCTCGAAGCCAGATTTCAAGCCGCTTGTGAGCGCGCGGAGGGCGCCGCGTCCGAGGCGGCGGCGGACGGCGGCGCAGGCGCGGCGCGCGCGGAGCCGAGCTGAAGGAGGCGATCGTGAAGCGCACGGGACTTTCCGCCGCAGCGCTCGGGCTGGCTCTGACCGGGGTGGGGTGCGGAGGCGAGGAGCGGGCGTCGGCGCCGGGCCACGACGGCATCTACAGCTTCGCGGACGCCTGCGTCGCCGTCGAGGTCGCGTCGCCCGGCGGCGAGGAGTTCGGATTCCTCGCGCCGTCCGCGTCCGGCGAAGAGCTCGAGCTCGGCGATCGCGACGGGGCCGCACGGTTTCGGATGAAGCCGTCCGGCCTCGGGGTGTACCTGTTTTACGACGAGGGGGGACATTACCTGCAAGCGGGGGACGAAGGTCTGGTGCGTGCCGCCGAGCTCGCGGAGCGGCCTGCGGCGATCGGTGAGGACTTCGAGTCGCGGGCGGAGTGGGCGCTCGCGATCTCCGAGGACGATCCGGATCGGTTTGCGCTCGAGAACGTGGACGCGGAGCGATACGTGGCCGCCGGCGGGCTGGCCGAGGACCTCGCGGGTGCCGCGGAGGTCACGCTGTTCGAGGAGACCGGCTGCGCCGAGTTTCCCGAGCTCACCACCGACGCCGACGGGGCGATCGACAAGACCGAGTGGCCCGATGGTTCGGTCTACGGGGTCGTAGACACACACTCCCATATCATGACCAACCTCGCGTTCGGGGGCGGCGGGGTGTTCCACGGCGCGCCGTACCACCGGCTCGGTGCGGAGTACGCGCTCCCCAACTGCGCGGCCAACCACGGCGCGCAGGGGAGGGAGGACTTCCTCGGCTTTGGCTTCGACGAGGCGGGCCGGGGCGATCTCGACGAGACGCTCCTGTACAGCCTGCTCGTGGGCCAGCTCCCCGATGAAAACCACGGCGTAGACGGCTACCCGACGTTTTCCGACTGGCCCGACGCGCACGGCAGCTCCACGCACCAGACGCAGTACTACAAATGGCTCGAGCGGGCCTACCTCGGAGGTCTCCGCCTCGTCGTTCAGCACGCGACGAGCAACCAAGTGCTCTGCGAGCTCTTCGACGGCATCGGCACGCAGCCCGCGCGATACGACTGTAACGACATGGTCGCCACCGATCGCATCCTCGAGGAGACCTACGCCATGGAGCGGTACATCGACGCCCAGGAGGGCGGGCCCGGGGAAGGCTGGTTTCGCGTCGTCACCTCCCCGGAGGAGGCGCGCGACGAGATCCGCGCGGGGAACATGGCCGTCATCTTGGGTATCGAGGTGTCCAACCTGTTCGACTGCTTCCTCGTCCCACCCGAGGGAGCGCCCGCCTGCGACGCGGCGCACATCGAGGCCGAGCTCGACCGCTACTACGAAAAGGGCGTTCGGGCGATCTTTCCCGTTCACAAGCACGACAACGCGCTGTCGGCCGGCGACGGCGATCGCGGCATCACCGAGCTCGGCAACTTCGTGCAAACCGGCCATTACTTGAACTTCACCGAAGAGTGCCCCGATGTCCCCACCGCGTTCGATCGAGGCGACGTAACCTTCGGCGAGCTGAACGAGCCGCGGGACGATTACTTCGCGGATCCGCCGTTCGACATGACCGGGTTCGCCGACGATCCCATCGACGTGCTGTTCGAGTTTGCCGACGAGCTCCAGGGCGGCGGGCTGGAGGGGGACTATTGCCAAAACGCCGGCCTCACCGAGCTCGGGGAGCACTTAATCGAGGAGCTGATCGCGCGCGGCATGATCATCGAGCTCGATCACCTGCCGCCGCGCGCCTACGAGCGGGCCTTCGAAATCATCGAGCAGCACGATTACCCCGCGGCGGGCACGCACGGCTTGAACAACGAGGGCGCGCTCTACGAGCTCGGCGGCGTCTCGAAGGTAAACTTCGGCCGCTGCCGGGATCCCGAAGAAGACGGCGCGATGGCCGCGCCGTTCCTCTCGCGGATCGAGCTCATCGAAGCGCGGGGCGGGTTTCCGGCCGAAGGGTTCGGCTTCGATCTAAACGGCTTCGCGGGCGCCCCGGGGCCCCGGCTCGGGGCGGACAGCGTCTGTGACGAGCCTCAGGATGATCCCATCACCTATCCGTTCGAGTCGTTCGCCGGCGACGTCACCTTCGAACAGCCCCGCGTCGGTGAGCGCGTTGTCGACTTCAACAAAGAGGGGCTCGTGCACATCGGCCTCATGCCCGAGCTCGTCGAGGAGGTGCGCCGCGACGGCGTGACCGACGACGACCTCGAGCCCCTGTTCAAGTCGGCCGAGGGCTACCTCCGCATGTGGGAGCTCGCCGAGTCCCGCGCCACCGACTAGCTCGGGTTAGCGGCAGATGCCTTCGGGGAAGGTGTCTTGGCAGATCTCGTCGAAGTCGGTGAGCTCCTCGCAATCCTCGAACGAGTCGCTGCACCCGACGGCCACGTCGCAGTAGCTCCGGCACACGCCATCGGTGGGATCGCAGGTGAGCGAGGTCCGGCAATTGTCCACGTAGCCGACGCCGGCCTGCTCGGTGTATTCGCACGGCTCGCCGACCTCTTGCTCGCCTTCGGGTTCGGCGCAGCCGATGTAGACTTCGTGCGCCGGCCCGAGTTCGCTGATGATAAGCGTGCAGCGGCCGCTGGAGCAGCCAGTTTGGGATCCGCGGTCACAATTGATGTCGGCCGGTGCGCCTGCCTCGTCGCAAGTTCTGGGTTCGGGATCGGGGTCGGCATCGGGCGGGTGGGCGTCGGGCACGTGAGCGTCGGGCACGTGAGCGTCAATATCGGGGCGGCTTGTGGGCGCGTCTGGCTCGGTCGTGCCGGCGTCGACGTGAGGGTCGTTACCGTTCGAGCCTGGCGGGCCCGAGCCCTCGTCGATGCACGTCCCCTCTTCGCACACGAGATCGCCGGGGCAGTTTTTGTCGTCGCAGCTCATGCCCTCGGGCAGGTCCGGGGCGAAGCAGCCCGCCACCAGGCCAGCGGTGGCGAAGGTGAGAGCGGGGATGATGCCGGCGTCCCGGCGCGCTTTTGCGTGCCGGCCGCGGAGCGTCAGTGGGCGATGATCGTCGGACGCAGATCGGGTCATTGGACCAATTAGACTTCACGCTCCATCCGCTCGTCAACACGTCTCTTCCCGATGGCTCCCCTCGGCGCCCGGACGGCGCGGGGGCTCGCTCATGGTGGGTTTCGTCGCGGCGCTAAGGGTCGGAACGGACATTGCTTTTCGTAGGCATGTGGCGCGCTTTACCGGACCGAGACGAAAGCGGGTGCGGCGGCTCGGCACGGAGCTGCCGGGGCTTACGGCGCAGACGGCGGAAACCCGTCCGCAGCCGCCTGGTGAGCCGGGCGATCGCCGCGCCAGGCGACGGCGCCGGGAGTCCGATTACGCGCTCAGGCTCGTGGAGAAACAAAAGCTCCGCTATAACTACGGACTCACCGAATCCCAGCTCCGCCGCTACGCGCGCCAGGCCGCTCACGCCGCGCGCGGGACTTTGGGTCGGCCGCGCTCGCATTCGAGCGATTCGCGATCCCAGCGGGCGAGCGACGCCGCCGCGTCGTAGGTGCTCTGCAAAAACGATAGCAGCGCGGCATCGGGGTCGGGGTCGGTGCGGACCGCGGCGTAGGGGAGGACGAACTCGCCTAGGCCTTCGTGGTACGCGGCGGCGGCCGGCTCTACCTGCGCGCTCGCAAACCCGGCCGGCTCGGGGTAGGCGTAAGAGTAAAACGCCGGCTCATCCATGCCTCCGCCGCCCGGAAAAAATCCGGCGCTGCTCACCTCGTGCGAGTAGGCCTCTCGGGTGACCTCGTCTGGAAGGTGGGGGATGCCGCCGGGGTGCGGCGGCGCGCGCCGGCCAGAAAATCGGGTGACGGCGAGATCGAAACCGCCCCAAAACAGGTGCACCGGACTGACCTTGCCCATGAAGCCGGTGCGAAAATCCGTGAACACCCGATGCACCTGCAGGAGCGCCTGCCAGTAGCGCCGCGCCATCTCCGGGTCATAGTCGTGGTGAAGGTCGTCCTGACGAAACGGCGTGGCGTCAGTGAGCTCGTTCGGCGCTCCGTGGATGGCTACGTCGATGTTCAGCTCGGCGAGCGCCGCGACGACCTCGTCGTAAAACGTTTTCACCGGCTTGGACTCGAGCCCCACGCGCCTCGCCTCGCCCTCCGCGGTGACGAGGACGAGCTGCTCCTCGATGAAGTCGAAGTCGATTTGGAGGGTGCGCCGTCCGTAGGGGATCGGCGACGTGGTGAGCCCGCGCGCCGTGACGTAGAGCGTCGCGTGCCACGAGTGGTTGACCCACGGCGCGAGCGCGAGGCGAATTTTGCCGACGATCTGCAGCCAACGGTGCAGCGTGTCGCGCGTTTGGGTTAGCGCGTCGCCCGACAGCGCCGGCCACTTTTCGTTGTGCGTGTCTGGGTGCGTGTCTGGCATCGACCTGTCGCGCTGCAAGGTCGATGCCGGCACTCGTCATCACGCTCCGCTCACGACTCTCGCTTCTTGGGCGCCGCGTCGCCGCGTGAGCGCGATGGTCGCGATGGGGAGGATCAGCATCGGTACGAACACGAGGAGGGCGCCCATCGCGGGCAAAGCCCCGCTCGGCGTGAGCGAGGAGACGCCGAGGTCAGACATCAGTACGAGGTGATCCCAGCCTTCGTAGATCGCGGTCGAGATTCCGACTGCGCCGTAGACGAGCGCGGCGCGGCGACACCGTCGGGTCATGCCGACGAGCTCCGCGCCGGCCCACACCTGCGCGGCTCCTGCGACGAGCTGCGGCAGCGGGCTTCCTCCCTGCGTGTCCATGGCGAACCCGGCCGCGTCGAAGCCGCCGAGATCGGAGTAGCTCAGGCCGAGGAGCGAGGTGGCCGCGCCGGCCAGCGGCAAAACCCCGGCGGCGAGCAGAAGCCAGCCGAGCGCGGTGAGCGCGAGGTCGGGTGAGCGAGACAGCGGCGAGCCGCCCCCCATGAGTTGAGCGAAGCCCCGCGTGTTCAGGAATTGACCGACGATGCGCGGCCACACGAAAAGGAGCCAGAACAGCGCGAAGGGGAACACGATCGCGTGCGGCGATGCCTCGGCCGAGAGCATCACGAATGCCAGGAGTGTGGCGGCCGAGACGAGAAACGCGATGACGATTGCGGCGTTGCTGTAGCGCATCCCGCGCTCTTCGAACTCGCTTCCGCCCACGCCGCGCACGCCCGCGATGCCCACGCCGAGGTGGCGGGCTGCTCGGTAGGCGAGAAGGCCGGCGAGGGGAATTCCGACGAGGAGATGGCCGCCGACGCCGCTCGCGATCATGGAGAACGCCGCCGCGCAGGCGATGACCGCACCGAAGGAGCCGAACACCGTCATCAGCACGGCGAGGCCTTCGTAGCCGTTATCCTCGCTGGCAGGGAGCGCTTCGGCGTCGTTTTCCCGCCGCCAAAACGGCGTGCGGCGCGCGAGGAGCATGACGGCTGCGGGCCAGCATGCGAGCCACACGAACAGCGCGATCCCGGTCTTGGCCATGGACGTCGCCGCGAAGGCGTCCGACGCGAGTGGCAGGACCAGAGCCGGGGCCACGAGCGAGTGGACGAGCGCAAACGCGATATAGACTTTAAGCGGGCGCATCGCGCCGCGCGGGTTTCCATAGATGAGGCCGCGGCCGGCTCGCCGATGGAGCTCGGAGCGAACGATCGCGCTCGCGCCGAACAGGGCGAACAGGAGGCCCGCCGCACCTTCGACGAGCGAGGCCATCATGCCGATCATGATGAAGAGCCCACCGACGACGAGGGACAGGAGCCCTCCCAGCTCCATGAGCAAACCGAGGGGCGTTAGCCCCCAGTCGGCCGGCATGTCGGGGGGCCGCGCCGCCGACGCCCGCCCCTGACCCTCTCCGGCTGCTTCGCGACTTGCCGTGTCGACCGCGCTCATCCTGGCTCCTCCCGCAGTGGGCGCCCGTCTCGTAGCCCTCGTGGCGAGCGTACCTCAGCCCGATGGGCCGTCGCCAGCGAAAGCCCGCGTCGGGCCGAGGCGCGGGGACAGGCCGGGATCGGCTCTCGGCGGGAACCGAGTCTTATGAGCGGGCCGCTTCGACCGCCGAGCGCGCGCCTTCGAGGAGCTCCCCGATCGCCTCTGGTTTCGTGCCGCCGCCCTGGGCCAGGTGGGGCTGGCCGCCGCCCCGGCCGCCCACGAGGGGGGCCAGCGTTTTGAGCACGGCGGGCGCCTTGATCGTGTCGGTCTTCGGCTTGGCGACCGCGACGACCAGGCGCACTTTGTCGTCGTCGGCGCCGGCGAGCACAGCCACGCCGCCGATCGCGTCGGCCACGCGCAGCGCCTCCTCGCGGATCGCTTCTGCCGACGCCCCGTCTAGACGCTCGGCCACGTACGCCACGCCGCCGGCGTCCTTGGCGGCCGCCTTGGCGTCGATGCCCGCCGACGCGGCCTTGTCCTTCTGGTCGTTTTTCGGCTTCTGCTTGAGCGCGGCGACGCGCTGGGGCAGCTCGGACACGCTCACCTTGAGCTCCGAG
>SLNH01000047.1 GCA_007133195.1 Nannocystineae bacterium | reverse complement strand
GAGCGTCGCGCGTACATCCGCAGGCGCGTCACGAGACTCGCCTGCGGGACGGGCGCCCTCCTCGCCCCCACCGCCCGCGGCCTCGGCCACCCCCCGCGCGCTCCCCGGACGCGCCCGCGCCGGCTCGCCCCCGGGCTCTGTGCGGACCGACTGTTCCGCCCGCGCCCCGGGCCGCGCGCCCTCCTCGGGTCCCAAAACCGGGCCTCGTTCGCGCGCCGCTCTACCCGAGAGCCTTTGTTCCTCGCGCTCGTCGGGCGTTGGCTGTTGGCTCGCCCGGCCAGTTCCCCGCTCGCCCACACCGCCGCCTAAGCGGCTCGGCTCGGGCCGCTGCGAATCCCGGACCGGTGGCCCGAGCGAAGGCGCCACGTAGGCGTCGGAAAAGGAGACGTCCGGCGCGCGAAGCGCAGACCTCAACGCCCCGGCGCGGAGCGTCCCGGCGCTGAGAGTCTGTCCCACGAGCTCGGCGCGCCGAAGCCCCGAGGCCGCGGCGCCGGGCACGAACACCCGCGCGCTCGGAGCAGGCGCTTTATGCCCGGCCTGGCCCCCGAGCGACACCGGCTGGTCTGCCAGCTCGTCCGCGTACCAAGGGACGGGGAACACCCAGCTCACCCCCGGAACCGACCGCTCGCCCCACGCGCGGGCTCGCTCGGTCGGGCCGGCCGGCTCGCCCGCGTATCGATCCAGCACGCGGTCGCTGAACTGAAGCGCAGAGAGGCCCGATGTCCGGCCCACCGCGGTTCCCTCGGGCGCGTAGCGCGCGGCCACACCGTCGCTCTTGGCGAGCGCCCCCGCGGCACCGCGAGGCATCCCGCCGCCCGACGCCATGCCATCGCCGCCGCCCGGCTGCCCGCCGCCTGCCGCCCCGCCTGTGGTCGTGTTCTCCGTCATGCCCGGGTGTGCCGTACTTCGCGCTGGGCCTACTGGGCCTACTGGGCCTCGTGGAACTCGAGCCCCTCGTGGGCGATCTCCAGCGTCTCGATCGCCAGCTCACTCTTCGTGGCGTCGTACTCGGGGCCTTCCCACACGCAGGGCCAGCCGCCGACGAACCGCCACGAGCATTTTTCTTGAAAGCGCGAGTCGAGCTGAACCACGCGCCCGGAAGCCCGCTTCAAGAACTCGTTGTCGTCTTCGCCCGCCTGCCGCAGCCACTTCAGCCGCCACTTGAGCAGGTGGAAATTCCCGCCTGTAAACCCCCGCCTGAGCACGATGTTCGGCCACTTCGTGGGCCCCACGAGCTGCCGGGTCGAATGGTTGAGTCCCCCTTCCTTGAAGGACACCACCTCGGACTCGATCTTCAGCCCCGAGACACTCTGAAAGTAGGCCTCCGCCTGCTCCTGATCCGGGATATTGAGAATCAAGCGAAAGCAGAACGTCGTAAGCGGATCGTTCCGCTTGGCACTGTTGTTCTCGCCAGTCTCAGCCATAAGCGTTCTCCCCGCGTGCGTGGACGATTTAGCCCTCTGCCTCCACGCGCTTGACGACGCTCACCGTGATGAACTCTGCCGGCGCCGCCGGCGCGACCCCCACCCAACAGGTAAGCAGCCCGCTTTTGACATCCTCGGGTGGGTTCGTCTCCTCGTCGCACTTCACGAAATAGGCCTCTTCGGGCGTGGCGGCGGCGAACATCCCGCGCTGGTGCAGTCCGGCCAAAAAATCCCGCGTCGTGTCGCTGATCGCCGCCCACGTGCGGCTGTTGTTCGGCTCGAACGTGGCCCACGCCATCCCCGCCTCCAGCGAGCGCCGAAGCATGACGAACAGGCGCCGAACGTTGATGTAGCGCCAGTCGGGATCCGAGGACGCGGTGCGCGCGCCCCACGGCCTTATGCCCCGTATAATGCGAAACGCGTTGATCCCTTCTTGGTTTAAGACACCGAGGTCGTCTTCGGTCACCCGCACGCCGAGATCGACGGCGCCGAGCACGGGGACGTTGGCGGGAGCTTGGTGGACACCCACCTCCGTGTCGCAGCGGGCGTACACACCGGCCATGATCCCGGCCGGCGGCAGCCGGCGCAGCGACTCTCCGCGCGACGGCATCCCGAGCCACGGCCAGTAGTACGCGGCGTAAGACGACTCCGTGCGACGCCGCCAGCGAAGCACGCGGTCGATCTGGTGCGTCGGTGGTCCATCCAAGATGGCCACCCGGTCTCGAAGGTTCTCGCAGAGATCGACCATCACGTCCTGAACGCGCTGGGCCTCGAGCTCCCCTTCTGGCCCCGGGTGACGCTCGAGGAACACCATCGCTTCGGGACAGGCCAAGATGCCGACCTCGTCTTCGGCGGCGAGCGCCATGAGCCCGGATCGATGTCCGGGCCCACGGTCTTCCCCGACGAGATCGTCAGGCGTGAGCTGCGCGGTCCCGTCGCGGCCCCCCGACAGCTGCGCCGGAAGCTCCGCGGCGACCTGGCTGTGCGGCGCCGGCGAGCTCGTGCCAAGGTCCTCGAGGGAAACGAGAGTCGACTGCTGCGCCACCACCCGGGGCGCGTAGCGCGGCGAGCGCGGACTCAGCTGTAAGTGCTTGAATACCTCCCGCCGCTCCCTGAGCGCCACGTGGACCTCGACCTCGAGGATTTCGATCCGCGTGGGGCTCGCCGCGCGGTGCCTGCGCGAAATCGGCGTCTCGACGCTCCAACGGATGACCCGATCGCCGACCTCGGTCAGGACCACGTAATCCGAGCTATCCCGATCGTAGAGGCGAACGAGGGCCCCGACCTCGAAGCCGCGCGTCGAGCTCACCTGGGCTTCGACCTCACCGAGCTCCAGGTCTTGGGTAAGCAGCGCCTCCGGCCCCGTGGCGTGGCGAAAGCTCACCCAGACCTCGTTGCCCCACACGCCCTCGGACGCGGCCCCCACCCGCAGGCGCGGTTTGTTCCACCCATCGGCGATCACCCGCTCTGCCCGAGCCGCGTGGTGCTCGGTGACGGGCTGTCCGGCGGCGGGCGCGTGCACCGCGCGCACGACGAAACACTCCCTGCCGCCGTTTCGGAAGAATCCCTCGACCGAGGCGGACAGGTAGTGTTTCTCCTCGTACCCGTAGGTCGCGAGGAACTCTTCCCAACTTGAAATTCTGCGCGCGGTGTGGACTGGACCGCGCTCGGTTACCCCGACGAACCCCGCCACGCGCGTGTCAGCTTCGACGAGCGCGCGAGAGGGGGTTTCGCTCCACGAGGGATGAACCCCCGGCGGTTTGAGATACGTGGACGGTCGCATGCGTCAGCTCAGGAGGTACGTTTGCGCGCCTCGTTGATCTCCCGATTGATGCGGGCGATCTCGCGCAGCCAGATATGTCGTTCCTCGTGCTCCATGTCGAGGATGTCGTCCTGCGACCAATGGAAGTGATACGCGATGTACGCGATCTCCTGGTAGAGCTGCTCGCTGGGGTACGTGGCGACCGCCCACGTCTTCACCCCTGGCCTTCGCGGCCCTCACCCCCTTCCTCGGCATCCTCCTGACCGATGAGATTGCCGCTGGCCATATCGATCTGCATCTCATGACTGCAGGATGGGCAGGTGACCGCGTGCGACGGCGTCCCCTCCTCGTTGATCTTGCGGTAAAACTCCTGCAAGTACGCGAGGTCGGTGGAAAACAGGTTTTCCACGGTATCGACGCTGATCCGTTCGAGGTCGCCGAGCTTTTCGATGACCCGCGAGAGCAGCACGATGACGAGGTACGCGCGGTTCGATTGGACACGGTAGTCCTGAAGCGGAAGTATCTCGTCCCGCGCCGTCGCCAGGCGCATCACGCCGTCGCGGTGCACTTTGCCCGTGCTCGGATCGACGTAACCCTTGGGCAGCCGAAACGGAAACTGAGTCCGGAACGCCATAGATCGCACTCATCTCCAGCTACGCGTCCGCTTCCTCGTAGTCGAATCTCATGTTTTCGACGTACAGCTCGACTTCGAAGCGGGCGACCTCCTCCTTGTTCGCCTCCGACTGCGCCTGCTCGAGCGAGATGATCCCCACGTTCATGAGCTCGATGGTCGCGAGCGTCTTTTCCATGTTCGGGCCGAGGAACGTGATCGCGCCCGAGAGCTCGTCCTCCTCGGCGCAGTTGCCGTCGATGACGAAGCTCTTGTGCCACTGCTGCCAGTCCTCGATGTCCGACATCGAGATCGTGAGCTTGAGGTTGGGGACCTCAACCTTCGCTGGCGTCTTTTCGGGCTCGCGGAACGACCCGACCTCGTCTTTGCAGAGGTTCTGCTTCCACGTAAACGACTCGATCTTCGCCACGCGGCTGCACGGCAGGTCGCCCAGCTCGAACTTGAAGTTCGATGTGAGCCACTTTTTCGTCGCCGGGGCGATTTTCGGCGTGATCTGGGAGCCGTCGCCCTTGCGGTAGCGGATCGTCTCCGGCTCGAGGGTTACCGACATGTAGGCCGGCTCCTTGCTCGAGCCGTCGAGCGTGGGAACCGTCACCTCCGTGATGTGCGCGTTGTAAAACTCTCGCACCGCCTGCGCGTGATAGTCGAAGTCGCAGGCGACGACCTCGCCCGTCTTCGACACGTGGGACTTATCGAAGGACTGCCGGATCCACTCGTAGAAGCCTTCGGACATCCCCATCCCGACCTCGACCTTGAACGGCTCGTGGTTGATCGTGGAGATGTGCTTTTTCTGAATGTTGTCCGGGCCGAGCTCGTGGACGGAGACCTCACCCTTGATGTTGCCCCCAGAGACCGACTTTACGTAGCCGAGAAACTCCGAGCCGTCGATGACCAGCCCGAAGCGACCGCCAGCATAGGGACTGCTCTTGTCAGCCATGGTTCCTTACCTCCCAGGCGAAGGCAGCGCCCGGTCCGCCGCGATGGGCAGGACCGAGCGCGCGTCGGATGTTCACCTTGGTTACGAGCGGCGGCGCGGCGATCTTCCCCGCCGCCGCTCACGCGATGCCTATTCCTCGACGCCCCCGCCGGAGGCCATCTGGCCGACGCGGAAGATGACGAACTCGGCGGGCTTGGTCGGCGCCAGCCCAATCTCGACGACGAGCTGCCCGTTGTCTACGACCTCGGGCGGGTTCGTCTCATCGTCGCACTTGACGAAGAACGCCTGCTCCGGGGAGGTCCCCATGAGCGCCCCGTTTCGCCAGATCAGGGTCAAAAACGAGGTGATCGTCCGCGTAACCCGCTTCCAGAGCCGATGATCGTTGGGCTCGAACACGACCCACTGCGTCGCCGCCTCGATGGACGACTCGACCATGATGAATAGGCGGCGGACGTTGATGTACTTCCACGACGCGTCGCTCGACAGCGTGCGGGCGCCCCAAACGCGGACCGCGCCGCCCTGCATCGTGCGGATCGCGTTGATCCCCTTGGGGTTGAGGAGGTCCTGCTCGCCCTTGGACACGTTGTACTTGAGGCCGAGCGCGCCGCGCACGATCTCGTTCGCCGGCGCCTTGTGGACGCCCCGCTCGCTGTCGACCCGCGAATACACGCCGGCGAGGTGGCCCGATGGCGGCACGAAGACGTTCCCCGAGTCCGGATCGAAGACCTCGATCCAGGGAAAGTAGTACGCGCCGTACTTGGAGTCGCGTGGCTTGGGCAACCGATCGACCCCGCCGTTGATGGTCTCGGGGGAGTCGAGGATCGCAAACCGATCCTTGCGCGTCTCGCAGTGCGACAGGAGCGCGTCCTGAACGGCCGGCGACGTGCAACCGGGCGCGGCGACGATGGCGACCTCGTCGATCTCTTCGAGGCACTTGAGACCCGAGCGCTGCCCGGGCCCGTTGTCCTTACCGATGAAGTTGGCGTCGCGATCGCCCCCGCCGCTCGGCTTCGGCGCGGGCGCGGCGCCGCCCTTGTCCTTGTCCTTGCCCTTGTCTCCCGCGTCGACTTTGTCGTCACCAGCGAGCGCGGGCTTCGCCGCGGCGCCGGCGGGCTCGCCGACGTTGACGACGAAGCAGCGGGATCCGCCATTGTTGAAGAAGCCGTATACCGCGTGGGCGAGGTGGCTCCCGCACTCCTTGAAATCGCCGAAGGTCTTGACGAACTGCGACCAGTTCACGATCAAGACCGCTTCGTTGACCGGCCCTTTCGACGACTCGCCGAGGAAGCCGACGGTGTTGGTGCCGACGGCTTCGATAGGCTTGGAGCCGCGGTCTACCTCCTCTACGTAGACGCCGGGAGACAAATAACTCATCCGAAAGTCCTCCGTTTACGCTGTTCCCTAGATCGATCGGTCCCGCTGTGGGAAACGAACTGGCTGCTTATTCGGGCTCGCCGCCTCCGGCGAGCTCGAGGTCACGCCGCGAAAGCACCTCTCGAACCGGCCCGTCCTCGCTGTCCTGAGTCGGCTCGTTCAGGTCGCGAAACGCGAGGGCGCGCTCCTTGACCCGGGTAAAGGGCTCCATCTTTTCGGGGACGATGGGGATGGCCGTCCACGCCTGGATCGCCGGCCGGATCGGTTGTCCCAAACTCCCCCAAAAACGCGCCAACGTCCCCTCATCGAGGCGCGTGGAGAGCACCAAGAAAAGATCGAAGTCCTCCTCGAACGCGTCGCCGCGGAGGCGCTCGCGAGCGACCGAGGGATTGTCCATGATCGCCCGGATCGCCAGCCCGAGTAGAAGCTGCTCATCCTCGGGCGTCTGCGCCCACGTCGAGATCAAGTAGTCGAGCCTCACCCAAATCCGACGCCGCCGGCGGAGCTCTTCGATGGACCCGTCCTCCAGCTCTCGCTGCACGAGCTCGCTGTGAACATGTCCGTCGACGCCTTCGCTATCTAGTGACACCTGATAGAGGTAAACCGACACGGCCGGCAGCTTGCCCTCCACCGCTTCCGGTTTCGGCGCCTCGTCCACGATGTGGACGCGCTTATAACCCGAGCGCTTGAATTCCTCCTGGAGGAGCCGCGATACGGAGTCCGAGGTTTCCTTGATGATGTGGTGCTGGGGCGTCGTCAATGTAGTACCCGAAAGCCTCTCGCCCAGCTACATCCGCGAGTGTGAAGATGCAGAGTACAGAGAAGCCCGCGCGAGTTCAATACGAGGCGCCATGCTTTAGCGAGGCCTCGCGTGCTGCTGCTTGCCCGGGCATATTCGGAAAAGTTCGGAGCTCGGCGCCATCTCTCTTGCGCAAATACGACGCCCAGGCCGGGCATCTTCCCTCTCGAGCCTCGGATACCTCGAGGAGGCCCCGGGCCACAGCCAGCGTGGTCCTGCGGCCGCCACGCGCGTGACGACGATTCGCGCGACTGCCGGCTTGCGCGCGCCGGCCTCCCGCGGGCTAAAAAGGGGCGATGAGCAAGTTCGAGCGCCACGTGTTCGTCTGCCTAACCCAGCGGCCCGAGACGGGGAAGCCCTCGTGCACGCCCCGAGGCGGGGCCGCCCTGTTCGAAGCCCTCCAGGCCGGTCTCGGCGCCCGACCCGAGCTTTGGGATCGGGTGGCGATAACGAGCTGCGGTTGCCTCGGCCCGTGCTTCGAAGGACCGAATCTCGTGGTCTACCCGGAGGGTGTTTGGTACGCGGGCGTGAGCCCGGAGGATGCCGACGAGATCGTCGAGCAGCACCTGGTGGGCGGCCAGCCGGTCGACAGGCTTCGCTACGAATGGCCAGAAGACTGACCGGCGCCGACGAAACCACATGGGAGGCCCGCACCGGGGACGCTGCCGACGTCGCGGTTCCTCGGCTCTTCGGCGACGGCGGCCACCCCACGACGCAGCTCGCCGCCGAGGCCGTGGAGCGGGCGATCCGCGCCTGCGCATCCCCCCGCGTGCTCGACGCCGGCACCGGCACCGGCGTTTTGGCCGAGCGCGCGCGTGCCTGCGGCGCCTCAGAAATCGTCGCGGTCGATCGCGACGCGGCCGCGGTGCTTAACGCGCGGGCCCGGGTCCCAGAGGCGCGCGTGGCGCGCCGCGACCTCGAGCGTCCGCTTCACGATCTGGGGCGCTTCGACGTCATCGTCGCCAACCTGCCCTACCCCGAGGTGCGCCGATGCATTCCGCACCTCGCGGGCGTCGCAGCTTTTGGCGCGCGCGTCATCGTCACGGGCGCGCCCTTGGTGTTCGCCGGCCGGTGCGAGCGGACCCTTACCGCTTGTGGCCTGCGCGTGGCCGAGCGGCGCGCCCTGTCGGGGTGGTGCGCGCTCATCGCGTTCCGGCGCGGCACAGATATTCAGCCCTGCGCACGCTAACCCGCACGTGGGGCCGGCTGCGCGGCGGCATCAGCGCGGGCGACGCCACAGGCTCCCGAGATCGAGCTCAGCGTCTTCGAAGGGCTCGGCCCGGAGCCGGTCGTCGTCGCGAGCGGTCTGCACGAGTGACCACCGCTCGCGCTCCAGGCGGAAGACCTCCAGGGTGTGCACCGAGGGCTCCACGAGCCACGCGTAGCGCACCCCCTGCCCAGCATAGCGGGGCATCTTGTCGGCGCGATCGACCGCGGCCGTGAAGGGCGAGAGCACCTCGCAGATCCAGTCTGGAGCGAGCTCGAAGTAGGCCGCGTCCGGGAGCTCGGGCAGCCGCTCGACCCGCCACCCCGCGATGTCCGGCACGAGCACGTCCTCCCCGAAGTGCAGCTCCGGTTCATCCAGAATCCACCAGCCCGAAGGCCCGTCGCCGCCCTCGCCGAACCCGCTTCCAAACCACATACCGAGCCGCGATGCAGCCAGCGCATGACGGGGCGCCGGCCGCGGGTATGTGTGGAGCGTTCCGTCAATCAGCTCCGCCACGCGATTCGGCGGAGCATCCAGCACGTCCTGGTAGGTCGCACGCCCGCGGAGCGGATCACCCATGGCACCTCCAGCATAGCGGCCAGGCGGTCGCGGGTCACGCCAGCGCTTCGCGGTGCGCAAGCAGTCCCGTGTCGCAGCCCCCCTCGCGATTCCCGCCCCCCCTGCGGCGGGCCCTCTGTGAGGCCAGCATCATCATCGCCGCCCCAAGGCGCTGTGTCGGGCTCCACCGCATAGGTTGAGTATGCGCCAGCCATCCCTGTCGTGCACCCGAGCCCCCTCAATAGGTGAGGAGATCGTCGAGGTGGGCGCGCTCCCAGGCGCGGGCGAGCGCGTAGTGCTCAAACCGCGCCTCGTCCTCCATGAACGCCTTCGTATGGAACTTGCGCCGGCCGTTTTCGACGGCGACGTCGTGCACCTGGTGGAGCATCTCGTGATAGACGATCCACTCGACGAAAAACCGCGGCACGAACTCGCGATCGAGCGAGCGGTGGATGCGGATGAGGCGCTCCTCCACCGAGTAAGACCCCATCTTGATGCTGTTTCGCTTCTTCGGTTTGCCGTTTTTCCGCCCCCACGTGATCCGCGCGTCGATGCGGCCGTGGAAGTAACGATCGTTTAGGCTGTCGAAGATCGCCTGCAGATCGTGATAATCCCCGCGCGTGACCAACGTGCGCCCCTGCTTTTGCCGGGCGCGAGCTTTGACGCGGTGCTGGTTGTCGTCGATGAACTCGCCGAG